>JAMFSE010000135.1 GCA_026225115.1 Rhodovastum atsumiense
AAGTTTTTTTGCTTCTTTTTGTTCACAGAAAGAAGTGCTTCTCGTAGAGTCTTTTTATGATTCCGATTAAAGCGGCGGCTTTGCGATTAGGGCATGGGCTCTGATGGGCCGGTTTTCCGGGCCATGCGCGTGGAGGGGTGGCCGAGAGGCTGAAGGCGGCGGTTTGCTAAACCGTTTAAGGATGTAAAGTCCTTACGTGGGTTCGAATCCCATCCCCTCCGCCACTTCCTCAAATGTTGGCGTTAGTCCTTCACAAAGCTGCTTCTGCTCGCCTCCGCGGCCTGCGGGTTTTTGGCCATTGCCTCTGCAACTGCCAGGGTGAAGCGCTCGCCCTGCGGCACTTGCGCCCACCAGCCGCCGTCTACCGGTAGCGTGATGCCGGTGATGAAGGAGCCTTCGTCGCTGGCGAGGAACAGGCCGGCATTGGCGATGTCCAGCGGCAGGCCGGCGCGGGGCAGGGGTTGGGTGATGGTCATGATCGTCTCATCGGTGCCTGGCGGCAGATTGCCGCGCATCGCATCCGTCATCGTGAAGCCGGGCGCGATCGCGTTCAGCCGGATGTTGTCGCGGCCGATCGTCTGCGCATAGCTCTGCACCAGCCGGTTGAGGCCCGCTTTCATCGCATTATAGTGATACAGCCCGGAGGAGCCCTTCAGCCCGGCGTCGGAAGAGGTGCAGAGCACAACGCCGCCGCCCGCCTTGCGCATGACCGGCACCGCGTATTTCAGGCCGAGAAAAACCGAGCGCAGGTTGAGCGCATGGGTGAAATCCCATTCCTCGGCGGTCAGCCGTTCCAGCTCGGTCGGGCCGGGATCGCTGCCCTTGGCCGAGCCGCCGGCGTTGTTCCAGAGGATATCCAGTTTGCCGTAATGGGTGATCGCGGCGCCGATCATCGCGATGATGTCGCGCTCGATGGTCACGTCGGCCTGCTGGAAGCGCGCGGCGCCCCCTGCGGCCTCGATCTCGGCCACAACGCTTTGGCCGAGTTCGGCGGAAATTTCGGCGACGAGGACAGTGGCGCCTTCTTCCGCGAAACGCTTCGCGCAGGCAGCGCCGATACCCTTTCCGGCGCCTGTCACAATCGCGACCTTGTCTTGCAAACGGCCATTATTTCTTCCCATGATACGCGTCCTTTTCTTAAGAAGGTTATATAATTGCGGCTAACATGCCTGCCGTCGGGAGTCACGTTTGCCCGAGTGTCCGGACTGTCCAGCAACAGCAGGTTTGAACATCGCAAGAAGTGTTTATAACCGTCGGCGCAGGGAAACGGATAAAAGGACCAGAAAACATGCGTCGTATCGTCATCGGAAGCATGGTCGGGACCACCATCGAGTTTTACGATTTCTACATCTATGCCACCGCCGCGGCGCTCGTCTTCGGGACCGTGTTTTTTCCGAAATACGCCGCCGGCACGCAGTCGCTGGCGGCCCTTGCCACCTTCGGCATCGCGTTTTTCGCGCGCCCCTTCGGCGCCTTGCTGTTCGGGCATTTCGGCGACCGGATCGGCCGCAAATCCACTTTGGTCGCCTCCCTGCTGACCATGGGCATCTCCACCGCGGCAATCGGGCTGCTGCCGGGCTATGACAGCATCGGCTGGCTGGCGCCGGGCTTGCTATGCGTGCTGCGGCTTGGCCAGGGCATCGGCCTTGGCGGTGAATGGGGCGGGGCGGCGCTGCTGGCGGTGGAGAACGCGCCGCGCGGGCGCGGGGCGTGGTTCGGCATGTTTCCGCAGCTCGGGCCACCGGCGGGGTTTCTGCTGTCAAACGGTCTTTTCCTCTTGCTCGACCTGACGCTGGGGCCTGCCCGGTTCGCCGCCTGGGGCTGGCGCATTCCGTTTCTGCTCAGCTCCGTCCTGGTGATCATCGGCCTGTATGTGCGGCTGCAGCTGACGGAAACGCCGGAATTCATCCGGCTTGCCGCGACGGCGAAACGGGTACGGCTGCCGCTCCGCGGCCTCATCTCGCAGCACTGGCGGCCGCTGGTTCTGGGATCATTCGCGATGGTCGCCGCCTACGCCACCTTCTACATCTCAACCGCCTTTGCGACGAGCTATGCGGCGCATCGGGGGTTGATCCCGCATGATAAATTTCTGCTGCTGCTGTGCATTGCCATCTTCGCCATGGCGGCAATGTCGCCGGTTGCGGCCTGGCTCGCGGACCGGCTGGGCTGCCGGACCGTGCTGATCGGCGCCTGTCTGCTCACCGCGCTGGCGGGGTTTACCACGCTGCCGTTGCTGGGCAGCGGCGAGGTGGGAAAGACGCTGTTGTTCCTGCTGCTTCAGCTTGGCTTGATGGGTTTTCTGTTCACGCCGATGGGCCTGCTGCTGCCGGCGATTTTCCCGGCCGAAGTCCGCTATAGCGGTGCTGCGAGCGCCTATAGCCTGGGCGGCATCATCGGCGCGTCCTTCGCACCCTATGTCGCTCAGCTACTGCTGCTGCACGGTGGGCTTTCCTGGGTGGGATATTATCTCACGCTGGCAGCACTCATCAGCGCCGTGGCACTGCTGGCCCTGACCCAGGTCAGACAGGAACTTGGCATCGAGCAAATCGCCGAGGCGCAGCCCTGAGCGCTATTGCAGCAGAACGTGCAGGCTAGAGACTCCACGCTGTTCCAATCCGCCGGTTATATATGAAGCCGGAGCGTCGGGATCGGTCCGGATATTCGGGAAATAATCCAGTAGCTTGTTGATGGTCACGTTCATCTCGGCCTGCGCCACGAAACGGCCAAGGCACATATGGGCGCCGATGCCGGTTCCCAGATGCTGCTGGAACGGCCGGTGCAAATTGAACACATCCGGATTTTCCCAGCGTTCCGGATCGCGGTTGGCCGCACCCAGGCAGATATCGAGAAAGGCGCCCTTGGGGATCAGCGTACCGGCGAGTTCGACATCGTTGACGGCGATGCGGCTGAACAGCGGGTTGGTCGGATTCCAGCGCAAAGATTCCTCGATGGCGGGATCGATCAGCTTGCGGTCCGCCTTGACCGCTTCCAGCTGATCGGGATTGGCCAGCAAGGCGCCGAAGACGATGCCGAGCTGGCGCCACGTGGTGCCGCCGCCGGCCAGCAGGATCAGCCGCGCGAAGGTAATGATTTCTTCGTCGTTCATGGGCCGCAGCTCCGCCCCTTCCGGATTGATCTGGGCGGCGATCAGCCAGGACAAAATATCCTCGCCGGGTTCGGCGCGGCGTTTGTTGATTTGTTCCATCAGCATGCGATGAACGGTGGCGTGCGACTCCATGCGAAACTGCAGACCGCCCCGGCTGGCGTTGGTGCCGACCAACGCATTGCGAAATACCAGCGCGTCTTCGCCGCGCAGGCCAACGCCGCGGGTGATGGTATGGACCGGGACGCGGGCGAAGAGTTGCAGGTTGAGCTCGGCGCGATCGCGGCCTTCGAGGCTTTTCACGAGATCTTCAACCAAAGCGTCGATAAAATTCTGGCGCCACCATTTTTGCGCCTTCGGCCGGATGAACAAGGATTGAACGGCTTGCCGGTAGGCAAAATGCTCGGGGTTGTCCATTTCAAGAATGCCGAGCGTCTTCGGCGGCGAGCCATCAAGATGATAGACGGCGTTTGAAAGATTTGCGTTGTCGCGGAACGCCTGTTCGCAGGCGGCGAAGGTGAAGGCGGTGTAGCCCGGAAGATCGAGCGCGCCGGCCTGGCGATGATATGCGGGAAGATCGAGCAATTGCCGCAGGAAGCCCCTTTGCACTGGCGCCTGCGCGCGGCGGGCGTTCATTGCGGCGTAGGGATCGCCCTCGACATAATTGCCGATGTCCTCAGCTTCCTTGCGGACATCGTACAGGGTGTCATAGATTTCCTCGTCGCCGGTAGGGCTTGTCGTCATTACGGTATCCATATCAGCACTCCAGAAAGGACAGCGGATCGATCATCAGCCGGTAACACCGGCGGCGCGCAGCCGCGCGATCTCGGATTCGACATAGCCGATTTCGAGCAGCAGCGCATCGCTATCGGCGCCAAGGTCGGGCGACGGCTTTGGATGCGCGGGCGCACAGACGCCATCGAACCCGATGGGACCGGCCACGACATCGACGGCGGCGCCGTTCGGCAAATGCATTTTGAAGATGGAGCCGGCCGCCGCAAGCTGCGGGTCGTCGCCAAGTTCATGGATCGTGTGGATCAGCTCCCAGGGCGCATCCCAGGCCCGGAAACTCGGCATCCATTCGATCCATGGTTTGGAGCCGATGCGCTCCGCGATAATGTTGCCGAGGACATCGCCGTTTTCAATTCGCGCGGCGCCGGTCGCAAAGCGCGGATCATGCACCAGCTCCGGCAATTCAAGCACCGCGCACAGGCCTGGCCAGGGCTTGTCCGGCGCCAGCAGCATGAGCTGGATCCATCGGCCGTCGGCGGTTTTATAGGTGCGCATCAAAGGTTGGCGGATCGCCGAGGAAAAACCCGCATGCGGATCGTAGCCCGGGACGGAACGGGAAATCGTGAGGTCGGAGGACAGAATCCAGGCGGCGTTCTGCAGCAGCGAGGTTTCCGCCACCATGCCCTTGCCGGTGCGTTCGCGCCGGAACAAAGCGGCGCTGATGGCGGCCAGCAGCGACATTGCACTGGTATGATCGCCGAGTGCCGGGCGCGGCCGGCAGGTGGTCGCCGCGTCCGGTGCGGTCAACAGATCCGCAAAGCCGCCGCGTGCCCAGAAGGCGGAGGCATCGTAGCCCGCCTTATCGGCTTCGGGTCCTTTGAATCCCAGCCCATTGCCGCGTGCGTAGATGATGCGCGGGTTGCGGGCGAGGAGATCCTCCGGGTCGAGTTTCAGCGCGGTCAGCGCGCGCGGCCGCAGGCTGGTAAGAAACACGTCCGCGGTCTCCACCAGCCGCAGCAGCGCCTCGCGCCCTTCCGGATTCTTCAAATCCAGCGCCAGGCTTTTCTTGCCGCGGTTGTTCTGCTCCATCGACAGATTGGCCTGCGCCGTTTCCCGCCCGTCGCCGACTTTCAGCGTGCGATACGGATCGCCGATGCCCGGCGGCTCGATCTTGATGACTTCGGCGCCATGATCCGCCATCAGCGCACCAGCTGAGGGAACGAATACATATTGCGCGAGTTCAACGACTCGCACACCTTCAAAAATATCTGTCATTGGATCATTCCGCCCTTACCGCGGCAGCGGTTTCGACCTGCTCCGCGCCGGCGGCTTCGATCTGCTTGTTAAAATGCTGCATCAACTGCTGCAGCTGGTCATGCGGGTTGATCTCCAAGTGATGGCAGGGACCGTCATAGAGAAAATAATGGCCCTTCGGGATATAATACACCTGGCCGGCGCTCACGGTTTCCTCGGTGCCATCGACGTAGCGGATGCGAAACGCACCCTCGAACACATAGCCGTAATGCTCGCAGGGACAGGCGTCATCGGGAAGCCCTTTGTACATCTCGGTGGTGTCCAGCGGCTCCTTCACCCAGGTGGCGCCAATCTCCATGTCGCCCGCCTTGACGGAGCGGAAGCAACTGCCGCCGGGAGTCTGCGGGGGCGTCAGATAGGGGATGTCCTCCAGGCGGTAATGCATCATCTTTTCCTTGGGTTTTCCGAAGCCCTGCCGGCATTCGGACATTCATAAGATCCGTTTTCAAATTCATCTTCGCCTGCTGCATCTCGGCATCCGCTCACGCGGCGGAGGGCAGCCCGAGAAGCTTGGCAAGCCAGGAATGGTCGGGCATCGGCTGGGCTTTGATGGCGGCGGTGCGGATGGAAAGCAGGCCGACCTTCAAGGCGGTGAAATCCTCATACCATTCCAGATCCTCGGTGCTGACGCCGGTGATCTGCTGCCACAAGGCGATGGTCTGCGCGCGCGAGCCCATGCCTTCGAAGCGTTCATGGCCGTGCATCGCCCCGCCGAGATAGAGCCACCAGGCCAGGTCATTTAATGCGCCGCCGAGCGAGGGTTGCTCCAGATCCATTACGGCGATGACGTCGAAATGATTATTGAACATGAGATTGCCCAACCGCGCATCGCCCCAGACGAAGCCCGGCGGCCGGTTCGCGGGCCAGCGCGCGCGCAGCTGGTCGCGCGCCGCCTCAAGGATCGGCCAGCGCCGTCCCTGGCTCACCCATGCAAGGAAGCGTTCGTATTTGGCCCATTCCTGCTCGAGCCCGGTAAGCCCGTTCTGGCCGGCAAGGAAATTCAGCTGCGCGAGCGGAATTTTTTGCAGGCTGGCGAGCGTGCGTACGCCGTTTTCCCAAATCCGCGCGCGTTGCTCCGGCGTGGCGTCCTTCACCCAGCCGGATTGCGCATAGGGCGGATGGCTCACCGCCACCTGGCCCTGCAACCTTTTCATCACGAAGAACGGTGCCCCCACCAGCGAGGGGTCTTCCTCGAACCAGAGAGTCTCGGCCACCGGTGCCCAGGCGTTTTCGTGCATCAGCCGCATCAGGCGATACTGATTGTCGAACAGATCATCGGGATAGACCAGATGCTCGGTGGGCTTGATCCGGATCACCAGCCCTTCGGCGTGGCGCTGGCCGCCCGTGGTCCATGCGGCGTCGAAAAGGATGGTCTCGTGCGACTGCCCGGCGCCGGACGGATAGTTCAGATTGCTGAGCACGATGTGTTCAGCCTTGTTCAGCCTGGAGGCCAGCCAGCCGGAAACCTGGACGCCCAGCCGGTCAAGGTCGCGAACGCTCGGCGCCACGATGATCTTTTCACTATTTCGCGAATTGGCAGCCAAAGACATCCCCTGAAAGGTTTCCCACCGGCCGACCCTGTTTGATTGAACCCTTTGCGTCAAATATCAATTAAAGTGGTATTGATACTTTTTTTAAATCACACCTGGTCTGGTGGGAGGATTAAGGAGCGGAAATGGACTTGCGTCAGATGCGGCAATTCGTCGCCGTTGCGGAGGAACTGCACTTCGGCCGGGCGGCGCGGCGGCTGAATATGGAACAGCCGCCGCTCAGCCTGGCCATCAAGCGGCTGGAGAATGACCTGGGCGTGTTGTTGTTCGATCGCTCGCGGCGCGCCGTGGAACTGACCGCGCCCGGACGGGTTTTGCTTTCGGAGGCCCGCCGCATTCTGGCCCAGACCGAACTGGCGCGGAAAATGGTGCAGCGGGAGGCCGTTAAACTGCCCGAAGTGCGGGTAAGCTTCATCGGGCCGGCCCTTTACCGGGTCCTGCCGGATCTGATCGTGCGGTTCCGGGCCGCGCAGCCCGATGTGCATGTGCGGCTGTTTGAACGCCCGTCGCCGGAGCAATTGCAGGGCGTGCTGGCGGGTGAGTTCGATGTCGGCTTCGTCACGATCGCCGGTACCGCGCCGGGCGACGGCTGCGAAACGCAGGTGGTGGAGCGCGCGCCATTCCTGGCCGCCGTGCCGGCGCATTGGGAGCTGGCGAAAAAGGATTCGATCAGCCTGCAGGAGCTTGCCGAACAGCCGTTTATCGTGCCGCCGGCGCAATATGCGCCCTATGAGACGCTCGATATGTTTAAGAATGCCGGGCTGATGCCGCGGGTGACACAGGAAGCGACGCAGACAAATACCGCCATCAGCCTGGTGGGGGCTGGCCTGGGCTGCAGCCAGGTTGTCGCCACCGCCTCTCTGGTGCCGGCGCATAATGTGCGATTCCTGCCGATCACCGGCAATGTATCCGTCTCGCATTGGGAACTACTGATGATCTGGCGGCCTAAGCTGATCAATCAGATCGCCGAGGATTTCGTCCGTTTCGTACAGGCCAGGGTGCAGGCGATGCCGGAATGGCTGGACGCCAAGGCGATCCCCGTCTGGCCTGTCAGCTGAAGTGCAGCCGGCGGTATTTACCCCGGAAGTACAGCAGCGGATCGCGGTGCGGCTCGAACCATGCCTGTTTGACCTCGCCGATGAAGACGACGTGGTCGCCGCCGTCATGCACCGACCAGGTGCGGCAGTCGAAGGAGGCGAGCGCGCCGGTAATGATCGGCGATCCGTCCGCGTCACGCAGCGCCCAGTCGATGCTCTCAAACCGCGGCGCGTCCCGCCTGGCGAATGTGTTGGCGGCCGGCTGCTGGCCGATCTGCAACACGTTCACCGCGAACCGCCCGGCCGAGGTGAAGCTCTGCAGATTGCCTGAGTTTTTGGCGAGCGAAAATAAAATCAGCGGCGGGTCGAGCGAGACCGAGGTAAAGCTGTTGGCGGTCAGACCGATCGGCGCGCCCGCCGGGTCATGCGTCGTGACGATGGTGACGCCGGTGGCAAAACAGCCCAGCGCGTCGCGGAGCACCCTGGGCTCCGAACCGCCGGTATAGGCAAACGGCACCCGCGGCACTTTGCGCTCCAGGAAATCGAGCAGAATGGCGTTGAAAATCTCCTCTCTTTCGGTGGCGGCATAATGTCCGGCGCCTTCCACCTCGGCGATTTCCGCTCCGGGGATCAACGCCTGCAGCCGTTGGGTGGTATCCGCCGGAATGCTCTCGTTAAGCTGCCCGCGGATCAACGTGACCGGTACTGCAAGGCGCTTGGCGGCTGATTCCAACCGCTCCCCGGCGCCGAGGAAGCCGGTGCCGGCCAATGCGCGCGGATCCCCGCGCCATTGGTAGCGGCCGTTCTCGTCCTGGCTGAAAGCAGCAAGGATCTGGGCTTTGGCGGCCGGCGGCGGCTCCTGCGGGTGCATTGCCGCGATTGCGGCGAGCACCGCGGCCTGATCGGCGAATGATTCGGTCCGCAGGGTCAGCGCCTTGGAAAGCCGCTCGGTCTGTGCAGCGTTGAACCAGATGGTCAAATCGACAAAAGCGAGGCCGGAGACGATATGCGGCGCGCTTTCGCCAACCGCGGCCAGTGCGACAATGGCGCTCATGCCGGCAGCCACGACGACCGCCCTGGAAGGCAAAGCGTGCAGAATGGCGCGCAGGTCCCCGGCATACACGTCCAGATCGTAGCGGCCATCGGCCGCATGTTCGCTCTCGCCATGGCCGCGCAGATCGATGCAGATGGCGTACCGCCCTGCCGCCGCCAATGCCTGCGCGGCGGCATGCCAGAAGGCCCGGGATTGTCCCGCCGTCGGTAGCAGGACGACGGCGGGATCGTCCGGCGCGCCAAAGGCGTCGCCCTTGAGATGTACGCCACCATAGCCCTCGAATGTTAGACTCTGCATCGCCGCTCCGATACCTTTGAAAAGGCCTGTGATATCTAATTGATATTGATACTGGGTAGTTCGATAATATAAAATGTAAGCGGCAATGGTGTCCAGCACCCTACGCCATGGATCGGAGCCCACGCGGCTCCTCGGAAAGATACATTTAATATATCAAATTGATTATAATTGATATTTGATTTGTGATGCCCGGCGCCGGTAAACTGCGCCAAACATTCCATGGAGTCCGAAAATGGCAGATTTCGTCCAAGATGATTCGCTGGCGGCCACGGCGCCCAAAACCTTCGATACGCTGATTGTCGATGCCGATGCGCATGCGAATCCATCGGCGGAAATGTGGGCGGATTACCTGCCCGCGCATCTGCAGGAACTGGCGCCGCGCATCGAATCCGGCGATGATTGCGACTACGTCGTGTTCGAGGGCAAGCGCCGCAAGGTCAATCTGATCGCTTCGCAGGCCGGCCGCGCCGGCAAGGATTTCAAAATGCATGGCCGCGTCTCGGATGCGCGGAGCGGCGGCTGGATGCCGGCGGCGCGGCTCGAGGACATGGACCAGGACGGCATGGATGTTGCGGTGATGTTCGGCGGCGGCCCGCTCGGCACCTCCAATGCCGAGCTCTATAAGGCGAGCTTTACCGCGTACAACACCTGGCTCGCGGATTTCTGTGCCTATAATCCAAAACGTTTTGCCGGCGTCGGCTATATTCCGATGGAAGATGTCGATGAAGCGATTGCCAATATGCGCGATTGCGTGAAGCGCGGGCTAAAGGCGGTCAATATTCCGGCGTTCCCGATGGGCAAGCTGATGGGGCTCAACGGCGGTGAAGTGCAGATGATGGCGCTGACCGGCGATGTCGCCGGCGAGCGCTCCTACGCCGATGCGGAATTCGATCCGTTCTGGAAAGCCGCTTGCGATCTCGGCATTCCCATCACCATTCATCTTGGCGGCCGGACCGTGCGTTTCACGGAGCCGAAATTTTTCCTCTCCGATCTGCTGATGTCGAAATTCGGCATGGGCGAGCCGCTCGCCATTATGATCTATGGCGGCGTGTTTCAGCGCTTCCCGGATCTCAGAATTGCGTCGGTGGAAAGCGGCGTCGGCTGGTTCGCCTTTGCCGCCAATTATATGGACGAGACCTGGAACAAGCAGCGCTACTGGGTGAATTCCATCCTGGAGCATCCGCCCAGCTATTTTTGGGAGCGCAACATCTATGGCTCCTTCATCCATGACCGGGCGGGCATTCTGATGCGGGAGTTGCCGGGTGCGGGCAACATCATGTGGTCTTCCGACTATCCGCATTCGGAGACGACCTATCCGGAATCGCAGAAGGCGATTGCGCGGTTGTTTGATGGCGTACCCGAGGAAGATCGTAATTTGATCCTCGGCGGCCGGGCGAAACAATTCTATAATCTGTGACCCGGAGCTTGGCTGACCGAAGGGCGCGCGGCTTTTGCCGCGCGCCGATCGCGTGAGTATGCCGGAGGCTGGCCGGCGCGTGGTGCTGCGGCAATATCCTGAAGGCAGGTTGCGGCCGGAGGATTTTGCAATCGAGCCGCAACCAATGCCGGTGCCGGGCGCAGCTGAGTTTCTCGTCCGTACTCTGTTCGCTTCAGTAGATCCGATGCTGCGCATTTTTATTGATCCCGCACCGCTTGGCGGCGCCTTTCCAGCGTTGCCGCTGGGAGCCGTGATCCCGGGTCCGGCGGTGGGTATCATCACCCAATCCCGTCATCCGGACTTCAAGGCAGGCGAGATGGTCGAAGGGCGTTTCGGCTGGCAGAATTTTGCGCTCTCAAACGGCGAGGACGTGGTCCGGGTCAATCCCGCTTTAGGTGCGCCCGAGCAGGCGCTGAGCCTCGGCGGCTTGCCGGGATTCACGGCTTTCATTGGGCTGAACGCCGCCGGGCTGACAGCAGGACAAACCGTGCTGGTGAGCGGGGCGGCAGGCGCCGTGGGCTCGGTGGTGGGGCCGCTGGTGAAAGCCCGCGGCGGCCGCGCGGCCGGCATTGCGGCGGGTGCGGCCAAATGCGCTTATCTGGTTGAGAAAGCGGGATATGACGCCGCCGCGGATCGCAAGGCCTTGGATTTTTCCGACCAGCTCGCCCAGGCTTTGCCGAATGGCGCCGATGTCTATTTCGACAATGTGGGCGCCCCGCTGCTGCCCACGGTGCTGCCGTATCTGGCGCGCGGCGGGCTGATCCTGCTCTGCGGCGCAATGGGTCAATATCAAGGCGCGGCGGCCGGACATGATAATCTACCGGCGCTGCTGCATGCGGTGATGGGAAGAGGCGTGCGCCTGCAGAGTTTCAGCCAGGCGGACCAGCAGGCGCAGCGCCCGGCGTTCGAGACCGAGATGGCCGGGCTGGTGGCCGCCGGAAAAATCGACGTGCCGCTGCATATCGAGACCGGCATAGAAAATCTGCCGCAGGCTTTATGCGGGCTGTTCGACAGGCCGGTGGCCGGAAAAGTGCTGGTCCGGCTGGGTGATTGATGCGTTATGTTTTACCAAAACCGCAATAGAACAAGGGGGACTAGAATGCCAAAATTTCTGTTAATTGCGCTGAACGGGCCGACAAGCGGCGAGGGCGACGAGGTTGAATACAACAAATGGTATGACGAGGTGCATGCTGCCGATTTGATGAAGGTCAAGGGCGCCGTCTCCGTACGCCGCTTCAAGACCGAAGCGCAGAACCGCATCGACAAACCCTATGTCAGCATCACCGAAGTCGAAGGTGAGAGCGCTGCGGAAATCATGAAGGAACTTGCCGAGAAGGCATCGGATTTCTCGGACAAGATCGACCGCAGCAATTCCATATTCCTCCTTGCTAAAGAAGTCACCAAAGCCGGCTGATCGATCGGCTGGTCCGGTTCACATAGGGAATTGTCATGAGTCTAACAGGAAAAGTTGCGATTGTTACGGGTGGGTCGCGGGGCATCGGCCGGGCCTATGCGGAGGCGCTGGCGGATGCCGGTGCCGCGGTGATGATTGTGGATCTGCTGGAAGCCGAAGGTGCTGCGACGGTCGAGGCGATCCGAGCCAAAGGCCAGCAGGCGGCGTTTCGCGTGGTGGACGTGTCGAACCTGCAAGCCACCGAAGCCATGGCCAAAGCGACGGCGGATGAATTCGGCGGGATCGATATTCTCGTGAATAACGCGGCCATTTTCGCTAGCCTGCGCGGCGGACCGTTTAGCGAAATATCGGTTGAAAGATGGGACCGGACCATGGCCGTCAATGTGCGTGGTCCCTGGCTCTGCATTCGCGCGGTGGTGCCTTATATGCGCCAGCGCGGCGGCGGCGCGATCGTCAATCAGACGTCGATTTCGGCCTTTGGAATGCCCGGCATGCTGGACTATACGGCCTCGAAAGCAGCGGTCATTGGCATGACCAAGAGCGCTGCATCCGAGCTTGGCCGGGATAATATTCGAGTCAACGCAATTGCACCGGGTGGCACCGCGACGGAAGCTTTGTCCGAGATCATGGGCGGCGACCTCAGCGTGTCGGAGCAGCGGGCCAGGACTACGCAGCTTATTGCCGAACAGATCAGGCCGGAAGACATCACCGGAACATTGCTGCATCTGGTCGGTCCGGGTGCGAAGTTTATCACCGGGCAGACCATTGTGGTCGACGGCGGCAAATATTTTCTGGGGTGAACACTGCGCGAGCGATACCGCAGGCTCGCATTTGCGCCCGGTTCACCCCTGGGTGTAGTGCAGCCCGAGCAAACGGCGGCCGCCGTTTGGATACGAAAAACTGGAGAGTCCCCCGTGAGCCAAGAAAAACAACTGTCAAATCTAGGCATTGAGCCCGGGGTTCTACTGGCGATCTACAAGCAAATGTCGCGGATCCATGAGGTGGACAAGGCGATGCGTGCAGGATTGTCCGCCGGCAGGTTCCAGTTCACCTACTGGCCAATGACCGGCCAGGAAGCAATTCCGGCGACGCTTGCAACGCTTACCGACAAAAAAGACTACATGGTCACCATCTATCGCGGCATCCATGACCAGGTGGCCAAGGGGGTTCCGCTCAAAGGCCTGTTCGCGGAGGCGATGGCGCGCAAGGACGGGCTGAACAAGGGCAAGGGCGGATCGCCGCATATTTCCGATCCGGACAGCGGGTCGATGCTGACCACGGCCATTGTTGGCGGCGGCGCGCCGATCGCCAACGGCCTGGCTCTGGCCGCTAAAATGCGTGGCGAGGGCCGCGTAACAGTGGTGAATTTTGGCGATGGCGCGACCAGCATCGGCGCCGTGCATGAGGCGATGAACCTCGCCGGCGCCTGGAAACTGCCGATCATCTTCATGTGCCAGAACAACCAGATCGGCGAATACACGAAAATCCCCGACTATACCGCGAGCCCGGATTTCGCCGGCCGCGCGGCGGGTTACGGATTTCGGGGCGTGCGGGTCGATGCCAATGATCCCATCGCATTTCATGCCGCCATGAAGGACGTGGTTGCCAGCGTGCGCGCCGGCAACGGCCCGGTATTTGTCGAAGCCGTGACCTTGCGGCTTGGCACGCATGCGGGCTTCACCCCGAACGAATTGCTGACCGCGGCCGAGCTGGAGGCCGGGCGCGCCGATTGGCCGGTGCCGAAGACGCGCGCGCTGTTGCTGGAGACCGGCATTTGCGTCGAGGAGGAACTCGCCGCAATCGACGCCGCCGCATCTTCGGAAGTCGCGGAAGCCGTCGCCTTTGCCGCGGCCAGTGCGCCGATCGGCGAGGACGACATGTTCAATGATGTCTATGCCGACGTGGCCGACGTGCCGCGGCGCGGCGTCTATCCCATTCGCGCCGAGGAAGCGCCGGTCTCGGGCGAGACCAAATCGATGCCGATGTATGAGGCGATCATCAGCGCGCAGGACTTGGCGCTGGCGGCCGATCCGGCAGTGTTTCTGCTGGGCGAGGATATCGGCGACCCGCCGGGCGGCGTGTTCAAGACCAGTGCCGGTTTGCAGACGAAATGGGGCAAGGAACGCGTGCGGCCGACGCCGATCGCCGAGCAGGCGATCATCGGCGCCGCGACCGGGGCGGCCCTTGCCGGCATGCGGCCGGTGGCCGAGATCATGTTCTGCGATTTCATCGGCGTAACGATGGACCAGATTTCCAATCACGCCGCGAAACAGCGCTATATGTCGGGCGGCGCCACGCATGTGCCGATGACGATGCGGATATTATGCGCAGGCGGGCTCGGCGGTTTTGGCGCGCAGCATAGCCAGTCGCTGGAATCCTGGCTGCTGCATGTGCCGGGGCTGAAGGTGGTCTATCCGTCGACGACGCTCGATGCGCGCGGGCTGCTCACCACCTGTATCTTCGATGAGGATCCCTGCGTGCATCTGGAATCGATGGCGCTGATATTCGGCGCGCCGAAGCAGGATGTGCCCGTGGGCGATTATCGGATTCCGCTTGGCGTCGCCAAGGTGAGGCGGGAGGGGACCGATATTTCGCTGATCTCCTTTGGCTGGCAGGTGCATCAATGTCTTGCCGCCGCCGAGGAACTTGCCAAGGAAGGGGTGAGCGCGGAGGTGATCGACCTTCGCTCGCTGATGCCGCTTGATTACCACCGCGTGCTTGATTCCGTGAAGAAGACGCGGCGTGCGCTGGTTGTCCATGCGGCAACGGAGTTCTGCGGCCTGGGCTCCGAAATCGCCGGGACCATCAACGAGGAGCTGTTCTCGACCTTGAAGGCGCCCGCATCACGTTTTGGCGCCTATTACACGCCGATCAGTTTTTCGAAAGAGGTCGAAGCGGCGCAGATGCCGCACAAAACCTCCATCGTCGCCCGCGTTCGGGAAGTCATGCGATATTGATTTCCCGCCGCGCAGTGCTGGCCCAGCTTCCAATCGGCCTGCAATCCGGGCTTGCGTGACAACATCGCCGCCCCCCAGAGCCTGCGCTAAGCGCGCGCTACGATTCTAAGCGGCGGCGGTGCTTCCGAATAGAATTTTGGCAGTTCCTTCTTGGTACATTTTGCAATTCCGTCGTTTATTGTTCCGACCAGCAAATCGGGATCAACTTGGTCCGCAAGCGGATAAAGGACGCCAAGCGCCAATGGCCTGCGGCTGTTGAATCCGGGTAACAAAGCCGCAGCTACCTGCACGTCGCCGCCAAAACCCGCATCGCCCGCGGCGAAGCGCTCGCGGCGGTATTTGCAGAGATCGTTCTTGAGCTCCTTCAGGTCGAACTTTCTGCCCGGCTCTGCCTCAGCATGCATCCGCCACAACATGCGTTCAGCCAGGTCCGGCGGAAACCGCGAGAGCAGCAGAAGCCCTACGACGCTGAAGGATAATTGTTCCGCAGCACCATGATTTATTTTCTTCGACACGGCATCCGAGCCTGCCGCCAGGCGGAAGATTTGCACATGGGTGCCGACCGCGCCGAACAATCCTACACTTCTGCCTGTTGTTGCGGCCAGCTGATCCATAAGCCCGAACAATCCGCCGTCGCGGATGATTTCTGGCTGCGCGGATGTCCCAAGGGCCGCAATGCGCGGTGTCGGCGTGTAGGAGCGCGATCGCTGATCCTTGTACAGCAACCCCATTTCCACCATGCTGGAGAGTAACTCGGATGTGCTGGACTGCGGCCGCCCGTAGCGACGCACGATGTCCATTACCGTCAGACTCTGCTGATCCTCGGAGAAGAACTCCAGAATCTCAAATACCCGCTTGGCAATTTTTGTTCTGTTAGGCTCCAGCGTGTTCATCCGCCTCCTCCAAAGCAGTTAAGTGCAAGATCAATTCTTCCTTCGGTCAAGCTGCCGTAGGTGAAGGTCCGATTGCCTCGCGGCAAATCCGCCAGTTATACGCATTTTTCTCTGGCCTGATCTCCCGCAGCTCAACATATCACGTAAGTCAGTAATGACAATGGTCATTGTCATTACTTCCGGATCGGCCCGAATTCAGCAGCAGGGTCAGCGCTTTTTGGTGGCCGGGCGCGATGGAGCCGTCGGTTTCGTAATGGCCTGGCGGAAGAAGCGGATTTTGTCGCGCAATTCGTCGTCATCGGAAACCCGGTCCCAATATCCCATTCCGGCCTGGACCAGGGAAAACCCCACGACCAGATCAACAAAATATTTTGCCAGTTTTGCGGGATCTTCGGGCTCAACCAGGCCGCGGGCGATCAAATCGGTAAAAAGCGACTCCAGGGTATTGAAGAAATGGCGCGACGACTTGTCGGCAATCTCGGCAGTCATTTTCTGGAACCGGTCGCCTTCGCCGACGAGCATCCGCAAAAAACTGATCGATGGCGGTGAATAGACCAGATCCCATGCGAACTTCGCGGCGTCGAACAGGATCTGATCGAGGTCGCTGCTATTCGTGGGTATTGCAAAGGCGCCGGAGGCGTTGGCTGTCCGTTCGGTGATGGTCTGGGCGAAGATCTGTTCCTTGTCGCCAAAATGCCCGGCGACCAGGCGCGGCGAGACGCGCGAGCGCCGTGCGATTTCGGCTACCGAGGTGGCCGAAAACCCACGGCTGATGAAAAGCGCGCCCGCGACTTCGAGAACCCGCGACTTTCGAAGGTCGAGCTCGTCTTGTGTCGGCCGGCCGCGTTGGGTCTGTCTTTTTTTTGCCACCATAACTTCGGCCTTTCTTAACCTCGGCGAGCCCGTATCGTAAACCATCCTTGTTCGGCAACTCCGATAGCGAATCTTTATTTAACCGGCCAGTTCCTGTCTGTTTTTACCGAAGGCATATCTGCGGCAGCGCCATAATGACAATGACCATTGTAATTGTTTTTCGATGTGATATAGAGCGGCGTCAATAGAACATTGCTGGAATTCATAAATTTCCCAATTTCCCATCAATTTAGCGGGTTTTCTGCCGGTTGCGGCGCTGACCTCGCATCTAAGTGGCAAATACTGCCAACCATGCTTATTACCGCCGAATCTTCAGCAAGGATTCTGACTGATTACTGAATGTTTTCGCCGTAATCGGCGAACGTTCGAGACATGCTTTTGATAGGGAAACCAATAATGAAAAGACGTGAATTCGGCCTGCTCGCAGGCACCAGCCTTGCAACCGCTGCAGCTGCATCGCCGTCCGCGGCGCTGGCGGCGGCTGATGCAAGCCTGCTCACCACCACGCTGACGCCATTTGGC
>JAMFSE010000022.1 GCA_026225115.1 Rhodovastum atsumiense
CGGCGGAATTCAACGGCTCTACCCGGCCTCCGCGAGGAAGCCCCCGGATTGGCGGCGCCACAGCGCGGCGTAGACGCCCTGGCGGGCGAGGAGGGCGGAATGCGTGCCTTCCTCGATGATCCGGCCGGCGTCCATGACTGCCAGCCGGTCCATGCGGGCAATGGTCGAGAGGCGGTGGGCGATGGCGATGACGGTGCGGCCCTGCATCAGATCGTCCAATTGCTCCTGGATGGCGGCTTCGACTTCGGAATCGAGCGCGGAGGTTGCCTCGTCCAGCACCAGGATCGGGGCGTCCTTCAGGATGACGCGGGCGATGGCGATGCGCTGGCGTTGGCCGCCGGAGAGTTTGACGCCGCGTTCGCCGACATGGGCGTCGAAACCGCGGCGGCCTTTCCAGTCTTCCAGATCCTCAATGAAGTCCAAAGCGTGGGCGCGGGCGGCGGCGGCGATGATTTCGGCCTCGGTGGCGTCCGGGCGGCCGTAGCGGAGATTGTCACGGATGGAGCGGTGCAGGAGGGAGGTGTCCTGGGTGACCATGCCGATCTGGGCGCGCAGGCTTTCCTGGCTGATGTTTGCGAGATCCTGACCGTCGATGAGGATGCGGCCGGCGCCGGGTTCGTAGAATTTCAGCAGCAGGTTGACCAGCGTGGATTTGCCGGCGCCGGAACGGCCGATGAGGCCGAGGCGTTCGCCGGCGGCGATGGACAGGTTGAGGTCGTGCAGGACGGCTGGACGGGTTATGATTTCAGCAGATTCCGCCGCGCGTGGGAGGCGGCCGTAGTCGAATTCGACATGCTCGAAGGCGATGGCGCCGGTGGTCAGCCGTAGCGGCACGGCATCCGGCGGGTCGGCCATCTGGCGGGGGATCGCGATGGAGCGCATGCCGTCCATGACCAGGCCGACATTCTCGAATATGCCGGCAATGTTGGAGGCGACGGTATTGGAGACGTTGGCGATCTGCCAGGCGAGCGGCAGCGCGGTGGCGACGGTGGCGAGCGGGACGCGGCCGGCGGTCCAAGCGAGGATCGCCAGCGTGGCAGTGCCGACGATCATCGCGGAATTCAGCATGACCAAAGTGAAGGTGAACAAAGTGACCAGACGCAGCTGGCGCTGGTAGGTGCGGGTGTGATCGTCCACCGCTTCGACGACGAAGCGGTCTTCGTCCTGCGCTCGGGCGAAGAGTTTTACGGTGAGGATGTTGGTGTAGCTGTCGACGATGCGGCCGGTGAGCGTGGAGCGGACTTCCGACATGATCTGCGAGCGGGCGCGGGCGCGGGGTACGAAGACGGCGAGCAAAGCCGCGTAGAAGACGAACCAGATCATGATCGGGATGGCGAGGTGCCAGTCCACGCGCGCGAGCAGCAGGATGGCGCTGCCGCCGTAGGCGATGATGTACCAGACGGCGTTGATGGATTGCACGACGCTGTCGCGGAGCGCCGGGCCGGTTTGCATGACGCGGTTGGCGATGCGGCCGGCAAAATCGTTCTGGAAGAAGGTCCAGCTTTGGCGCACCACATGCCAATGGCCCTGCCAGCGAATGAGATTGGTCATGCCCGGCGCGATGGCCTGGTTGGTGACGAGATATTGCAGGAGCAAAGCGGCGGGGCGGATGATGAGGATGACCGCGGCCATGAGCAGCAGTTGGTCGCCGGCGTCGTGCAGCAAGGTTTTCGGGGTTTTAGCGGCGACGAGTGCCGCGACGCGGCCGATGAAGACCGGGATGGTGGTGTCCAGCAGCGCGACGGCGAGGCCGGCGGCGAACAGCGCGGCGATGATGCCCGGGCTTTGCCGCATGAAATGCAAATAGAATTTCAGCAGGGCCCAGCGTTGTTCGACGGCGGGCGGGGGCGTGTCCGGCGGCAGTGCCGTCGGGCGGAGGAGGTTTTCGAAAAAGCGAAACATGAGCTTAGGGATGGGGCGCGCGGCCGGGGAGGTCAACAGCGGGATTTGCGGGGCGGCAATGGCCATGTTGGATGCGCTGCCTGTTGGCGGCGTTGATGCCGTCTAGGCAGCGAAACCGGCTGGGCTTAGGGATGTTATCGAACCCGGGAGCCGAATATCGCTGAAGCCACTGACAGTTTGCATGGGGCCAAGGCGCAACGCGGTCCACGGACGTTGCTGGCGGTCTCCGCACTCGGCATCGTATTCGGGGATATTGGCACCAGCCCGCTCTACACGCTGAAGACGGTGCTGGAGGCGACCGGCGCCGCGGCCTCGAGGGCGGCCATTCTTGGCTCGCTCTCCTTGATTTTGTGGACGCTGATCGTCATTCCCTCGATTAAATATGTCACGCTGGCCATGCGCATCGATAATGACGGCGAGGGCGGGATTTTGGCGTTGCTCGCTTTGCTGGGGAATAAAAACCAGAAGCGGCGGATGATTGTTCTGGCCGGGCTG
Source organism: Rhodovastum atsumiense (assembly GCA_026225115.1). Classification (GTDB taxonomy): domain Bacteria; phylum Pseudomonadota; class Alphaproteobacteria; order Acetobacterales; family Acetobacteraceae; genus Acidocella; species Acidocella atsumiense_A. The sequence continues at coordinate 2,398 of JAMFSE010000022.1, forward strand.
TTCGGCGCGGCGCTGATTTATGGGGATGGCGCGATTACGCCGGCGATCTCGGTTTTGTCGGCGCTCGAGGGGCTGAATATGCTCTGGCCGGATTTTGCAAAATTCGTCGTGCCGCTGGCGGCGGTGATTCTGGTTTTGCTGTTCGCCCTGCAACGGCAGGGGACGGCGCGGATTGGCGGGCTGTTCGGGCCGGTGATGATGCTGTGGTTTGGAGCCATCGCGGTGTTGGGGGTTCGGGGGATTTTGCTGCATCCGGCCGTGTTGCTTGCGGTTAATCCCATCTATGCGGTTGACTATCTTGTCTCCGGCGGGTGGACCGCGTTTGCGGTGCTGGGCGCGGTGTTTCTTTGCGTGACCGGCGCTGAGGCGCTGTACGCCGATATGGGGCATTTTGGGCGCGGCCCGATCCGCCTGGCGTGGATTGGGCTGGTGCTGCCGAGCCTGGTGCTGAGCTATGCCGGGCAGGCTGCGTTGGTGCTCTCCGGCGTATCCAGCAATGGCAATATTTTTTATGAGCTGTGCCCACGGGTGATGCTGCCGGTGCTGGTGTTGCTGGCGACGATCGCGACCATCATCGCCAGCCAGTCGATCATCACCGGCGCGTTCTCGATGACGCGGCAGGCGATTCAGCTGGGCTGGATGCCGCGGCTGCGGATCACGCAGACGTCGGAGCAGGGGTATGGGCAGATTTATATCGCGCCGGTGAATTATTTGCTGATGCTGGCGACGCTTGGTTTGACGATCGGTTTTCAGAAATCCGATAATCTGGCTGCGGCTTATGGGATTGCGGTGTCTTTGACGATGCTGATGACGACGGTGCTGCTGTACATTGCGATGCGGGAAATCTGGCGTTGGAATATTGTCACGGCGGCGGTTGTGGCGGGCGGGCTGTTTGTTGTCGATGCTGCGTTTGTTTCCGCGAATATGCTGAAAATCGTGGATGGCGGTTATGTGCCGCTGGTGCTGGCGGCGCTGGTCTATGGCGTGATGCTGATCTGGCATAAGGGGATGGAGACGAGCCTGGCGCGGATCGGCGAGGAAGGGGTGGCCATGGATGAATTGCTGGCACGGCTTGCGCGCGTCTCAAGGGTGCCGGGCACGGCGGTGTTTTTGACACGGGCGGCGAAGAACGCGCCGCCGGTATTGCTCTGGTATTTGAAGCACAGCCGGGCGCTGCAGGCGCGGGTGTTTATTCTGACGATCGTGGCGGAGCCGGTGCCGCGGGTGGCCGATTGCGAGCGAATAATTTTTGAGGAAATTGCACCAAATTTTTGGCGCGGGCGGGCGCGGTTTGGGTTTATGGAGCGGCAGGATATTCCGGGTTTGCTTGCTCGGGCGCATGCGCAAGGCTGCGGGATTGATTTGTCGGATCTGACCTATTTTGTCGGGCATGGATCGATCGTGCGGCGGCATGAACGCGACGGGCTGCCGGGGTGGTTTGTCGCGCTGTATGGGTTTTTGGATCGGAATTCGACGCATACGCCGGAGCTGCTTTTGCTGCCGCCCGAGAAGGTCGCTGAGATTGGGCGGGAGATTGCGATTTAGCGGGGTGGCGCTGGGCGGTGGGGTGCGGAAGCGCACCCCACCCTACGGTACGGAAGCTGTTCCGGGAGAATTTTAACGTCTCCTTTGCGCCGATATTGTTGATAAAGTAGCTTTTCGTTGTCCTTTGGTTGCGGTTTGTGATTCACTTGCCTGAGCATGCGAGGAGACCGGGCAATGATGGGTAAGCAGGATGCTGCGCCGGAGCTGTTTTACGATTTTCGGCTGGATGACCATGTTCCACCTGATCACATGCTGCGGGGCATTGACCGCTTTCTTGACTTATCTTTGCTGCGCGTCGAACTCGCCTCGTTTTACAGCACCATTGGTAGGCCGTCGATTGATCCGGACTTGATGATTCGGATGCTGGTCGTTGGCTATAGCATGGGGATCAGGTCCGAACGGCGGCTTTGTGAAGAGGTGCTTTTGAACCTCGCCTACCGCTGGTTCTGCCGCCTTGGCTTAAACGGCAAAGTACCGGATCACTCAACCTTCTCACGCAACCGGCATGGGCGTTTCCGGGACAGCGATATCTTTCGGCGTCTTTTCGAGAGCATTGTCGCTCGCTGCCTCGCCGAGGGACTGGTCGGGGGCGAGGGCTTCGCGGCGGATGCCAGCCTGATTGCAGCAGACGCGAACAGACAACGCTCGGTCCCTGGCAATCATTACGATGCTCTGGCGGCAAAAGGCGAAGCGGCGCGAGCCGTGCAGGAGTATTTGGGTAAGCTTGATGATGCAGCGTACGGTGCAGCATCCGAGGTAACGCCGAAATTTATTTCATCGACCGATCCAGCTGCTCAGTGGACCGGCGCGCTCAAGGGGCCGGCTTTTTTCGCCTATGCCACCAACTATCTGATCGACACTGACAACGCTGTCATTCTCGACGTCGAGGCCACCCGCGCGATCCGACAGGCCGAGGTCGGCGCATCGCGCACCATGTTGGACCGGGTGGAAGAACGATGGGGCATAAAGCCTGAGTGGATAGCTGCTGATAGCGCCTACGGTTCGGCGTCAAACCTTGCTTGGCTTGTGAAGGAAAAGAGGATCGCGCCGCACATCCCGGTCTTCGGCAAATCGCAACGCACCGATGGCACGTGGTCACGCGAAGACTTCACTTGGGATGGCGAGAATGATCGCTACATCTGTCCAGAGGGCAAGGAGTTGCTCCAGTACCACAGGACCTTTGCAACGCCACGAACCGGCGTCCACAAAGACGGTTGCCGTCGCTATCGCGCCACCAAGAAAGACTGCTCGGTTTGCCCATCAAAACCCGTATGCTGCCCGAACGAGCCGGCCAGGAAGATACCGCGCGATTTAAACGAGGACAGCCGAGACGTGGCGCGGGCTATTGCAAAGACGCCAGGCTATGAACGAAGCCGAGATCGCCGAAAAAAGGTTGAAATGCTCTTTGCCCACCTCAAACGTATTCTTCATCTTGGCAGGCTGCGGCTAAGAGGACCGTCAGGTGCTCGTGACGAGTTCCTGCTAGCCGCGACCGCGCAAAATCTTAGAAAACTGGCGAAGCTTAGGCCAGCGCCATGCTAAGCGTAACCCCAGCTGGAGGATAAGCCGAGCAGCCGACCAATACCCAGAACCGCCGTTACTCTGCGGAGTAACGGCCACCCCACTGAAGGACGGCCGTGAATTTTCCCGATTAAATCAACAATATC
>JAMFSE010000136.1 GCA_026225115.1 Rhodovastum atsumiense
GTTTCGGATGCCGCGCGCTGGGGTGAACTGGCGGGGCTTGGGGTTTTTGGGATTTCGCTCAGCGAGGATGCGGGCGGGCTTGGACTTTCGGTGGTGGAGGAGATGCTGGTCTGCCGCGAGCTTGGGCGGGTGCTGATCTCGCCTGCGGCGATCGGCATGATGCTGGCGGCGCATGTGGCCTCGGGCGAATTGCGTGCCGGGATTTTGAGCGGCGCCAAGCGCGTTGGCATCGCGGTCGGGATTGCCGATGAGGTTCGGGTGATCGACGCGGCCGATGGGCTGTATCTGCAAATCGAGGGCAAGGCGCTGCGGCTGGTGCATGCGGGCACGCGGGGGCTGGAATGTATCGATGAAACGGTGACGCTGAGTGCAGCGACGCTGCCGGATGAGGTTCTGGCCGAGATTGAGGCGCCGGAACTGGCATTGGCGGCGCAGGTGATGGCGGCCGGGATGCTGTGCGGGCTGCTGGAGACAACAAGGGATATGGCGGTGGATTATGCCCGGACGCGGGTGCAGTTCGGGCGGCCGATCGGGGCGTTTCAGGCGATCAAGCATCGCTGCGCGGATGCGGCGCTGGGCGCGGAGATTGTCTATGCGCAGTGCTGGAACGCCGCCAATGCGGTGGCGGCGGCCGCCGCCGATGCCGAGTTTCATGCGCGCTGCGCGAAATATCTGGCGGGGGATGAGGCGCTGAAGGCCGCGCGCTTTGACATTCAGGTGCATGGCGGTATGGGATTCACCCAGGAAGTCGACGCGCAACGCATGCTCAAACGCAGCCATGTGCTGCACCAGATGTTCGGGAATCCGCGCCTGGCACCTGCACATCTCGCCGCTTTACCGCTGGAGGTATGATGACCGAAGATATTCTGCGCGAGGACCGGGACGGCATTATCGTTTTGACGCTGAACCGGCCAGCCAAGCGCAATGCGATGACGATTGCGATGCGGCAGGTGATTTTCGATGCAGTCGATGATCTGCGGGATAACGATGCGCTGAAGGTGTTGCTGCTGAAATCGAACAGCGCGTTTTTTACCGCCGGTATCGATATCGTCGAGCATGGGAAATATTTTCCGCCGACGCGGAGCATGCAGGAATTCAGGCGGGATTACCGGCGCAATCTACACCGGTTTTTCGATGAGATGGAGAATGTGGAAAAGCCGGTGGTGATGGCGATCAACGGGCCTTGTCTGGGGCTGGGGACCGAGATGGCGGGGGCGGTGGATTTTCGCCTGGCTTCGACCGCGGCGCGGTTTGGGTTGCCGGAGGTGGATCTGGGGATGATCGCGGGCAGCGGCGGAACGTCAAGGCTGGTGCGGCTGTGCGGCGTTGGCTGGGCGAAATGGCTCGGCATGGCGGGCGAGCAGATTGACGCCGCCACCGCGTTTTCCGCAGGGTTGGTGCAGGCGGTCTGGTCGCCGGAAGAATTTGAAGAAAAAACCTGGGCTTTTTGCCAGCGGCTGGCCGGCAAGCCGTCCGATGCCGTTGGGGTGGCGAAGCTGGCGATCGATCTGTGCAAGGATCTGGATCGCGCCGGCGGCCGGACCGTGGAGCGGATTGCCAACACGCCGCTGGCGCTGCGGGATAATTCCGCATTGATCGCGAAGCGTCTTTCGACCGGAGGAAATAATAAATCATGAGCACCGATGCGCTAGTTGTGGAAAAACGCGGGCATGCGGCCTGCCTGACATTGAATCGGCCGGAGGCGCTGAATTCAATCACCATCCAGATGATGCGGGATTTGAAGGTGATTTATCAGGAGCTGGAGGAAGACCAGGATGTGTGGACCGTCATCGTCACCGGCGCCGGCGATAAGGCGCTGTGCACCGGCGCCGATGTGAATGTGATCGAGGGCACGTATCAGGATGGGGCGCCTACGGGCATCGATATGTGGGGCGAGCCGATGCTGTCTTCCTACCGGCAGTGGGATATTCCGCAGGAGGCGACGCCGCCTTATATGACGATGACCAAGCCGGTGATCTGCGCGGTGAACGGGATTGCCTGCGGCGCCGGGCTCGATCTGGTTTCGACCTGCGATATTGCGGTGGCGGCTGAGCATGCGACGTTTTTCGATCCGCATGTCTCGATCGGCGTGGTATCGGCGCGCGAGATGGTGCGGATGGCGCGGGTGCTGCCGCTGAACGTGGCGATGCGGATGGCGATTATGGGCAAGCATGAGCGGATGAGCGCGCAGCGGGCCTATGAGCTTGGGTTTGTCTCCGAGGTGGTGCCGAAAGAGAAGTTGATGGAGCGGGCCTGGCAACTTGCCGAGATTGTGAACCGCAATGCGCCGCTGGCCGTGCGCGGGACGCGGATGGCGATTCGTAAAGGGCTGAGCCTGCCGATTTATGAGGCGGAGCTGCTGGCGGAGAGCTACCGGATGCGCTGCGCGCAGACCGCGGATGCGAAGGAAGGCCCGGCGGCGTTTCTGGAGAAACGCCGCCCGGACTGGAAAGCGCTCTAAATATGACCCAGGTATTGCAGGGCGTGCGGGTGCTCGATTTTGGGCGCTATATCGCCGCCCCCTGGTGCAGCGCGCTGCTGGGGGATATGGGCGCCGATGTGATCCGCATCGAGAAACGCGAGGGCGGCGAGGATCGGTTTGTGCAGGCGGTAACGCCGGGCGGGATCGGCGGCGGATTTCTGCAGTTCAATCGTAACAAGCGGGCGATGACGCTGGATACGACCAGGCCCGAAGGGCAGGAAATTGCGCGCAAGCTGATCGCGACCGCGGATATCGTGATTGCCAATATGCCGGACCAGGCGATGCGGGATAATGGGCTGGATTATGCCAGCCTGAAGGCGGTGAAGCCCGATATTATTCTGGCGAGCGCCACCGCCTATGGGCGCGGCGGTCCGTATAGCGACCGGGTAGGATTTGACGGGGTGGGACAGGTGATGTCGGGTGCCGTGGCGCGCTCCGGACTGCCCGAGCAGCCATTCCGTTGCGCGGTGCCCTATGTGGACCACACGACCGCGTTGATGCTGACGATCGGCACGACGATGGCGCTGATGCATCGGAACAAGACCGGGGAAGGCCAGGAGGTGGAGGCGGCGTTGCTGCCCGTCGCACTTTCGATTTCCAATGCGCTGATCATCGAGGAAACGATGGCGCAGAAAAGCCGACAACGGATCGGGAACAAGGGCATGGCGATCGGGCCGAGCGATCTGTTCCGGGTCGGCGACGGCTGGCTGCTGATCCAGGTGACGGGACAGGCAATGTTCAAGCGCTGGTGCCGGCTGGTGGGGGAAGAGGGCTGGTTCGCCGATCCGCGCTTTGCCAATGACGATCTGCGAGCGGCGAATGGCGATGTGCTGAACGACAAGATGCAGGCATGGTGCGCGGATAAGACGATCGGGGACGCGGCAAAGCTGCTGGATGCGGCGCGGATTCCCGCCTCGCCGATGCTGTCGCCGTTGCAGGCGGGTGTGGATGAGCATGTGCAGGCGATGGGGTTTTTTAAGATGATGGAATATCCCGGGCTGCCCCGCCCTGCCCCGGTTATCGAGACGCCGTTCCGGATGTCGGCGACGCCGGGGACGATCCGCAGCGCGGCGCCGGTGCTGGGGCAGCATACGGAGGAGCTGCTGGGCGAACTGGGGTATGATGCGGCGGCGATTGCCGGGTTGAAGGCAAGGCAGATTGTTTAGGAATTGAAGCGGTTCTTTTTTGAAAAAAAGAACCAAAAAACTTTTTATTCTGGGGCATGGGTGTTGATGGGACACAGCCCATGTCCCGGCATAAAAAAGTTTTTGCGGCGCTTTTTTTAAAAGGCGCCTTCTTACTTGGAGGAAACAAAAAATGACAAAACGGTTGGCGGGTAAGGTTGCGATTGTTACGGGTGGCGGCCAGGGGGTTGGGCTGGGCTGCGCGCGTGGCTTGGCGGCTGCGGGGGCAGCCGTGCTGGTTGCGCAGCGGACAGAGGAGCAAGGCCAGAGGATTGTCGCCAAGATGCGTGATGACTTTGGCGTGGATGCAGATTTTTTTAAGACCGACGTGACGCAGCGTGAGCAGGTTTTCTCGATGGTGGCGCATGCGGAGAAGCGGTTCGGGAAGGTTGATATTCTGATCAATAACGCCGGTGGCGGGGCGCTGGGCAAGCGGGTTGAGGCGCATAGCGATGCGGAGATTGCGCGGGCGCTGGATTTGAATTTCTGGTCGAGTTTCTGGGGGATGCAGGCGGTGTATCCGGCCATGAAGGCACGGCAATGGGGGCGGATCGTGAATATGGGGTCGCTCAGTTCCGTTCGGGCGATGCCGTTCAATCTTAGTTATAATGTTGCGAAAGCGGCGCTGGATGGGTTGACGCGGACGGCGGCGGGGGAATGGGCGCGGCACGGCATTATCATCAACTGCATCTGTCCGGGCGTGAATACCGAGGGGGCGGCGGCGTTTTATGCGAAGTATCCGGAGGTGGGGAAAAACGTGCTGTTGACCAAGCCGACGCGGCGCAATGGCGAGCCGGAATCCGATGTCGGGCCGGTGACGGTTTTTCTATCCAGCGATGATTGCGCGCATGTGACGGGGATGACGTTCTATGTGGATGGCGGCGCGCATATCACCGGGTTTACACCGGCGGATAAACCGGTAGGGGAGTAGCGGGCCGCTCCCCGGCCATAAGGAGGGTTGCGGCATGGCGGATGATCGGGATGGGACTGCTGGTCTGGGCGGCGGCGCGGTATTTTCAGGTTTTTCGGCAGATCGAGCGGCAGGAATATCGGCCACAGACTCGCGACGTGCTGATCCTGATGGCGATGGTGCTGGCCGGCGCGCTGGTGGGCGTCGTCTGGCTGTTTCTGGGGTGAGTGATGGGTGACTGCGCGCACCCATCCGCTTTTTGTTGGTCGCGGATCAGGCAGCGCAGGACGTCGTCGATGTCCGCCAGAATGTCGGGGGTTGAGGCTTCGCCGTTGCGCTCGATGGCGAATTTTGGTGTGTTTGGGTTCGACGCGGCACGCGCAAAAATCGGTAAAAATCTGGCGCGCGTGCTGGGCGGGGCTAAGGCCGAAATTATCGGATGAGCTATTCGCGCCAGCCGGCTAGGATGGCGCGCAGTGCGGCGATGAGGGCGATGGGCTGGTCGGCCAGCACATTATGGTCGGCGTCCGGAATGCCGATGACCGGGGTGCCGGCGGGCAGGATGTTGGTAATGGCGGCGAGCCTGGGGGCGACCAGGGATGAGCGCTCGCCGTAGAGATAGGCCATTTTGCAGGGGAGTTTGGCCAGCAGTTCCGGTGACCAGCAGATGCGGATGTCGGTGGTGAGTTTTGGGTCCATGCGCCAGCGCCAGCCGGTTCCGTCCTGGCGGAGCGAGAGGCGGGCGAGAAAGTCGAGGATGTAGAGGTTTTCGCAATCCTGGTCGGGGGAGAGGCGGTAGCGCGCCAGTGCCGAGGCGATGTCCGGGTAGAGGCGGTTGATATGGCCCATGCGGACCGGCTTACGATCAGCCTCGGGGATTTCGGTATGGCGAAAGCCGGTGTCGATGGGGATCAGGGCTTCGAAAGGGTTATGCGCGAGGGCAGCAATGGTGGAAATGACGCCGGCGAGCGACTGGGCGATGACGATGGGGCGGCGGCCGGAGGCGGCGAGCTGCGCATGGGTGATCGCGGCGACGGCCTGCAGGCCGAGGGTTGAGAATTCGTAATAGTTGTCGGCGCGATGGCCGGATTTGCCCATGCCGGACCAGGAGATGGCGGCGCAGCGGTAGTCTGAGGAGAAGAAGGGGGCGATGAAGCGCCAGGAATCCGCGTGACTGGCGTAGCCGTGCAGGAATAAGAGGCCGGGCTTGCCGATCTCGCCCCAGGTGAGGAGTTCGATGGGGATGCCGTCAGCGTCAAAAACGCTGCGCTCGGGCTCGATTTGCAGGGCCGCGTTGAACCAGGCGGGCGCCGGCGGGACCGCGCCGTTCAGCGGGCCGAGCGGGTAGTAGGACGCGGCCGAGGCAAGGCCGGCGCGCACAACAGTGGCTTCGGACATCGTGTTATTCGAAGCCGAGATCTGTAAAAATTTTGTTCAAACCCTCCCAGGCGGCCTTGTTGCCCTTCGCGTTGCGCTCGCGCAGCAGATTATATTCGCCCTCGCGCCAGACCAAATTGGTGAAGAGCGGGTGGGCGATGGAGGCGAAGTTCTGGTAGGAGGCGAGGCCGACGCCGTGCATGACCTGGTGCAGCGCGCGCTTGCCGAGCATCAAGCCGTCGGCGGACAGGGCGGCGACGGCGCGGGCGTAGCGCATGGCCTCGGCTTCGAGATTTTCGGGCGGCACGACGGAATTGGCGATGCCCCAGGTTTTCAGCTCGTCCGGGGTGACGGTGCGGCCGGTGAGCATGACTTCCATGCCGCGATTCATGCCCATTTTGATCAGCGAGATGGGAAGCATGGCATCAAACCCGGCGAAGCCGATGCGGGCCTGGCGGCGGGCGAATTTGGCGCCCTCGGCGACGATGAGCATGTCGCAGCTGAGCGCGTAGGAGAAGCCGAGGCCCATGACCGCGCCCTGGCAGGCTGCGATGGTGACCTTGTCGCCCCAGAGCAGGCCCTTGAAGAAGCTCTCATAGGTTTTGCGCATGCCGCGCATCCGTTTTGATTGGGGCAGGCGCTCGCCTTTTTTGAGGCCGAAAGTTTCGGCCGGGACGCGGCGGGTATCCTCGCCGGAGCAGAAATCCGGGCCGTTGCCGGCGAGGATGATGACTTTGACGGAATCGTCGTCCTGGGCCTTCTCAAGATAGGTCGCCAGCAGCTCGTTCATGTCCGGCGACAGGATGGCGTTGCGGCGGTGCGGGCGGTTCAGGGTGATTTTGCAGATATGCGGCTCGACGATTTCGTAGAGAACCAGGGTTTCGAGATCGTCATCGGCGTCGATTTTGCCGGTGATGGCCTTGTCTTCGGGTTTTTTGTCGTCGGTCACGCGTCTTCTCCCTGTCGCGGCACCAGTATTGCGGGCTGGCGTCCAAATAGCTAACTATTAATCATATTCGGCGCGGCAGACAGCGGAAGCAAGAGGGGAAATCATGGCACAAATCATCGAGGAACGGCCGGCGCCGGGGGTGGCGCTGTTGAAGCTGAACCGGCCGGAGGTGTTGAATGCGCTGAGCCTCGGCATTCGGCGTGAGCTGGCGGAGATGATCACGCGGCTGGATGGCGACGAGGAGACTCGCGTGATTGTGATCACCGGGGATGACAAGGCTTTTGCGGCGGGCGCCGATCTGGTGGAGTTGAAGGCGCGCAAGGTGCAGGACAAGGCGTTCCAGGAGTCGCGGATTGCCTGGACGGCGATGAAGGCGTGCCGGATTCCGATATTGGCGGCGGTGAACGGGTTTGCGCTTGGCGGCGGCTGCGAGCTGGCGTTGCATTGCGATATCATCATCGCCGGCGAGAGCGCGAAGTTTGGGCTTCCCGAAGTGAGGCTGGGGATTATGCCGGGCGCCGGGGGCACGCAGCGGCTGGTGCGGGCGGCGGGGAAATTCAAGGCGATGCGCTATGCGCTGACCGGCGACCATATTCCGGCAGCCGAGGCGGTGGCGATGGGGCTGGCATCCGAGATGGTGGCGGATGCGGATGTGGTGCCCCATGCGCTGAAGCTGGCCGCGAAGATTGCGCTACTGCCGCCGATTTCCGTTGAGTCCATCAAGGAAGTTATCACGCTCGGCGCGGATGTGCCGCTGGAAACGGCGCTGTCCCTGGAGAGCAAGGCGTTCCAGCTGCTGTTCGCGACCGAGGATAAGGAAGAGGGAACGACGGCGTTTCTGGAGAAGCGCAAGCCGGTCTATAGAGGTAAGTAAATTCGCCTCCGGCGAAGGGCAAATAATTCTTAACTAAGCGAGAGTGCCGGAGCCTGTGGTTTGCAGGGTCAGATGGCCGTCGCCGGTGCCGGTATCCACCACGTCGCATTGGACCAGCCTGAAGGCTTTGCGGTCGAGGAATCGTTCCTCGTCGTCATTGAAGATTTTCTTCACTTCGGGCCTGGCGAAGATGCGGTGGATTTCGGCGAAGGCGGCTTCGTCTTTCATGATCCATTCGGCGATGCAGTCGTAATCCGGTTCGATTTCGCCGAAGGTGACCGCACCGTCGGGGGCGAGCGTGGCGCCGGACATGGCAGTGATATAGTTGCGCTGATAGCCGGTCATCAGATGGCCGATATAGGCGTCGGCGAGCTTGGCGTGGCTGTTTTCGTAATGCGCGCGGAACTGGGCGTGGGTGGTGCCCTGTTTGCGCTTCAGATACCAGAAAACCTTGAACACTAGCGTTCCCCCGATGTGTTGTTTTTGCGGGTTATGGTGAGCTTGTGCGGGGTGCGGCGTCAAGACATAGTCGGGCGCGCCAGGAAGTTTGGGAGGCAATATGAAAATCGACGGGTCCATTTCGGCTATTGTAACGGGCGGAGCTTCTGGGCTCGGCCTGGCGACCGTGAAGGCTTTGCGGGCGGCGGGTGCCCGGGTGGCGATATTCGATTTTAATCCGGAGGCCGGGGCGGCCGCGGCGGCGGAGACCGGCTCGGTTTTCGCGGCGGCGAATGTGATGGATGAGGATAGCCTGGATGCGGCCTTCGCCACGGCGCGGGCGGCGAATGGGGTGGCGCGGATTCTGGTGGCTTGCGCCGGCGGCGGCAATGCGATTCCCACCATTCGGAAAAACAAGGAGACCGGGGCGTTTATGCGGTTTCCGACGGCGGAGTTCGCCCGGGCGGTGACGCTGAATGTGGTTGGGACCTTTGCCACCGTGACCCGGTTTGCCGCCGAGGCGGCGGGGCTGGAGCCGGTGGATGGCGAGCGCGGGGCGATTGTGACCACCGCCTCGATCGCAGCCCAGGACGGGCAGCAAGGACAGGCGGCGTATGCGGCGGGCAAGGCCGCGATTATCGGGATGACGCTGCCGATTGCGCGGGATTTGTCGCGGTTCGGGATCAGGATCAATACGATTTTGCCCGGGGTTTTCGATACGCCGATGATGCGGCAGATGGGCGATGAGGGGCGCGCGGCGTTGGCGGCGACGATACCGTTTCCGAAGCGGATGGGGATGCCCGAGGAATATGCCAGCCTGGTGCTGGAATTATGCCGGAACGGGTATTTTAACGCTGAGGCGATACGGTTGGATGGGGCTATCCGGTTTGCGCAGCGTTAGTTGCCGCTGAAGGTTTTGTTGATGGCGTTGCCGGTGGTCTGCGCGCCGGTGCCGATGGCCTGGCCGGTGGCCTGGGCGCCCTGGGAGAAGGCCTGACCGGTGGCGTTGGCGCCGGCGCCGATGTTGCCTTGCCCGAGCGCCTGGCCGGCGGCGTTGAAATCCGCTTGCGATTGCGCGCCATGGCCGTTGCAGGCGGCCAAAGCGAGCAAGGCGGCGGTGGCGA
>JAMFSE010000137.1 GCA_026225115.1 Rhodovastum atsumiense
ACTTCCCGGCAATTTGGCGGCGAAATTGCCGTGGCGCCGGCCGGCGTGAGGGCATCTCCGCAACGGCCGGCGATCGTTCGATATCCAGGCACAGCTTGGAACTGCTTGGCAACCGCCGAGCCGCGGGCAGGTGAGCCGATGAGAACAAGCCGGCCAGCGCGCCAACCCTGCATTTGCGCATGGGCCATCGCCATGCGCGCGACCAGGCCGCCCAGACTATGCCCTATAAAGGATATCTCCCGCGCCCCGTCTTGCGCCAATCCACGCGCCACCTGGCTGGCGTTGGCGCCGAGCGCAGCAAGCGGAAGCCGGGTGCTGGGATAGCCGGCATTTGCAACCGCCCATCCATCGCCTTGCAGCGCCTCGGCAAGCCGGGACATGATGCCGGCGGAGTCCCAAAGTCCGTGCAGAAGCACCGCCGCGCGTCTGGCGCCGGCGCCTGGCGCGGAGCGGGCCGCAACCCTTATACATTCCTCCGGCGCGCCGAACGCCACCCTGGTTCCGCCGCTATCCAGCGTGCGGGCCTGGCCCGTGACGCAGTGAATTTGCACCCGCCAGCCACGCCTGATCCAGATATCGCTCCAAGGGCCAAACGCGGCGCCCAGCCGATGATGGATCATTGATGTGCAGCCATGGCAATGTTACCCCTTCACCCGACATTCACCGGCACCAGCGTCATGGTGTCATTGCCGAAAATATCGATGAGCTTAATGGGCGATGTTGGAAACTCGGGGTGCAATCCCATTTCGTCCGTTGCCTAGCTTTTAATGTTAGAGAAGCGCGCGCCGCCGCCCATGGGCAGTCTGCATCACCCGCCTACCAATAACAACGCCGCAATCAAGCAACTCATCCGGCGTTCTTTGCCACAAAAAACCCCGGATCGCTCCGGGGTTTTTTTAAGCCAAGCAGTTCTTTTTTGAAAAAAGAACCAAAAAACTTCTATTAATCTGGGATCGGGGTGTTTCGGCACCTCGCCTATACACTGGAAATCAGAATGAAACTCAGCGCGCGCACTTCATCGATCACGACCGAAGCAGTCGATGATTTGGGACTGGCTGTGGGCGATGAGGTAACGGCGATTGTCAAAGCCTAGGACGTGATGATCGGGAAATAAGCCTAGGCAACACCGATATCGGTTTTTGAAAAATCGTCGCCTTTGAATAGTAGTTTAGCTTTATTGGCTTTGGCGCAAGCATAAGCGAAACAATCGCCCATGTTCAAGGCTGCGGGATGACGGCCTTTTCCGAATTTCGCGTAAGCAATAGCGGCTAGCTCAGCCTCGGTTTCGCCGATGGAGACCAGTTTGACACCGAAATCTTTGCGAAATATTTCAATTTCACGCCGAGCGTTTATGGATGAAAATCCATAGCTGTGACTAAGCGCGGCAAACGTCTCCCAAACTGAGATTGCCGAACAAGATGGCGTTGAAGAGACACTCATCCGATCGGCTAGCACAAAGCAGTCGGCTTCTCTTGCGATCATGGAGACCAACGCCGATGCGTCGATAAAAATCACGGTTCGCCAGATAGCTCGTCAAAAAAAGCCTTGTCCGCGATTTTACCGGTTGGGGGCGGTAGCGGGTGCAATTTATGCCAAAGCGCAAGCTTCTCGCGCAAAGATAGATCTTTGTTCTCACGGGCCAACTCTGCCTGCACAGCGAATTTAACGGCGTCCTGCTTGGTAGTCCCACGCCGGCGGGCGAGTTCGTTGACCAGTTGTGTTGTCGATTCGTCTTTGATGTAGAGGGGCATCTGCCAAAAACCGTTGGATATCCATCCTTATATAGAAGGATATCCAAAGCCTAGCAAGAAAATCCGTTCAACGCGTGAGCAAGGCCTGTAATTCAGCTTCATGCTCGTAATCTGGCATGAGTTTTTGTAGAATTTCGTCGTGGCGGATCGCCGGGTGGAAATAAATTTCTGTAGTTCCGGAGGGAAGGTTTTGCAGGAGCATGTCGATGCGCTCGCCGCGCATATGGCCTGACCATTTGATGCCGAAGATGTGGTCGGGCGCAGTGAGCCCCGCGCGCCTCGCCTGGCTGCGAAGTATATTTGTCCAGGCATAAAGCGCGCGGTCCGAGAAACTAATTTTTTCGCCGCAGGCCTGCATTGTTTTCGGCGGCTCGGCAGGGATACGGATACGGTTTAGGCCGAATTCTTTGCCCACCGAAATCATCATTGCGGCGACGGTAGGGTGCAGATGCATGTGCTTATGCGCGTCCGCGTGGTTCAGCGTGAGGCCGGTATCGGCAAACGCGGCGAACTGGGCACGAATTTCGGCCTTTAGCTCTTTACGGGCCGCAGGCGAGAAAAAATATTGAAAGCCGAGCGCGGTCTGGTCGCGGCTGAATTTGCCATCCGGTGATGTGATATTTGGAAGCCTGGTGTGGCCCAGCATTGAATCGCCGTCGACCAAAACCAGATGCAGGCCGGTTTTCAGATTGGGCAGACGATGGGCGCGAGCAATGGCATCTTTTGCTTCTGGTGCGGCGACCATAAGGCTGGCCTGCGTCAGCCGGCCCTTTGTGTGTGCCAACTCCACCGCCTCATTAACAGCTTGCGTAAGGCCAAAATCATCCGCAGAAAAAATGATTTTATCCATAAAGCCTTCCGGAAGCCCGAGAGTTGGCGTGAAAAGCGCCAACGCCCAAGTCCCAGTAAAAAAGTCTTTTTGTTTCTTTTTCTTCAGAAAAAGAAATCCTTACTTACTTCAAGCCGCCGAGCGTTCGCGGAGGAAGTGGAAAAACTCCACGCCCTCGCGCAGGCGGCGTTTCATCATTTGCGGGCTGCGGATCATCTCGTTGAGGATCGAGAGGATTTTCGGCGTCCGGAAATAGAACTTTCGGTAGAAGGTTTCGACCGATTCATGGATTTCGGTATGTGACAGATGCGGGTAATGCAGCGGCGCGATCTGCACGCCGTGTTCGTCGATCAGTTCGGCGTTGGCCACGTCCAACCAGCCTTCGCGCAGCGCCTGGTCGTACAGGAAGGTGCCGGGGTAGGGGGCTGCGAGCGAGACCTGAATAGTATGCGGGTTGATTTCCTTGGCGAAGTCGATGGTCTCCAGCAGCGTCTCCTGGGTCTCTCCGGGCAGGCCGACGATGAAGGTGCCGTGGATTTTAATGCCGAGCGTGTGGCAGTCCTTAGTGAACTGCTTGGCGACTTCGATCCGCATGCCTTTTTTGATGTTGATCAAAATCTGCTGGTTGCCGGTCTCGTAGCCGACCAGCAACAGGCGCAGGCCGTTTTCCTTAAAAACCTTCAGGCTCTTGAAGGGCACATTGGCCTTGGCGTTACAGGACCAGGTGACGCCCATTTTGCCGAGTTCCCGGGCGATGGCTTCGGCGCGCGGCAGGTCGTCGGTGAAGGTATCGTCGTCGAACATGAATTCCTTGACCTGCGGAAAGTTTTCCTTGGCCTTGCGGATTTCAGCGATGACGTTCTCAACCGAGCGCGTGCGGTAGGTGTGGCCGCCGACGGTTTGCGGCCACAGGCAGAAGGTGCAGCGCGATTTGCAGCCGCGGCCGGTATAGATCGAGATATACGGGTGCAGCAGGTAGCCGATGAAGTAATCCTCGATCCGCAGATGTTTCTGATAGACATCGGTGACGAAGGGCAGCTGATCCATGTCGTGCAGGATCGCGCGGTCGCGGTTCTTGATCAGTGCGCCTTCGGCATTGCGGTACATGATGCCATCGACCTCGGCGAAGGGCTTGCCTTCGGCGATTTCCTTGATGGTGAAGTCGAATTCATTGCCGGCCACAAAATCGATGACGGTGGCGCGGGCCAGCGATTCCTCCGGCTGCACCGCGACCTTGGCGCCGACAAAGCCGATAAGGATATGCGGATTCTCCGCCTTGAAGGCTTCCGCGACTTTGACGTCATTGGCGAAAGACGGCGTGGAGGTGTGGATGATGAGCAGGTCGTTATGCTTCGCATGCGGCAGCACATCCGCCATGCCCAGGCGCGCCGGCGGCGCGTCGATCAGCGTCGAGCCGGGCACCAAAGCGGCCGGCTGGGCAAGCCAGGTCGGGAACCAGAAGGATTTGATTTCGCGTTTCGCCTGATAGCGCGAGCCGGCGCCACCGTCGAAGCCGTCGAAGGAAGGCGGTTGCAAAAACAGGGTTTTCATCATGGTGTTCGTTTAATCCTAGATCGATATGGGATTGGATAGATGTGGATCGAGTTGAGCACATAATTCAATCCCATGAAATTGATCGTCAAAATAAGGCCGCTTCACAGTAAAGGCTCGACGCTGGGAGTCGAAACGGGGGCGGGCGAATTGGCTACCGGCGCCTTGCCCTGGTCGGCGCGCATCTGCTGGCCCCGCCAGCTTACATTATTTCCGCAGAAGCTGGCGATATAGATAATCGCCGAGAACAGATCCCGCACCACAAAAAGCCAAGCGTCGCCTGCCTTGGAAAGCCGGAGTGCCGCATCGATGCGCCGCGCCAGCCAGTGGCGGATAAGCAGCGTCGCGAAAAACAGCACCCAGGCGGCCCAGAAGCCGCCGGACACCAGAACGCAGATGACCGCCCAGAACAGCGACATCTGCAGAATCAGGGTAGAGTAGGCAAACGGCACCATGGCGCGGATGGTTCGGGCCCAGCGCAGCTCATGGAGATATAAATCCTTGAAATTGGACTCCGGCACGGTTGTGGCGGGGATCACGCTGGCGAGCGTCAGTTTATAGCCCTTGGCTTGCACCAGCCGGCCCATCACCTGGTCATCCCCCAAATGATTGGCCACAGCCTGCAGGCCGCCGGCCTGCGCCAGAGTCTGGCGGGTGAGCGCCATGGTCACGCCCAGGCAATCCTGGCGGCCGAGCGTACGGGCAAGCAAGGCGCCCGGGAGAAAGTTGTAATTGATCTGATTGGCGCCGAGCAGCGTAGCCAGATGCGGGGTTCCCGGCAGCGCCGTGTACAATGTGGTGACCAGTCCCACATTGGGCTGCTGCAGCGCCGAAATGACGGTCCCGAGAAAATACGGCGGCACGTGAATATCCGCATCCGACATCACCAGCGTCTCGTATTTCGCAAAGGCCTGCATGTTGATGAGATTCGAGACCTTGCGGTTACTGCCATGCAGGGTCGAATCGATGATGACCTGGACGTCACGCGCCGGGTAGCGGGCCCGCAGCCGGTCGAGGATTTCGAGCACGGGGTCAGTCGCGCTTTGAATGCCGAAAACCAGCTGAAACACGGGGTATTCGATAAGGAAAAACGATTCCAGCGCAAGCTCGGTTAGCGGATCGACTCCGCAAAGCGGCTTGAGAATTGAGACAGGCGGCGGAACTGCCGGCATTCGCTGCGGCTGGGCCGCAAACCGCGCCACCAGAAGCGTGCCAACAAATTGCTGCACCACGCCAATGACAACAAAAACCCCGGCCAGCCAGGCGATTGCATGGATCAAGTCGGATCACATCGGCGATTTAGCGGATACGGATTCATCTCGCCTAGTTGGTTAGCGCGCCACCGGAGAGCGTTGCAACCTTTGCCTTCAATGCGCTGATCAATGGCGTAGCATTACCGGAAGTAACCTCGGAGCTGAAATCCGAGGACTGGAGGGCGACCTTGCTGATGGTGCCGTTCAGCAGCACGTCCGTCACCTGCCAGCCGGCGGCGCCGTTGGTCATCACATAATCCAGTTCGGTCGGCGCACTGCCATCCCCTGGCACAATCTGTGACTCGACCACCTTGCTGGCGCCGACATCGCGCTCTGCCGGCAACACCTTGAAGCTTTGGCCATTATAGCCGTCGAAAGCGTTCACATAGCTGGCGATGGTAAATTGCTCGAAGACCGTTTCCAGTTCCTGCTGCTGTGCCGGCGGTAGCGTGGTCCAGTAGAATCCCGTCGAATTTTTCAAAATAACTTGCAGATTGAAGGCGGCTTTCACCACCGGCTCAAGCGCCTTATAGCGGTCCATGAAACTGGCATTGGCCGAGGCGGATTTCATCGTAGCGATCAGCCCCGCGTTCAAGGCCTCAATCGGCGCTGCTTCCGGGGTTGCGGCGAAAGACCGCAGCGGCGTTGCCGCCAGGGCTGCGGAGAAAACAACTGCACTTAGAACCGCTCGAAATTTTTTCATGGGCACCACTTTTTGTTTCTGAGCGGATATAGGTTCATTGCGCCGGAATTGCGACCAGCCCGTGCCCCGCATTTGTGCCCAAAGCCGCTAGCGCATGATCGACAATATGGCGTGCCGTCAGCCCAGCGTCCACCAGCTGTGCTGCCGGTGCGTTATGGTCGATCAAGCGGTCGGGGAAGGTCATCGGCCGGAATTTCAGGCCGTGATCGAAAGCGCCCGCCCAGGATAGATAATGCGCCACCGCGGCGCCAAAGCCGCCGGCCGCGCTGTCCTCAATCGTGATCAGTACCTCATGGTGCCGGGCCAGCTGCGCAATCAGCGCCTGATCCAGCGGCTTCATGAAACGCGCATCCGCGACCGTGGAGGAAAGGCCGCGCGCGGCCAGTTCCTCAGCCGCCGCCATCGCCTCGGCCACCCGGGGGCCAAGTGCCAGAATCGCAACATTGGAGCCCTCGCGCAGGATACGGCCCTTGCCGATCTCCCAAACCGAGCCGCGCGCCGGTAGGTCCACGCCCATGCCCTCGCCCCGCGGATAGCGGAAAGCGCTGGGGCGGTCGTCGATTGCAGCCGCGGTCGCGACCGCATGCATCAGCTCGGCTTCATCCGAAGGCGCCATGATCACAATACCCGGCAGGCCGCCGAGGTAACACAGATCGTAAGCCCCTGCATGGGTCGCGCCATCGGCGCCCACCAGCCCGGCCCGGTCCATGGCAAAGCGCACGGGAAGCGATTGCAGCACCACGTCATGCACCAGCTGGTCGTAGCCGCGCTGCAGGAAGGTCGAGTAAATGGCGCAGAACGGCGCCATGCCTTCGGTTGCCATGCCGGCCGCGAAGGTGACCGCATGCTGCTCGGCAATGCCGACGTCGAAAATACGGGTGGGGAATTTCTGCGCGAATTTATCGAGTCCGGTGCCGCCCGGCATGGCGGCCGTAATGGCGACGACTTTCGGGTTAACCTCAGCCTCCGCGATCAGCGCCTTGGCGAAGACATGCGTATATTGCGGCGGCCCCGGGGGCGCCTTGGTCTGCTCGCCGGTGATCACGTTGAATTTCTGCACGCCGTGATATTTGTCGCCGGAGGCTTCCGCCGGGGCGTAGCCTTTGCCCTTCTGGGTAACGACATGCAGCAGCACCGGCTCCATGCCGTCGGAGTCGCGCAGATTGCGCAGCACCGGCAACAGATGGTCCAGATTATGGCCATCGATCGGCCCGACATAATAAAAGCCGAGCTCCTCGAACAAGGTGCCGCCGGTAAGGATGCCGCGGGCGTATTCCTCGGCGCGGCGCGCCGTGCGCTCCAGCGTGCGGGGGAAACGCTTGGCCATTTTGGCGGCGAAATCACGCAGGCTCAGGAAGCTGCGGGACGATATCAGCCGCGACAGATACGCGCTCATGGCGCCCACCGGCGGGGCGATCGACATGTCGTTATCGTTCAGGATGACGATCAGGCGGGATTTTATGGCGCCGGCGTTGTTCATCGCCTCATAGGCCATGCCGGCGCTCATGGCGCCGTCACCGATCACGGAAATCACGTTACGAGTCGAATTCGGATCCTGCAGGTCGCGCGCCACCGCCATCCCAAGGCCGGCCGAGATCGAGGTGGAGGAATGGGCGGCGCCGAACGGGTCGTATTCGCTCTCCGAACGGCGGGTGAAACCGGAAAGACCGCCGGGCTGGCGCAGGGTACGGATGCGGTCGCGCCGGCCGGTGAGGATTTTATGCGGGTAGGTCTGGTGGCCCACATCCCAGATCAGCCGGTCGCTCGGGGTGTCAAACACGGCATGGATGGCGACGGTCAGCTCAACAACGCCAAGCGACGAACCCAGATGGCCACCGGTGACGGAAACGGTATCGATGGTCTCAGCTCTCAGCTCATCTGCAAGCTGCTTCAACTGCTCAGTTGAGAGATTTCGCATGTCAGCGGGAATCTTGACCCGGTCCAGCATGGGGGTGCGAGGGGGCATCAGCTTTGACTCCTGATTGCCGTATCACCTGGCGTTTTGCTGCCCATTTTTACCTATATCCTTATACCCAGCCTATTAGAACTCTTCTCCCGACGGCTGTGTCACAGAAACACCACACAGGTCGAGTCGCCCAAACCAGACTCCACATAAAGTGGTGCCCGCCCGATTGCCAGTTTGACCGCCTAACCGAAGCTCACGGCAGCTATGCTGTCATACCAGAGCGGATATACGCTACCAAATCCGCAACATACGATGTAAATGGGCATTCTACGCCGATGCTTGCAGGTTGTGGAGGCAATGACCTATTGCTGAGACACGAAAGACAGACAGCGTGACCGACTGGCAACAGGAAGACTTGAAAACGATGGACGGCTCCCACTCCCCGCAAGTGACTTCAAAAGCGATAAAAGTGATCCTGGCCCAGCCCCGCGGCTTCTGCGCCGGGGTAGAACGGGCGATCGACATTGTCGAGCGCGCGCTGATCAAATTCGGGCCACCCATCTATGTCCGCCACGAAATTGTCCATAACCGGCATGTTGTCGAAGACCTGCGGGCGCGAGGGGCAGTTTTCGTCGATGAGCTGGATGAGGTGCCGGAAGGTGCGATGACCGTGTTTTCCGCGCATGGAGTCGCCCGTAAGGTGGAAAAAGCCGCCGCCGGCCGGGCTTTGCCGGTGATCGACGCCACCTGTCCGCTGGTCGCCAAGGTGCATGCCGAGGGCCGCCGTTACGCCCGCCAGGGCCGTGAGATCGTGCTGATCGGTCATGCCGGCCATGCCGAGGTTGAAGGCACCATCGGTCAGATCGATGGCAAGGTATACCTGGTGCAAACCATCGAGGACGCCGGTTCCCTTACCGTCCAAAACCCCGAAAAACTTTCTTATATTACCCAGACCACGCTCTCGGTCGACGACACGCGCGGCATCATCGCCGTCCTGAAGGATCGTTTCCCCGCCGTCGTCGGCCCTGATGTGCGCGATATCTGCTATGCGACGCAAAACCGCCAGGAAGCGGTACATCACCTGGCGGAGCTGGTAGACTTGATTCTCGTGGTCGGCAGCAAAAACTCCTCCAATTCGAATCGCCTGCGTGAAATCGGCGCGGAGCTTGGCCGGCCGAGCTATCTGATCGACGACGCTTCGCATTTGCAGGCATCCTGGTTCGAGGGCATCCGCACGGTTGGTCTGACCGCCGGCGCCTCGGCGCCGGAGGTACTGGTCAAAGGCGTAATCGAAGGGTTGCGGCAGTTCGGTCAGCTGGAAATTGAGATGCTGGCAGGCACGCCGGAAGATGTTAAATTCAAACTACCGGCCGAAGTGGCCAACGTTTAAGGGAAGCTGATTATGGTTCCGATGGGTATGGCCTTAAAGGTCGGCAGTTACGTCGCGATGCAGCACCTCAAAGGGGTAAAGCGCTACCCCATGGTGCTGATGCTGGAACCGCTATTCCGCTGCAATCTCGCCTGTTCCGGTTGCGGCAAAATCGATTACCCCTCGGAGATACTGAACCAGCGGATCAGCGTCGCTGATGCCTTGCTCGCGGCCGATGAATGCGGCGCGCCGATGGTCGCCATCGCCGGCGGCGAGCCGCTGCTGCACAAGGAAATGCCGCAGATCGTCGAAGGGCTGATCAAAAAAGGCAAATACGTCATCCTCTGCACCAACGCCCTGCTGCTGGAAAAGAAGATCGACCAATATAAGCCGCATAAATTGCTCTGTCTGGATATTCATCTGGATGGCGACAAGCAGATGCACGACAAATCGGTCGACCAGGACGGCGTCTACGACCGCGCCGTCGCCGCGATCAAGCTCTCAAAGTCCAAAGGCTTTCGCACCAGCATCAACTGCACCCTGTTCGAGGGCGCCGACCCGGACCGCGTCGCGGCGTTCTTCGACACCATCGCCGATCTGGATATCGAGGGCGTGATGACCTCGCCGG
>JAMFSE010000138.1 GCA_026225115.1 Rhodovastum atsumiense
CGGAGCAGAAAGGCTACAAGAAAATCTTTCTCCTTGGCTCCGATTATGTGTATCCCCGCACCGCCAATCTGATTCTGAAGAAGCATATCGCGCATGACGGCCTGACCCTTTCGGGCGAGGAATACGTACCGCTGGGCGGCACCGATTTCAGCTCTATCGTTGCTGAGATTCAGCAGGCCAAGCCGGATATCATCATCAACACGCTGAATGGTGACTCCAACGTCTCCTTCTTCAAGCAAATGGCCGCCGCCGGCCTCACCCCGGACAAACTGCCGGTGATGAGCTTCTCGATCGCCGAGCCGGAAGCCAAGGCGATGGGCCCGAGCCTGCTCGCCGGCAGTTACACCTCCTGGAACTATTTTGAGAGCCTGCCCGGCCCGCAGAACGCCGGCTTCGTTTCTGCCTTCAAGGCGAAATACGGCGCCGACCAGGTCGTCGATGACCCGATGGTCCATGGCTATGAGGACGTCTATCAATGGGCTGAATCGGTGAAGAAAGCCGGCAGCTTTGACACCACCAAAGTCCGTGACGCCGCGGTCTCCCTCGGCTTTACCGACAGCCCGCTCGGCATGGTGAAGTTCGCTGACAACCAGAGCATGGTGCAGACCGGCTATATCGGTGAATTGCAGCCCGACGGCCAGTTCAAGATCATCTGGAAATCCAGCGCCCCGATCGTGCCGGAACCGTATGACCCGCTGGCTTTCCCCGGCAAGGTCTGCACGCTGAAGCACTAAGCTTAAGACAAGCCAAGCAGCCGCTTTTTGAAAAAAGCGGCGCAAAACCTTCTGTTGCTCTGGGGCATGGGCTTTGGCCGAGCCAACGCCCATGCCCCACAGGACAAAGTTTTTTGCTCTTTTTTGTTCACAGAAAAGAAGACTTCCTTCCCATATTTTAAGGAAACCTCCGATGGGTGAGAGCGCATTTCTTGTAGGCCAGATCTTCAATGGTTTCAGTGTTGCGTCACTTTTCGTGCTGGCGGCCCTGGGTCTGGCGCTCAGTTTCGGCCTCATGCGCGTCATCAACATGGCGCATGGCGAGATGCTGATGCTGGGTGGGTATCTCGCTTACATGACGTTGCAGGTGGTTCCCGGTCCGCTCGGGATCATCGTTGCCATGCCGGTTGCTTTTCTGGGCGCTGCATTGATTGGAGCACTTCTCGAATGGTCGGTTATTCACCGGCTCTCGGCCCGGCCTTTGGATACGCTGCTCGCCACCTGGGGTGTCAGTCTCGTGCTGCAACAGGCGGCGCGTAATCTGTTCGGCGCCATCGGCGTCGAGGTTACCGCACCCAGCTGGCTCAATCACGTGGTGCAGCTGCATACCGGCCCGCTGGAAGGCCTTACGCTGCCGGATACGCGACTGTTCATTTTGGTCGTCGCCGGCATCGTGCTGGCGGGCATCGCGCTCATTCTCAATAAAACCCGGCTTGGTCTGTATGTTCGCGCGGTCAATCAGGACCGTTCAACCGCCGCCGCCATGGGCGTCAATGCGCGGCTCATCGATTTGATGGTCTTCTCGCTTGGCACCGGCGTCGCCGGCCTGGCCGGCGTAATCCTGGCGCTGCTCGGACCGGTTACCCCAACGGTCGGCCAAAGCTATATCGTGCCGGCCTTCCTGGTGGTTATTCTGGGCGGCCTCGGCAGCCTGGTCGGCACCACCATCGCCTCGCTTATCGTCGGATTGTTCACGGCGCTGATAGAAATATTCGTCGATGTCAGTGTGGCGCAAGTGCTGCTGTTGGTCTTCGTCATCGTTTTCATCCAGTTCCGTCCGCAAGGCGTCATCACCGTGCGCACCCGCGCGCTGGAAGGCTGAGCCATCATGAAGAAATTCGATCCCAAACTCATCTCCGGCATCATCATCATTATTCTCGGCGCGCTCGCGCCCTGGATCATCTCGCAATACGAACTCAGCCTGCTCGGCCGTTTCCTGGCACTATCGATCCTGGCCATGGGCATCATGCTCACCTGGGGCGAGGCCGGCATTCTAAGCCTGGGGCAGGGGGTCTTCTTTGGCCTTGGCGGCTATGCGCTGGCCATGCATCTCAAGCTCGAGGGTCTGAACGTCGCCAACGGCGACATGCCGGACTTTATGGTGTGGAGCGGCGTTTCCGCCTTGCCGAAATTCTGGTACCCGTTCCAATCCGGCATATTCTCGATCGCCTGCGTCGTGCTGGTGCCTGGCCTGTTTGCCGCCGGTTTCTCCTGGCTGATGTTCCGCCGCCGCGTCGGCGGCGTGTATTTCGCGCTGATCACCCAGGCGCTGGCGCTGGCCTTCTCCACCTTGCTGATCAGCCAGCAATCTCTCACCGGCGGCTTCAACGGCCTGACCGATTACTCGACCTTGTTTGGGTACGACATCACCACCAGCGAGGCGGCCCGCGTGATCTACTGGGTCACCTTCGTCATCGTCGTTATCGCGTTCTTCTTTCTCAAATGGCTGCTGGGCTCACGCTACGGCGTCATGCTGCGCGCCACCCGCGACGGTGAAAACCGGGTGCGCTTTCTCGGCCATAATCCGGTGCCGTACAAAGTCGTCGCTTTCGGCATCGCTGGCGCGCTGGCCGGCATCGGCGGGGCTCTGTTCACCTTGCATTCAGGCGTGGTCTCGCCCGCTCTGGTCGGAGTCGTACCCTCGATCGAGATGGTGGTCTGGGTCGCGGTTGGCGGACGCAACATTCTCTGGGGCGCTATTGCCGGCACTCTGCTCGTCAACTTCGCCAAGGACCAGATCAGTAGCGCCTTTCCCTCGCTCTGGCTCTACGGTTTGGGTGCACTGTTCATTCTCGCGGTCAGCTTCCTGCCCATGGGCATCGCCGGGCTGTTCCGTCCCGGCAGCGGCGAGGAGCGCGTCATGCGCCGGATCATCTCTCGCCGCCCTTTGAAGACCGCGGAGTAATCAAGCCATGGCAATTCCCGCACCCATCCTCATGATGGAAAACGTCACCGTCGATTTCGACGGGTTCAAGGCGCTCACCAACGTAAACCTTGAAATATCGCCCGGCGCATTGCGCATCCTGATCGGCCCCAACGGCGCCGGCAAAAGCACGCTCTGCGACACCATCATCGGCCGCGTCCGTCCCACCTCCGGCCGGATCACATTCAAGGATCAGGTGATCACCGCACTGCCTGAGCAGGAAATCGTGCGCCGCGGCATTTGCCGCAAATTCCAGACCCCCGGCGTGCTGCCGACCCTCACCGTCATTGAAAACCTGCTGATCGCAGGCCGCAAAGACCGCAGCTGGTGGAAAACCTTCACCCATAAGGCCCCCAAGGACGAGCTTTCGATCGCCGAGGATCTACTGGAAAAAATCGGCCTCGCCGACCGCCGGGATTTTATGGCCGCCGACCTTGCGCACGGCGAAAAGCAATGGCTGGAAATCGGCATGGTGGTCGCGACAGACGCCGATTTGCTGCTGCTGGACGAGCCCACCGCCGGCATGGGCCCGACGGACACCCAGCGCACCGCCCAGCTGATTCTCTCGCTGCTCGGCAAGCACGCGATTGTCGTCATCGACCATGACATGAGCTTCGTGGAAGCCCTGAACGGCTACGTCACGGTGCTGCATCAAGGCCAGATATTGAAAGAAGGCACGGTCGCCGAAATCCGTGCCGATCCAGAAGTAACCGCCGTTTACCTTGGAAGGTCAGACGATGACGACACTGCTGAAGCTTGAGGTCGTGCGAATGCGCGCCTGTGGCCAAGTGCTCCGCTCGCCGTGGGAGGCAGGAAAATGACAACACTGCTGAAGCTTGAGAAGGTTGCCTCGGCCTATGGCCAGAGCAAGGTGCTCTGGGATGTCGACATGGACATCATCCAGGGCAGCGCCATCGCCCTCATCGGCCGCAACGGCGTCGGCAAATCGACTCTGCTGAAAACCATCGTCGGCGTGCAAAAACTAACCGGCGGCAAAATCACTTTCCGCGACCAGGATGTCTCCGCCGCTTCCGCACATGGCCGCGCCCGCGCCGGCATCGGCTTCGTGCCCCAGGGCCGTCACGTATTTCCCCATCTCACCGTCATGGAAAACCTGACCGTTGGCCTCGCCGCACTCACTGGCCGCAAGGGACTGACGCAATCGGGCATCGCCGACCACATCTTCGACCTGTTCCCCAAACTCACCCAGATCCGCGCCCGCAAGGCCGGGCTGCTCTCCGGCGGCGAACAACAGCAGCTCGCCCTCGGCCGGGCGCTGGCCGGCCAGCCCTCGCTGCTGCTGCTGGACGAGCCCACCGAAGGCATCCAGCCCTCCGTCGTGAAGCAGATCGAGCACGCCTTGCGCCGCATTCGCACGGAACTTGGCGTCACCATCGTTATCGTCGAGCAATATCTGGATTTTGCCTGGTCCTTCGCGGAGCACTATTACGTCATGCAGCGCGGCCAGATCGTCCGCAACGGCAACACCAAGGATGAGACCGCCGCCGAGATCGCGCATCTCGTAAATATTTGAGGAAGCAGTTCTTTTTCTAAAAAAAAGAACCAAAAAGACTTCTTTATTCTGGGACTTGGGGCTTTTGCTTGGGCAGTGCATAAGTCCAGGCAGCTCACTAATCTGTAGCCCATATGAAAGTTCTGAAAGAAACTCGGAATATGGCAACATGTGGTTGAATTGCATCAAAAATAAGTCAAATTGGATGTTACACCAGCCGCCAGCACCAAAGACAATAGACTGACGGATGCAACGCACCAGAGGAACTGTTTCATGAGTTTTTTGGAAAGTCCCAAAAGCCGATTTACAAGCTTCGCTCCTGTCCTGAACAGCACGCAACTGCTTAAACCCGGCTGCGTTCAATGTGGCAGCCTTCTGGACGTCGCGGATCATAAAAAATCCAGCCTCTCCGGCAAATGCGTCAGCTGCGAGTATTGGGTCTCCGACGAGGACGAGAACGAATTCGACGACTGGGAATACTGAGCCCAATCCTGAGCACTACAAATTCCCGGCCATAGCGAATTGTATGGCCGGGCAGAGTAGATCATGGTGAACTGAACAAGTTTCAGGAGCCATGTGCCAATGACGAGCCGCGTAATTCCCGTTGCCCCCTTTGTCCTGGTGGTTTTCGGCGCAACTGGAGATCTGGCCCGCCGCA
This sequence comes from Rhodovastum atsumiense, assembly GCA_026225115.1. Classification (GTDB taxonomy): domain Bacteria; phylum Pseudomonadota; class Alphaproteobacteria; order Acetobacterales; family Acetobacteraceae; genus Acidocella; species Acidocella atsumiense_A. The sequence goes on from JAMFSE010000138.1 coordinate 5,088, forward strand.
AACTTCTGCCCGCCCTGTTTCATCGCGATATCGACGGGCAGATTCCCGATGAGGCGACGGTCATCGGCGTCTCCCGCGGTCCGTTCACCGAAGAACAATATATCGCTTTGGCCAAAACAGCGATCAACGAACATGTGGCCGCCGGCGATATAACAGAGGAGAACCTCGCAAAATTTTTGGGCAGATTGCATTACCTGTCGGCCGATGCCGATCGTGACGGCGGCTGGGACGAATTGAAAGCGGCATTGCAGCCTTATCAGGACCGCATCACCGTCTTTTACCTCGCAACCGGTCCCGAACTCTTCGGCCCAATCTGCGAGCGCATCAAAAAATTCGGCCTCGACGGTGAAAACGCCCGCGTGGTCGTCGAGAAGCCGATCGGAAAAACCCTCGAGTCCGCCCGCAAGGTCAACGACGCCGTCGGCGCGGTGTTTCCGGAAGACCGAGTGTACCGGATCGACCATTATCTCGGCAAGGAAGCGGTGCAGAACCTCATGGCGCTGCGCTTTGCCAACGGTCTGTTCGAACCGCTCTGGAACGCCGCCCATATCGATCATGTGCAGATCACGGTGGCCGAGAGCCTCGGGGTGGAGGGCAGGGCAGGCTATTACGACACTGCCGGCGCACTGCGTGATATGGTGCAAAATCATATCCTGCAACTGGTCTGCCTGGTCGCGATGGAGCCTCCGGCATTGCTGGACGCCGATGCCGTACGCGACGAGAAGCTGAAAGTCCTGCGCGCCCTCAAACCGATCTCCGATGCGCTTTCCACCCATACCGTCGTGCGCGGCCAATACCGCGCCGGAGCGTCCTCCGGGGGCGCCGTGCCCGGCTATCTCGAGGAACTGGGCGCCGATACCAGCACCACGGAAACCTTCGTTGCTATCAAGGCGGAAATTCTCAACTGGCGCTGGGCCGGCGTGCCGTTTTTTCTGCGCACCGGCAAGCGCCTGGCGGAGCGTGTTTCCGAAATCGTCATTGCCTTCCGGCCCATCCCGCATTCGGTGTTCGATGGCGCCGCCGGCCCGATTGCCGCCAACCGCCTGGTCATCCGCCTGCAGCCCGATGAGGGAGTAAAACTCTGGTTGATGACCAAGGATCCCGGCCCGGGCGGCATGCGCCTGCGCGAAGTCCCGCTGGATATGAGCTTTGCCGATGCGTTCGGCACCCGCAATCCCGATGCCTATGAACGCCTGGTCCTGGACGTCGTGCGTGGCAACCAGACATTGTTCATGCGACGCGACGAGGTGGAGGCAGCCTGGACCTGGATTGACCCCATCCTCACCGCCTGGACCAATTCGGACGAACGCCCGAAACCCTACACGGCCGGCACCTGGGGTCCGTCCGCCGCGATTGCCTTGATCGAGCGCGACGGCCGGACCTGGCTCGACGGCGGCACGTGATCCGGACGTTTACCGGCCCCGATGACCTGGCGGAGGCACTGGCTGACGCCGTCGCGGCCGCGATAACAAAACGCCTGCAACAGGACGGGGCCACCGCCATCGCGGTCTCCGGCGGTACCACGCCGCTGCGGTTTTTCCAGCATCTGGCAAAGAAATCGCTCAACTGGGGGGACGTTACCATCACGCTGGTCGATGACCGCTGGGTTCCGGCCAGTTCCCCGCGTTCGAACGCGGGACTGGTCCGCGCCAATCTGCTGCAGGGCCCGGCGGCGGCGGCGGTTTTTATTCCGCTGGCGGCAATGGCGGCCTCGCCCGAGCAGGATGGGGCTGCTGCAGAGCAGGCGATCGGTGCGCTGAACCTGCCTTTTGCCGCTGTCACCCTCGGCATGGGCAATGACGGTCACACCGCCTCATTCTTCTCGGGCGGCGACCGCCTCGCCGAAGCGCTACATCCGTCCAAAGGCCGTCTCGTCGAGACAATGCGTGCGCAAGCCGCCGTCGAGCCGCGAATAACCCTCACGCTGCCGGTGCTGCTGTCAGCCGATACGATCGCCATTCATGTTGAAGGGGCGGAAAAGCGCGCCACGCTGGAGGCCGCAACGCAGCCTGGCGCGGTCACGGACATGCCCGTCCGCGCCGTGCTGGCACGGTTGCCGCCGCCCGAGATTTTCTGGTGTCCCTGAAGCAGGGACCGCCAAGCGCGGCTTATTCGGAAGCTGCTGCCTTGCTGCGGCCGATCGAAGCAAACTTCTTATTGAACTTCGCAACCTGTCCGGCAGAGTCGGAAACCCGCTGCACGCCGGTCCAGGCGGCATGCGATTTCGGATCAATGTCCAACCGCAGCGTGTCGCCGGCCTTGCCCATGCAGGACATGGTTTTGAATTCGGTACCATCGGTCATGATGATATTGATCTCGTGATATTCTGGATGAATATTCGGCTTCATCGTCAAGGCTCCATGCGTCAAAGGCCGCTGATCCCGACCAGCAGCGAAAAACCAGCGTTTAAGCGTTGCCGGATACAGGCGCAAGGCCCCGGCGGCCGCAATTATATGGCCTCAGCCGCGAATATTCGCCTTGGCGAAGACGGCGGCCTCGGTCAAAGCAGCCCGGGCTTCCGGCAGAAACCACTGGAACAGCTGCCAGACATGCGGCACGTTTTTCCAGATTTTCAGATTAACCTCGACCCCCGCTGCCCGGGCGCGCTCGGCCAGACGGGTGGAATCGTCCCGCAGCACTTCGGTTTCGCCGACCTGAATGCATAAAGGCGGCAAACCGGTCAGATCGCCATATAAAGGGGAGATCAGCGGATTTTTCGGGTCGTTGCCGTTCACGTAAAACTCGGTCGCCTCGAAAATCCGCTCGCCGCGCAGCATCGGATCACGCTTCAGGTTCGTTTTAAGCGTCGCGCCGGTCGCGGCAAGATCGGTCCAGGGCGAAAACAGCAAGGCCGAGCTCGGCATTGGCAGTCCGCCGGCCTTGGCTGCCAATAGCAGAGCCAGAACCAGGCCGCCGCCGGCCGAATCGCCCGCCACCACCAATTGCTCCGGCGAAACGCCATCCGCCAGCAACGCCTTGTAAACGCTCAGCGCATCATCGACCGCTGCCGGAAACGGATGCTCTGGCGCCAGCCTGTAGCCGGCGGCAAAAACCCGAAAACCCCGGATCGCAAGTCCGCCCGTAATGGCGCGATGCGTCATTGGCGAACAGGCGAAATAGCCGCCGCCGTGCAAGTATAAAACCGTGCCTGCTGGTACCCCGCCGGCGGAAACCCAGTCGCCCGTTACACCGCCGACACTGCCGGGCTGGTGCTTAGCGCCCGCCGGGCTCGGCGGCGCTGAGTGCTCAAACGCCCGCCGTGCCTCCTGCGGCGATCCCACCTTGCCCAAAGGACGCTTGACTACGGCACGGAGCATGGGATCGAGCACATAGGATTGCCAGCTCGGCATGGAGGCTACCTTGTAAGTTGTGAATGGGAACATGAAACCAATCCAATAAATGTACAGGCTTATATATGCTGCACTGCAACATTTTTAAGTGTATTTATCGGAGTTGCGACTAAGGAGAACAAATATGGTGCGCGCGATGGCGATTCTACTGCTGTGCCAGCTGGCGGGAACAATTGTGCAACAGGCATTGGGTCTGCCGGTCCCCGGTCCGGTGGTCGGCATGGTCCTGTTGCTGGCGATCCTGGTCTGGCGTGGCGGTCCATCCATAACGCTGAACACGTCAGCGCACGGGCTATTGCGTTATTTCGGCCTGCTGTTCGTGCCGGCCGGCGTCGGTGTGGTGACCGAGCTGCATGTGCTTCGCACCAATGCCCTCGCTCTTGTCATCGCCATTCCGGTGTCCACGGCTCTCGCTTTGCTGGTCACCGGCAGTTTGATGCAATTCCTGCTGCGCGGAAACGCCGATGCATCATAGCCTCCTGCCGCTGCCATTTTTTCACCTCTGGACCTATTTGCGAACGCAGCCGCTGCTCGGCCTCACCGCGACCTTATGCACCTGGGAACTCGCAAGCATGGTGGACGCCAAGGCAGGCCACAAGGCGTTGACCAACCCTACGTTGCTGTCGATCGTCTTCCTGGCCGCGGCTTTGCTCATTACGCGAATCCCATATGAGGCATTTTTTAATGGAGCCCAGTACGTCCATTTTCTGCTGGGGCCCGCGACCGTCGCGCTGGCGGTGCCGATGTATCACAATCTGCCGGCCATTAAGCGCGACTTATCCGCCATCATGGTCTCGCTGGTGACCGGCTCGGTCGTCGCTTCGGCCTCGGCAATGGTTATCGCCCACGCAATGGGCGCGCCAAATTCGGTTGTGGTTTCGCTGGGACCGAAATCCGTCACCACCCCCATCGCCATGGGAATCGCGCAAAACCTTGGCGGGCAGCCGCCGCTTGCGGCGGTGTTTGTACTGATCACCGGCATGCTGGGCGTGGCGATCTGCACAGCTTTGTTTCGACTATGCCGAATCCGCGACTGGCGGGCGCAGGGTTTGGCAGCGGGAACGGCGGCGCATGGTATCGCCACCGCGCGAATGCTGAGCCTGAACCAAACGGCTGGCGTGTTCAGCGGCCTGGCGATCGGGCTGAACGGCGTTGCAACCTCGCTATTTCTTCCGATCCTCGTTCGTATATTCGGTTACTGATTTGCCGAAATTTTACGGTTGCTGAAGCAAACCATCTATATTATCGTACATCGGTAATCTTTTTTATTTTGAGGCACGCACGTGGAAACTAGCCTTCCGCCATCGCAAGTGGGCGCTGCCGGGCAACCGATCAAACGCACTGTGACTCCGCGCCGGCCGCCGCCGCGGAAAAAACGGCGCCGCACGGCAAAGCGCCTGTTCCTGGTCTTCTTGGTAGTGTTCCTGGTTGTCGTGTATCTGTTCATAACAGAGAATTAGCACCCGTCGTGGCCTCAGCCTGCGGAAAGTTTAACCCGCGCTAATCGATAATTTTTCTTTGCAAATCCATCGCCTTCCTTCATGGTGGCGCTGTTCTCAACTCCATTCGCAGGAGAGAGCGGGAAGTTTATCCCGCCGCCGAAGGCGCAACCGGCCCCCGGAAACGCTCAGGCAAAAGGACTGCGGGTGAAAAGGACACTCTGGAAAGCCGGCCGCAATCACAGATTGCAGCCGCACCGACGGAGTAAGGGTAGGCAAACGCCACCCGAATCTCTCAGGTCCCGTGACAGAGGGGGGTCAGTTTGTTCGGCACTTGGCCGAAGGCTGATCGTATAACGGGGGTATTGTGCTGCAAACACCATTGGATAGCCTGCATCGGCGCTTAGGCGCGCGCATGGTTCCCTTCGCGGGATACGACATGCCGGTGCAGTATGAGGGCATCATCGCCGAGCATTTGGCCTGCAGGAATGGCGCCGCCTTGTTCGACGTATCGCATATGGGGCAGGCCGAGTTTCTGGACGCGCAGGCCTTCGAAAAATTGGTCCCGGGGGATATCATCGGCCTGAAGCCGGGCCGCCAGCGTTACACGCTGCTCGTCAACGAAGCCGGCGGCATTATCGATGACCTGATGGTCGCCAACCTGGGCGATCGATTTCAATTGGTGCTGAACGCCAGCCGGAAGGAAATTGATCTCGCGCATCTCGCGGCGCATGGCGTCAGGGTCACCGCATTGCCGAATCGCGCGCTGCTGGCGCTGCAGGGACCCAGAGCCGCGGAACTGCTGGATGAGGCCGCTGGACTGACCTTCATGGCGGCAACCGAGATTGAAGTTAGTGGCATCGCCTGCGTCGTCACCCGCTCCGGCTATACCGGGGAGGACGGGTTTGAGATCGGTTGCGCGGCGGACGCCGCTGAAAAACTCGCCGAAACATTATTGGCCAGGGGCGCCGTGCCGGCCGGTCTCGGCGCCCGCGATTCGCTGCGCCTGGAAGCCGGTCTCTGCCTCTACGGCAATGATATCGACGAGACCACCAATCCCATCGCCGCTAACCTCGCTTTTGCCATCGGCAAGCGCCGCAAGCTCGACTGGGATTTCCTCGGCGGAGACCTTGTGCGTCTTGCGTCCGAAAACGAGCCGCTAAAAAAACTTGTCGGCATCCGCATCGAAGGCCGCGCCCCGGCCCGCGCCGGCACCGCTATTCGCGCTGCCGGCGAAACCGCCTGGCCCATCGGCCGAGTCACCTCCGGCACCTTCGCCCCCACCCTCAACGCCCCCATAGCACTCGGCTATGTGCGTTCGGATTTCGCCGCCGCCGGCACCCCGCTCGACCTCATTGTCCGGGACAGGGCTATTCCCGGCACCGTTACAAACCTTCCCTTCATTCCCCATCATTACGTACGCTGAAAGGTATTTCCATGCCCGATAAATTATACACGCACGACCATGAATGGCTGCAAATTGGCGAGGACGGCCTGGCGACCATCGGCATTACCGACCACGCGCAGAACGCGCTTGGCGATATCGTCTTTGTGGAATTGCCGGAACCCGGCCGCTCCATCGCAAAGGGCGACGGCTGCGCCGTGGTCGAAAGCGTCAAGGCGGCCTCCGACATCTACGCGCCGCTGTCGGGCACCGTTGCCGAGAACAACCCGGCAATCGTCGAAGAACCAGCGCTCATCAACAAGGATCCGGAATCCTCCGGCTGGTTTTTCAAACTGCGCCTCGACGACCCAACCGCGATCGGCGGGCTGATGAGCAAGGCGGATTACGACAAATTCGTGGAAACGTTGTGATGCAGGCATTGAGCGAACTAACTGCGCTGGAAAGATCGGATTCTTTCGTTGCCCGGCATATCGGCCCAAGCGAGCGCGATATCCTGGCGATGGTACAAACCATCGGCGTTGCATCGCTCGATGACCTCATCGGCAAAACCGTGCCGGAAAACATCCGCGCCAATGCCGCGCTCAATCTGCCGCCGGCAATCGACGAGGCCGCCATTCTGGCGGATCTGCGCGGCCTCGCCGCCAAGAACATATTGAAGCATTCGCTGATCGGCCTTGGCTATCACGGCACGCTGACGCCGCCGGTAATTCTTCGCAACGTGCTGGAAAATCCCGGCTGGTACACGGCCTATACGCCATATCAGGCGGAAATCGCGCAGGGCCGGCTGGAGGCGATCCTGAATTTCCAGACCGCGGTCGCCGACCTGACCGGCATGGAAATCGCCAACGCCTCGCTGCTCGATGAGGCGACCGCAGCCGCGGAAGCCGTGGCGATGGCGCATGCGCTGGCGAAAACCAAAACCGCCACCATCGCCGTCGCAGCCGACGTGCACCCGCAAACCCGCGCGGTGATCGCAACGCGCGCCTGGCCGCTGGGTTGGCAGATCGTGGATTTCGAACCCGGAGATGTGCCGGCAATTTCCGCGCAAAAGGCCTTCGCTGTCGTGCTCAACTATCCAGGCAGCAGCGGCGGATTGCGTGACATAACTGCTGAAATCGCGGCGGCGCAGGCAGCCGGCGGCATGGCTGTGGTCTGCGCGGATCTGCTGGCGCTGACCTTGCTGAAGCCGCCCGGCGAAATGGGCGCCGACATCGTCGTAGGCTCCGCCCAGCGCTTCGGCGTGCCGATAGGATATGGTGGCCCGCATGCAGGGTTTTTCGCAACCCGCGACTCTTACAAGCGTCAGATGCCGGGCCGCCTCGTCGGCGTTTCGGTGGACGCCGCCGGGCGTCCGGCCATGCGCCTCGCATTGCAGACCCGCGAGCAGCACATCCGCCGCGAAAAGGCCACCTCGAACATCTGCACCGCCCAGGTTCTGCTCGCGGTAATGGCCGGGTTTTACGCCGTATGGCACGGCCCGGAAGGGCTGAGGCGGATTGCCCGGCGCATCAACCTGCAGGCCCGGCTGCTCGCCGCCGTCGCCCGCGAATCTGGTCTTTCGGTCCGCCACGCAGCATTTTTCGATACCATTGCGATCGAGGCGGGGGCCCGCGCCGATGCCATCCTGCAAGCCGCGTGCGACGCCGGTTTCAATTTCCGCAGGATCGACGCAACCGGCATCGCCATCGCGCTTGATGAAACAATAACGCGGCAGGACCTCGAATCCCTAGCTGTCATTCTCGGCGGCAATCTCGGCGAAGCCGAAATTTCCATTCCGGCTTCATTGCAACGCAAATCCGATTTCTGTTCCGCCGCCGTATTCGACACGCATCATTCCGAACACGCCATGCTGCGTTATTTGAAACGCCTCGAAGACAAGGATATCGCACTAAACCGTTCGATGATCCCACTCGGCTCCTGCACGATGAAGCTGAACGCGACCGCTGAAATGGCGGCGATCACCTGGCCAGAATTCGCCAACATCCACCCCTTCGCACCGGCGGATCAGACGCAAGGCTATACCATCCTCATCGACCGGCTCTCGGATTATTTGAAGGCGGTGACAGGATTTGCCGGCATCTCGCTGCAGCCGAATTCCGGCGCGCAGGGCGAATACGCCGGGCTGCTGGCCATCCGCGCCTGGCAGGAAGCCCGCGGCCAGGGGACGCGCGATATCTGCCTCATCCCATCCTCTGCCCACGGCACCAACCCGGCCTCGGCGCATATGGCGGGCTACCGCGTGGTCGTCGTCGGCTGCGACAAGGACGGCAATGTCGACACCGCCGATCTCGCCGCAAAGATTGCCTTGCACGCCGAAAAACTCGCGGCGCTGATGATCACCTACCCCAGTACCCACGGCGTCTTTGAGACCGGCATTCGCGATATCTGCAGCGCTGTACACGCGGCCGGCGGACAGGTCTATATGGACGGCGCCAACATGAACGCCCAGGTGGGTCTCACCTCACCGGCCGCAATCGGCGCCGATGTCTGCCACCTTAACCTGCATAAAACCTTCTGCATCCCGCATGGCGGCGGCGGCCCCGGCATCGGCCCCATCGGCGTTGCCGCTCATCTGGTGCCGCATTTGCCCAACCATCCGCTGCGCGCGGATGCCGGACCGTCCACGGGCTACGGCCCGGTCTCCGCCGCACCCTTCGGTTCCGCGCTCATCCTGCCCATCCCCTATGCCTATATCAAAATGATGGGCCCGGAAGGCATTACTTACGCCACCAAGGCCGCGATCCTGAACGCCAACTACGTCGCTGCCCGCCTCGCCCCGCATTACCCCATCCTCTATCGCGGCGCCCAAAAGATGGTCGCGCATGAATGTATCATCGATTGCCGCGGCTTCGCCGCGACTTCCGGCGTGCAGGTGGAAGACATCGCCAAGCGCCTGCAGGATTACGGTTTTCATGCCCCCACCATGTCCTGGCCCGTTACCGGAACCTTGATGATCGAGCCGACCGAAAGCGAAAGCAAAGATGAAATCGACCGCTTCTGCGACGCCATGATCAGCATCGCAGGAGAAATCTCGTCCATCGCCGCCGGCACCTTGCCTCGAGACGACAATCCCCTCAAAAACGCCCCCCATACTGCAACCGAACTCATGGCCTCCGACTGGCCACACCCCTACACCCGTGAACAGGCAGCATTTCCGCTCCCTTACGTCGGCCTGGCCAAATACTGGCCGCCCGTAAAACGCGTCGACAACGTCTACGGCGACAGAAACCTGATCTGCTCCTGCGAGCCTTTGGAAAGCTACGCGCAGGCGGCAGAGTAGGAACAGCAAAGGCAAGCACTTCTTTTTTGAAAAAAAGAAGCAAAACTTCTACTCATCTGGCTCTGGGGCGTTGGCGCTCCAACGCCCCAGATCCGGCATATAAAGTTTTTTGGGCCGCTTTTTTCAAAAAGCGGCTTCTTGCTTGGTTACTTAATAAGGCATCACCGCATCTACCACCTGCTGCCCAACCCTCGGCGCCTGCATATTGGACAGCGTGCCCGTCCCACCGTACCCAATCCTTGCCTCCGCCATCTGGTCGCTGGCGACGGTATTATCGCTGGTGATATCCTCCGGCCGGATGATGCCGGCGACCTGCAGCACCCGCAGCTCGGAATTGACCTCCATTTCCTGCCTGGCGGTGACGACAAGATTGCCGTTCGGCAGAATCTGCGTGATCTCGCCGGCGAGCGACAGGGTCACCGTCTCGTTGCGCTGGATTGCACCGGTGCCGGTGGAGGAACCGGAGCCGGTGACGCCGACCAGCGTGGCGGAATTCTCGTTCTTCCCGAAAATCTTCGGCACCAGATTCTCCAGGCCGAAGAAATTGCCGAAGCCGAACGAGCTCGTACCGGTACGCGCTGCGCTGGTGTTATTTTTCAAATTGGCGTCGTCATTGATGCTGACCAGCACGGTCAAAATATCGCCGACGCGCGAGGCTCGCTCGTCTTTGAAAAACGCCCGCGCGTTGCTTTGCCAAAGGCTGTCCGGCGACTGCGGTGCTTCGCCCGGCCCCGGCATCGGCATGCTGACCGGCTGATAATTCGCCGCCGCGTTCGGATTGGTAATCGGGGTCAGCGGCGGGGCGCGGCCGGTATTGGAGAGCGCCGTCATAACCCCGCATCCCGGCAGCAGCAGCGCCAGAAACAAAGGCCAAGCCGGACGCGAGAAATTTCTCCAGCTCATGGCTGCACCATCGCCGGCGGATACGCCGCCCCATGCGCCTGCGCGTAAGACCCATAGCCAACATTATTCTGCGCCGTGGTGAGCGGCGTGCTGCCGGGGGCGATGCTGGCGGCATCCGGCCCGGTGACGACCGCCTGCACCACCGCATGTGATGCTGCATTCAAAACCGGGATCACGCTGCCGGTTCCGCCAGCGCCGAGCGCAATACCCTGCGCCGTAACGGCAAGCCCCGGCAGGGTGAGGGTCAGGATCACGGTGGCGCCCTTGGCAACCAGAATCGGGGTTGTGAGATTGCCGGCGGATATCGCGGCGCCCGCGGCCACGCCGATGGAGGTCGTCATGCCGATGGCATCGGCGGCGCTGACCGGCGCATTGGGCGCCTGGCTGTCGGGCAGGCGGGCTATGGTGACATCGGCGGCATTCAACACTTCGCCCGGCGCCAGGTTATGGCTGGCGACCAATGCCGGCACGGAGGCTTCGGCAAGCCCCGATAATTCCAGCCCCTGCGGCGCCATGCCGGCGGCGCTGATCATCATCGCGGCATCAAAATTCCCGGTGCCTGGGTCGAAATCCATACTGGTCACCGTAACATCTGGGACGGCTCCGGGCGGGATCATCGGCGCGGCATAATCCGGCAGCGTGATCGCGGCGTCCGCGGGCCCGCCCGAGCTTTGCACCGCGCCCGCAATCGCGCTGTCGAGAACCGCGGCCGACAGCGCCCGCCCAGGGCTTGCCAGCACCACCTGCGGCTGGCTGCCATCCGGTTGCCAGGGCACCTGGTAGGCCGCGGCGATGGCCGCCAGCTGATCGGCGCCGACGACAATTCGCATGCCCGGCGCCGGCGACGGCCCGAGCACGCGTTCCGCCTGCGGTCCGGCATTGGAAAACAAATCCGCCAGCCGGATAACCGGGCTGTTGAGCGTCACCAGTGTATGCGGAAACGCCGGCTCGGCGCTTGCGGGCTGCACCATATTATAGGCGCAGAAGACCAGGACAGGAAAATTCCAGCGCATCGTTTACCTCAATTGTGTCAGGGTGGAGAGCATCTGGTTGGAGGCCGTGATGACCTGGCTGTTCATTTCATAAGCGCGCTGCGCGCTGATGAGATTGGTCATTTCACTGACCACGTTGACGTTGGAATTCTCGAGGTAACCTTGCATGACGGTGCCGAAGCCGATCGCCCCGCCGACCCCGGTCACCGGAGCGCCGGAGGCAGCGGTCTGCACAAACAGGTTGCCGCCCTGCGCGGACAGCCCCGCATCATTCGGAAATGTCGCCAGCTGCAGCTGCCCGATCGTCGTCGGCGCCGTCTGGCCCTGGATCGTCGCCTCCACCTGGCCGGAGACGTTGATGGTCACATTGCTGGCGTTCGCCGGCACCTGCAGGCCGGGTTGCACGATATAGCCATCGGCGGTGACGATGGTGCCATCGGGTGCCAGCGAGAAGGTACCGTCGCGCGTATAGGCCGTGCTGCCGCTCGGCAAAGTGATCTGAAACCAGCCATGGCCATTGATCGCCATATCCAGCGTGTTGCCGGTCTGCTGCAGATTTCCCTGTTCATCGGTGCGATAGATGCCGGCGGTTTTCACGCCCAGGCCAAGCTGGGTCCCCGAAGGCACGATGGTGCCGGAATCCGACGAGTTGGACCCGGGCTGGCGCATATCCTGATATAGCAGATCCTGAAATTCGACCCGCTCACCCTTGAACCCCGTCGTCGTCATATTCGCAATGTTGTTGGAGATGACTTCAACATTCGTCTGCTGGGCCTGCATGCCGGTGGCGGCGATATCGAGTGCGAGCATTTATTTAGGTTCCCTGTTAGCTTGTTGGACCGAGAATTTGGCTGATCGCGCTCATTTGCCGGGTCTGCTCGGCCTGGACGAATTGCGTGTTGAATTGAAAATCCTGTGAACTTTCCATCATCTTGGTGATCATCAGCACCGGCGATACGTTCGATTGCTCAAGAGCGCCCTGCACCAGCCCGGGCCGCGTCGCGGCGGTTGTCGGCTGGTTGGCGATGAACTGGTTGCTGCCGGCAGCCTGCAGGCTTTGCTGGTTGGCCACATCCACCACGCCGATCCTGCCGATCCGGCCGGTGCTGCCGTTGATCACGCCGTCACTGGTAATCGTCAGCGTTCCGGCGGTTTGCGGAATCGTGATCGGCTGGCCGGAGGGATCGAGCACCTGGGCGCCGGAGGCGGTGGCGAGCGTTCCATCCGGCAGCAGACCGAACGCGCCGTCACGGGTCAGCCGGTTGCCGTTCGGCGTCTTCACGGTGAAATAGCCGTCGCCGGTGATCGCCAGATCGAGCGGGCTGCCGGTTTTGGTCACGGCGCCGCCGGCAGTATCGCGCCAGCTGCCGCCGGCGCTATCAAAAGTCAGCGTGTCACCGCCGGGCACCGTGCTGCCATCCGCTGCGACATAGCTTGCGAACTGCATATTGGTCGCCTTGAAACCGGGCGTGCTCGCATTGGCGATATTATTTGCAACGACATCCAGCGCATTGGTCTGCGCGACCATCCGAGACAAAACCAGATAAAGCGGATTTTCCAAACACCATCGCCTTTCGTGCCAGCAGGGTACGAGGGATGCACAGCAACAAGTGTGCCAGCACAGCGCGCCAAAAAAGGCCTCGGTACACCCTTCGTTTTCGTGATTTTTGCAGCGATCACCCGGCAGAATTATCCGGGCGGCCACATCTGCCGGGGGTAGGCACGCGCCACTACGAATTATTAATGATTTTGCTGCAACCTCAGCCGGTAGCCGCGCGAGGCACACGGTTAAAACGACCAATGGAGTGCAAATGAGCGGGAAGAAGTTAATAGCTTCGCCAGAAGACCCAGGACCTGGGCATATATCCGATCTGCCGGAGGGCGGGACGCCTGCGAAAAAATCGCGCAAGCGCCTGATCATGCTTGTGCTCATCCCGGTCGTGTTGTTGCTATTTGCGGGGGTAGGCGGTTTTTTGGTCCATGCCGGTATCGTTAAAATTCCGTTTCTATCAAAGCCCAAAACCCAGCACGCGGCGGCGCCGGCGACGCAGTTCATCAAAATGCCCGAACTCGTCGCAAATCTCGATGCCGGAACCGACGCGGATTCCTACGCGAAAATGCAAGCCGAGCTCGAGGTGACCGACGCGCTCTCGGCCACCGCCGTCGCAGCGCAAATGCCGGCGATCATCGATCTGTTCCAGAGCTATTTGCGCACCATGCAGCCCGGCGACCTGCAGGGTGCGGAAGGCCTGTACCGCCTGCGTGAGGCGCTGCTGTCGCGCGCCAATGTCATCGTCGCACCTGCCTCGGTACAGGATGTGCTGTTCATTGAACTGATTGTGCAATGAGCGAGACGGAAGGCTCTGCAGCAGCGGAGGCTGAGGAAGTCGCCCGCGGCATGCTGAACCAGGCGGAAATCGACAGCCTGATGCGGTTTGACGAGCCGGTGCGCACCGGCATGGAGCGCCTTATCCGTTCCGGACTGATTTCCTATGAGCGTCTGCCGATGCTGGAAATCATCTTCGACCGGCTGGTGCGCATCCTCTCCACCTCGCTGCGCAATTTCACCAGCGATAATGCGGAGGCGACAATTGAATCCATCTCCTCCTTCCGCCTCGGCGACTACCTGGCGGCGATGCCGGTGCATTCCATCCTGGCGGTCTTCCGTGCCGAGGAATGGGATAATTCCGGTCTGCTCTGTCTCGATTCCAGCATGATCTACACCATGATCGACCTGGTGCTAGGCGGCCGCCACGGCCAGACCCAGACTCCCACTGAAAACCGTCCCTATACCGCGATCGAGCGCGGGCTGGTCGAACGGCTGGTCAATGTCATCCTGGCGGATTTTACCACCAGCTTCACGCCGGTCTCGAAAGTCCGCTTCCGGTTCGACCGGCTGGAAACCAATCCGCGCTTCGCCGTCATATCCCGCGTCTCCAACGCTGCCATCGTCGCCCGGCTGCGGATCGACATGGAAGGCCGCAGCGGCATCATTGAAATTTTACTTCCCTACGCCACGCTGGAGCCAGTGCGCGACCTGCTGTTGCAGAAATTCATGGGAGAGAAATTCGGCCGCGACCATATCTGGGAATCCCATCTCAGCGACGAGTTATGGACCACCGAGGTCGAGCTCGAGGCCTTGCTCGATGAACAGGTGGTGCGGCTGCTCAACATCCTTGAAATGACACCGGGCACTGCCCTGCCGATCAGCATCCAGCTTGGCTCGGAAATAAAATTACGCTGCGGCGGCGTGCCGCTCTTCACTGGCAAGCTCGGGCATAAAAAATCGCAACTGGCATTGACCATTACCGGACCGGCCGATGGCAGGGCATTATGACCGCCTGGCAATGGGCACTGGAACTTGTCCTGATCCTGCTGCTGGCGGCGACCCTGTTCTATGCCATGCGGCTGGAGCGGACGATCGGCGTGCTGCGAACCGATCGTGCCGGCCTCGGCGACGTGCTGGCCTCGATCCGCACGGCGCTCGATGATGCCGAGCGCGGCATTCAGGCGCTGCAGAACATGGGCGACCATACCGGCCGCGCGCTAACCCTGGAAATTGAACAGGCGTTGCAAGCGCAGGCGGATCTGCGGTTCTTGCTCGACCGGCTGGACAGTGTTGCCGCCAAGGTTGAAACCACCATCAAATCCGGCCGCGCCAGCACCGCGCCGGAGGATAGCAGGACCGTAGGCCCGGCGCACAGCAAGGCCGAGCGCGATCTGCTCAAAGTATTGCGGCTGTCGAAATGACGCATCCGGCGGGCCCCCGGCCATGATCCGTATACGGCTGCTGCCGCTCACCATCCTCGCCATGTTTTTGCTGTTGGCGGAGAAAACATTCATCCTGGCGGGCGCCGCGGTTGCCGGCACGCCGGCTGCCGCGGCCACGCCGCAAGCCAGTTCGCCGCCGCAACCGCCAACGATCGCAAACTGGGATTCCACCCAGCCGCCGCCGGCAATCTGCCGGCCGGACGCCACCATTAATCCGAGCGAGGTGGCGGTGCTTTCCGCCTTGCGCCAGCGTTCCGCGGCATTGGACAGCCGGCAGGCGGCGCTTGATCGCAAGCAGGCACTTGTTGAAGCATCGGAACAAAATCTTTCTTCGCAACTCGCCGGCTTGCGTGCCGTGGAAGCCCGGCTGAATGCCTTGTCGCAAACCCAGACCCAGGCGTCCGACGATCGCTGGCAGGCGCTGGTCGCAACCTATGAGGCGATGGACCCGCAGGCGGCGGCCGGAATTTTCAATGGCCTGGACAATAGCGTTCTGCTGCCGGTGCTGACCCGCATGAACAGCCGCAAGGCGGCGGTCGTGCTGGCCAACATGGAGCCTGACAAGGCAAGGCAGGCGACGGAGCTGATGGCCGGGCAGGGGCCAAGTCTCACGCTCGGCAGTGCAGCGTCGCCGACGCCCTCGCCTTGATCGGTTTTCGCCGCAACTCGGCCGGTCAACGCAAACATTGCAACGTCGTCCTCGGCGGCATCGCCTTGGTTGCGATGTGCCTGGTGGACAGTGCTGCCGATGCGGATGTCGGGGTCCCCGTGGCCACCGCGCCCTCGGTATCACCCGCCGTGGCCGCGGCTTCAGTCCCACCGCCGGAAGTCATCGAATTTTCAACCCAGACCGGCGCTGCGGCGTTCCGCCGGGGCGATCAGGCGGTCCTGGTCTTCGATACCGCGGAAATTCCCGACCTCGGTGCCCTGCAATCAACCCCGGTTTTCGCGGATGCGACGTTGGTCAGCCTGCAGGGCGCCCAGATCATCACCCTGCCGTTGCCGGCGCGTGAGGGGCTCGATCTGATACCGGTATCGGGCGGTTGGCAGCTAACGGAAATGGTCGCGCCGCCGCCCGGTCCGGCACCCGCGGAATCCCAAGCCACCGCAATCCAACTCCCCATGCGCGCGGCGAATCGCACCGTAACCATCTCCGATCCGCTGACCGGCAGCAATTTGCTGGTAGGCACGGTGACGCAAGCCGGCGCCGCCGCGAACTTTGCCACATCCGGACCGGGCTTTGCCATATTGCCATCCTGGCTTGGAACCGCCGTTCTGCCGCAGGCCGATAACCTCTCGCTGAATATCACGCCCGCGGGTTTTGAGCTGAGCAGCGCCGCACCCGGCGGTCTGCGCCTTGGCGTCTTGCCGGCCGCGTCTGCCAGCGTCGTTCAGCAAGCTGCTTTCGGCCAGGGCCTCAACCTGCCGAGCGGCGCCACGGCTGCATTGCGCGACCGGATGCTCTCGGATCTGCACGAAGCCGCAACCCTTCCCGCACTTGGCCGCCTTACCGCTCAAATCGCGCTGGCGGCCGATATGATCGCGCTGGGGCTCGGGCCGGAGGCGAAGGGCGTGCTCGACACTGCAGTGTTTGAAAATCCAGCGGCGCAGGACAACAGCCGGATCGCCGAGATGCGGGCGGTGGCCGGCGTGCTGGCGCGGAAATACAAGCCCGCCGATTTCACCGCACCGGGCATCATTCCCGGCAATGAACTCGCATTCTGGAAAGCCGCGGGAGAAATGGAGCACGGCCACACCGCACAGTCAGCGCCAATTCTGGCCGCCAATCTCGCAATGTTCGAGGCCTATCCCGCCGCCTTGCGTAACTGCATCAATGCCCAGTTGGCGGAAACGCTGGTCGATGCCGGTCAACTGCAGGCAGCGCAGCAATTGCTCAACGCCGACCCGGCAAATCCCGCGCTCGACCTCGCAAGGGCAAAGCTCCTGGAACAGCAAGGACAAACGGCACCCGCGCTCGCCGCTTACCAGCGCCTTTCCCACGGCCTCGATCTGCGGGTGAGCGCCATTGCCGGAGATCGCGCAGTGGAACTGGAACTTGCCGCCGGCCGCCTGAAACCGGCCCAGACGGCAGACGCGCTGGACGCCGCGCTGTTCGATTGGCGCGACGCCGAGCATGAACGCCATGTGCGGCTGCGCATCGCGCAATTGCGGGCAGAGGCCGGCCAATGGCCGCAGGCGTTCACGATGCTGCAATCCGCCCGCACCCGCTTTCCCGATCACCGGCAGGAAATTGACGCTGTTCGCTCCAAGATGTTCGTTAACATGGTGTCCAGCAATCAGTTCACGCAGCTCTCGCCGATCCAGGCGGTTGCCATCCTGCAGCAGAACCAGGACCTCATCCAGGCCGGCGGCAGCGCGCAAGTAATCGATTTGCTGGCGCAGCGGCTGGAGGCGCTGGATCTTCCGGGCGCCGCCGCCCCCATGCTCAGCCACCTCATCCAGACCATCCCGCCGGGTGTGGCCCGCGCCAGCCTGGGCGCCCGCCTGGCGCAGGTGGATTGGGACGCCGGCAGCCCCGTCGCCACACTGGCGGACCTCGCCCAGACCGAGGCGGATAATTTGCCGCCCGAACTCGCGGCACGGCGGGCCATATTGCACGCCAAGGCGCAGGCGGCCGGCGGCAATGCCGTTGCCGCCGTCAACACGCTGGCGTCGGCCAGCGCGCAGCCCGCAACCGCGGACTCGCCTACGCTGCAAACTCAGGCGCAGATTGCCGAACAATCCGGACAATGGCCGCAAGCCGAACAGGCGCTTAGTGCGCTCGTCAACCAATCGATCCCGCCCTCCGGGCCCATCACCGGCGATTCGGAAAATCTGCTGCTGCGCCTTGCAACCGCCGCCTCCCATAATAATGACAGCGCGACGCTGAGCTCGCTCGGCAACCAATACGGCCGCCGGATCGGAACCGACCCGTCCGGCCAGATGTTTCAAACGCTGACAACGCCGGCCCTCACCGGTGACCAGGGCCTGAACCAGGCACTGAAGGAAATTTCGCAGCTGCAGGCGCTGCCGGCCATGTTGGATGCCGTAACCGCGCCGGCCGCGCCGCCCAAGCGTCAGACCCCCGTGCCGTCAAAATCACCCTGACAGATATGTGAGCCGGGCATTGACAAAGCTGCAGGCCGGACCCTGCCTGCCACACCGGCCGAAGAAATAAAGTTTCACAATTTATTTGCGTAAAAACTATTGCGCCCAAGGGGTTCAGGCCTCATAAGCCCCCCCTTCCTAGCCCAAGGGGGTCACGGCGCGGTGCCGTGTCCTACAGGCTGTCTACTAGTTGAGGGGGTTCGCAATGAACGCACTTGCCCGACTGGGGATGGTCTCGGAGACTCCGAGCGAAAACCAGACGACGA
>JAMFSE010000023.1 GCA_026225115.1 Rhodovastum atsumiense
CACCACGAGAAGTTGTGGCCCAAGGTGGAAGGCGGTGGTGCGGGCGGATGTCCTTTTCTTACATTCGCAATCAAACCAAGTACATTTAATGACGATGGCGACGACGCTTATAACGAGTTGCGGGCCAAAATAGCAGCCAAAAAAGTTATCATTCCTGTCAACGAGGATGACGAATAACGGGAAGCAAAAGTTGATCGCCTAACGGCTCATTCTTGCCGACCTGGGAATGGTTGGCATACGTGTTCCAGGTTGGTTGGTAAGCTTCGTCAGCCTGATTGCCCCACGTTGTCCAGCCTTTGCGGAGGCCACGTCCGAACATCTCCAGATATGGGCCCGGCGAGCATGATTCGATCAGGCCGTATTGTTCGTCCGGCTTGCGCGAGTGCTCGCGCTTGCGGGTTTGCATCATATTCACTTGAGAACGGCCGGGGGCAAGCGTGCGAGCATTTTTCCCTCGAACACCGAAAAGGAGAATTTCCGTTACGTTTCGGAAATAAAATCCGACGCCGCGGCCGTCCGAACCGCCATCCTTCCTGATTTTGTGCCAAATGACATTGGACTTATATTGAAAACCCCAGGCCTGCAAAACTGCCAGTCCATCAGGCAGAAGAGCGTTTGGTACCCAAAGATATAGATGAGCCGTGTCATCGGCGACCATTGTTACCGGCAAGGCTTTGATCTCGGCAAGCGACATTGTGCTGTAGCGATTGAGCCGTTTGTGCTCAGGTGCAACTTTTCCGGTCGAATTTTGGAAACGCCATGGCGGATCGGCCAAAATGGTTTTGAAGCGCCCGCCGTTAGCTAGCGAGACGAGATCGGAAGCTGGATCCACCGTTTCCACTTTGACTAGCACGACGAGCTCCGATCCGCGTTGTTGTCTGCATCTTACATTGAATAGATATGTGATTGCTTGCCTTGGTCAGTCGAGTCTTATCAACAGCTTTGGTCAGCTTCCTATTCAATGAATATTTCACCTTCCTTAACCCATGCGCAGAGATCGATTGTGCCGATAAATTCAAACAGGATCGTCTTTAATGACATATGCGGCGCTGATACCGCCATCAATCGAATAAGCGGCGCCGGTGATGTAGCTGGCTTCGTCGGAGGCGAGGAAGGCGACCAGATTGGCGATTTCTTCGGGTCTGCCGAGGCGGCCCATGGGCATGAAGGGGCGGCGGAGTTCCCAGGCTGCCTGGTCCGCCATGAAAGCATTGACGATCGGGGTGGCGGTGGGGCCGGGGCAGATGGCGTTGGCGCGGATGTTTTTCCGGCCGTACATGATGGCGAGTTCGCGGGTCATGGACAGCACCCCGCCCTTGGCGGCGGTATAGGCGATTTGCGGGAAAGCCGAGCCGACGAGCGCCACCAGCGTAGCATTGTTGACGATGGCGCCGCCCCCGGCGGTGAGTAAATGCGGAATGCCGTATTTGCAGGCGAGGAAGACCGCGGTGAGGTTGGCGCCGATGGTGGCATTCCAGGCGGACAAGGGGGTTTCGACCGGCCCTGCGTCCTCGGCCGCAATGATGCCGGCGTTATTGAATATTATGTCGATGCCGCCCAATGCCTTGGCGCCGGCGGCAAAAATGGATTCGCAGGTGGCGGGGTCGGTGAGGTCGCCGATCGCGGTGACGGCGGCGCCGCCGGCGGTGGTGATGAGCTGGGCGGTTTCCTCGGCGGTGGCGGCGCGGATGTCGGAGACGATGACTGCCGCACCTTCGGCGGCGAATTTCAGCGCGGTGGCGCGGCCGATGCCGCCGCCGGCGCCGCTGATGAAGGCGCGTTTATTCGTCAGACGCATGCGAGAATATCCTCAAGCTGGCTGCGCAAACTGCCTTTGCGGGGAGAGAAGGAGCCGTCGAAGGCGGCGGAGCCGATGGTGAAGGCGTCGCAGCCGGCGTCGCGCAAAGCCGCGATGCGGGCGGGGCTGTCGACGGCGCCCGCGCAGATCAGGCCGGTCTTGGCGCCCAGGGCGCGGCGGCCGGCGGCGGTGAGGTCGAGCGGGTCGGCTTCGGTGGCGCGGTAGGCCAGGAGATCGACGCCGGCGCAGCCCAAAGCGAGGAAGTTTTTTGTGTCGGCTTCGATGTCGGCGGGGCTGCCGCCGAGCAGAGTGGGATGGCCCTCTGGCCTGCCGGGGAAAGGGTAATAGGCGATGCCGGTGCCCTGCAGGATTCTCAAGGTGGGTTCGACCTGCGTACCTCCGAGCAGGCGGTCAACGCCGATTTCCACCGCGATACGGGCAGAGTTGAGGGCGGCCTCAGCGGTGGTGGCGACCACTTCCATATAGCTGGTGGCGCCGCTTTCCTTGATCATGCGGTTGAGGCTGCGCAGGGTTTCCAAATCGGCGCCGATGTCCTTGAAACCGACGTGTTTGAGGGCAACAGGTTGGATTTCCGCCATGACCGCCAGGCAGTCGCTGACGGTCTGGTCCTGCCGGGTCAGCATGAAAATGAAATCCATTGGTGGCAGGCGGCTCCCGTTGATGCCGGGATTGTACGGGGAATATGCGTTGGAGGAAAGTAAGTTTCTTGGGTTGGAAGGGGATGGGGCGGTTACGCGCCGTTCTGGGTGATGATGGAGCGGTGGCGCAGGTTGTCCAGGAGTTGCTGGGATTCCAGCTGGATGCGCTGTTGGATGATGGCGTTGGCGATGGCGTCATCCGAGGGCAGGCCGACCGGGCTGCTCTCACGCAAGCAGACAATGACGATGGAGGCGCCGTCCAGCGCCACCAGCGGCGGGCTGACCTGGTTCAGCGGCAGGTTGGCGAGCATCGCCTGGAAGGCCGGCGGGGTGACGCCGGAGAGGTTTACCGGGCCGGGATCGGCCGGGCGGGGCGTGCCGTATTTGGCGTTCAGCGCCTCCATATCCGGGCAGGAATGCACGCTGTGGCCATCGTTCACCAGCTTGGTGATGATCGCCGCCTGGGCCGGGCCGACCTGGCCGTTGGTGATCGGGCTGCTGTAGGGCACGAAGACCTGGCGCATCGAAATCATGGTCGTCATGTCGCTGCCGAGCGTGTGGGTGCCCTGCATCTGCACGATGTAATAGCCGCCGGGCACCCGGATCGGGTTGCTGATGGCGCCGGCCGGCATGGTCTGCACGACCGCGGCGACGCTGGGATCGAGCTGCCTGAGCGCGGTGAAGCCGATATCGCCGCCGCTGAGCGCGCTGTCGGCCTGGCTGAACTGCGCGGCGACGATCGGGAAGGGCGCGCCGGCGCGCAATTGCTTGATGACGGTGTTGGCAAAATCCTGCGCCGTTTGGTCATCCTGCGGGTCGGTGACGGGGATGAAGATTTCCGCCAGATGATATTGCGTGCTGCCGATCCGCGATTTCAGGGCTTTCTTTTCAGCGGCGATGTCGCCTGGGGTGGGTTTCAGCGCCGGCCCGAGCACCTGGTGCAGCACATCCTGCCAGCCGATTTCGGTGCGCAGCTGGTTGATGAGGGTTTGAAAATTGATGCCGATGCTCTGCAGCTTGGCGCGCAGCTCCCCGGGCTGCATGTTGTTGCCCTGCTCGATATGGCCGACCGCGTTCAGGATGTCGGCTTCCGGCACGACGATGTTGCGCTTGTTGATTTCCTGCATCTGCAGGGTCTGGTCGATCAGCTCGCGGGCGATCTGCGGCGACATGCGGGTGATGATGTCGGGGGTCTGCGGCATGCCGGTGGACAATGCCAGCAGCCGGGCGCGGTTCTGCACATCGTTATTGGTGATCAGCTGGCCGTTGACGACAGCGACGATATTTGCGTCCTGCGCGGAGGCAGGGCTAGAGGCGGCGGCGATACCGGCGAGGGTTGCACCAAACAGCGCGGCGCCGGTCATTACGCGTAAAAACTGCTTCATAGGGCACTGAATCCAACATTTCCGAGTGATTTAAAGGTGATCTGGATGAGCACCGTGGTGCTGCCGTTGTCCAGGTTGAAGGAGGTGAAGCGCTCGTCATAGAGCAAATTGATCGCCATGCATTCATTCTGCCAGCCGGCGCTGAAATTGGCGGAGTCGAACTGGCCGGTCTGCAGGTTGCGCTCGGTGCCGGCGGCGAGGCTGTAGGCGCCGACATTGGTGTCGACATTGGCGGTGAATTCATTGCGCGGCACGTAATAGCCGGCCGGGAGCGAGCTCGGGTTATTCAGCTGGAAGCCCTGCTGGTAGAGCACATAGGGATTGGTGTTGGCGTAGAGATAGCCGCCGGTGAAATTCAGCGCATGGACGCCGGCAGTGGCGGTGGCGTCGATCATCCGGGCGCCGAGATCGTCATGGCTGAGCCGGGTCCGGTAGGTCAGGTTCAGATAGGGGTTGGGCGCCACGGAGGCGCGGGCGACGATGTCGGAGATGTTGTCGGTCAGGCCGGAGGCCGGCAGATAGTCGTAATCCTTATGGAAGCGGTAGGACTGGCCAACGATGCCGTCCACGAAGGTGCCTTGCGGCAGGTACCAGGAGGCGTGCAGCGCGTAATCCACACGGGTGCCGCCTTCCAGCCGGTCGATGCCGGGGTAGCGGTTGAAGTCGAACAGGTTGGCGTCGGAGAATTCCAGATCCAAACTGTCTTCGTTCGGGATTTTCGGGTTCTGGCTGATGCCGATGTTCGGCGCCGCCACGAATTGCACTTCCGGCTCGATGATCTGGCTGCCGTAGCCGGAGCGGATGAACGGCCAGCGCATGAAGGCGGCGCTGTAGACCTCGGCGCGGCCGGTGCTGGCGGTATTATAGGACGAGAAGTTCGGCTGCTGGTACAGCTTGCTCGCATCATAGCCGGCGGAGACCAGCTGCACGCGCATCTGCCATTGCTGCCCGAGCGGGCCGTTGAAGGGGATTTTATAGCCGCCGGTCATCGACATGCGGCGGGTATTGGTGCCGACGTCGCGCTCTACATTGAAGGCGTCGGCGGCGATGCTGAAGCGGCCGCCGAATTCGTCCGGGTCCGATTCGAAATTATATTGCCCGTAGGGCAGCACGATCGGCAGCGTGCTTTGGGTGATGCTGGAGACCAGGCCCTGATAGGTATCCGCCTCGACCTTGGTGTAGGAGCCGGCGCCGAAGCCTTCCAGGTAGATGTTGCTGGCGAGGAAGGCGCTGTTGGGCAGGATACTGAAGTCGTTCAGATAATCCGGGTTGGAGGCATGGTCGTAGGTAAAGCCGGCGCGCCAATTCTGGTTCAGGTCGAAGGTGCCGGAAGAGAAGATCGCATTGCCGAATTGGCCATTATCGTTGCCGCCGGAAATATCGATGTTCAGGATGCCGTTGTTGAAGGCCTTGCGGTATTTCGCATCCAGCGCCGGGCCGGTTTTGACGGCGATGATCGGCGTCAGGGTGATGTCCGAGGATTTGTTGATCACGATATAATAGGGCAGCGCCGTGAAGAAGCCGAGCCGGGTCGTCGAGCCGATCGAGGGGATCAACAGGCCGGTCTGGCGCTTCACCGCAGGGTCGGGCTGGGTCATGTACGGCATGTAGAAAATCGGGAAGCCGTGGACTTCCATCACGGCGTTTTCGTATTCGATGCGCTTATGCTGCAGATCGCGGGTCGCCGAGCTGGCGCGGATTTGCCATAAAGGTGGTTTCGTCGGGTCGGTTTTGCAAAGGTTGCAGGTAGAATAGACGATTTTCGAGAGCCGTTCGATATCGCCGTTATAGCGCTGGCCGCCGTTGGCGATCATGCGGCCGTTCTGTGCCAGCCTGGCGGCGACGCCCAGCATGACGGCATTTTTCATGCCCTTCGAGAGCACCGCATGATCGGCATACACTGTCTCGCCGCCGGGCTCGGAGAGCACGACATTGCCGCTGGCGGTGACGACGTCGGTATTGCGGTTGAGCACCACCTGGTCGGCGTACAGGGTCTGGCCGTTCTGCCAGGCGCGGACATGGCCGCTGGCGGTGACGATGTTGTTGGTCTTGTCGTAATTGATGCTGTCGGCGAGGAAGGTGACCGGGGCGTTGTTGTTGGTCTGGCCGGTTGGGATGTCGACCGTCGTGCCGGCGGGCGGGGCGGTTTGCGACCATGCTGTGAGCGGCAGGCCGGACAGGGTCGCGGCCAGCACCGCCACCAGCGCGCCGGCGCAAGCGGCGCTGAGGCGCGCCCGAATTCTCAGCCAATAGGTGCTTCCCTGCATTGCCTCAGCCATCTTCCAGATGCAGCAACAACGCAAGGGCCAGCAGCAGGCCGGCCACCGCCGGCGCCCAGGCCGCCAGGTAAACCGGGATTGCGCCGGAGGTGCCGAACTGGTCGGCGACGTCGGAGATCATGAACAAGGCAAAGCCGCAGCCGACTCCGCTGACCAGCATCTGGGTGGCGCCGCCGCGGCGCGATGGCCGCATTGAGAAGCCGGCGGCAACCAGCGCCATAGTGGCGCAGAGCAAGGGCAGCGCCAGCAAGGCCTGGAACGCCAGCTGATGCTGGATGGCGGAGAATCCGGAGCGTTTGAGCAGGCGGATGAAGCCGGGGAGCGCCCAGAAGGAGAGCGCGCTCGGCGAGGCGAAGCTTTCCTGGACGCGGTGCACGGTGAGGTCGGTGGGGAAGGCCAGCTCGTGCTGGTGCAAAGGTTCGGCATCCGGCAGCAGCACCGAGACGCCGTGCAGCTGCCAGGCGCCGCTGGTGAGGGTCGCCTGATGGGCTTCCAGCCGCTGCAGCAGGCTGGTGTCCTGGCCAAGCCGCAGCACGCTGACCTTGTCGGCGCGCAGGACGTTTTCAGTGAGCCGCACATTGGTGGCGTGCAGCACCGCGACGCCGTTCGGGGTCAGGCCGTTATCGGCCTGGCGGACCCAAAGATCGCCGCCGGTGAGCGAGAGCGGGCCGCCGCCGACCGCCAGATAGGCGTTGTACAGGGTCTCGGCGCGGGCGAACATGACGGCTGAGAGCGGGCTGATGGCGGCGGTGCCGACGGCGCCCAGAAGTGTCGCCAGCAATACCGGCGTTGCCAGAAACTGCCAGGCGGAGACGCCGGCGGCGCGGGCGACCACCAGCTCGGATGAGCGCGTCAGGC
Source organism: Rhodovastum atsumiense (assembly GCA_026225115.1). GTDB lineage: Bacteria > Pseudomonadota > Alphaproteobacteria > Acetobacterales > Acetobacteraceae > Acidocella > Acidocella atsumiense_A. The sequence continues at coordinate 6,980 of JAMFSE010000023.1, forward strand.
GCCAGAAGGCGAAAATGCCGCCGAGCAAGACCGAGAAAGGCAGGATTTGCATGACGATCCAGGGCACCCGCAGCAGTTCCATCTCGACGACGATGCCGAAGGTCGCGTTGGTGGAGCTGACCGCTTCGCGAAGCAGTTCCAGGAAGTCGAACAGCGCCACCAGCGCAGAGAGCGCCGCCAGCATGACCAGGACGGCGGCGGCGAACTGGCGGCCGAAATAGACCGACAGCGTGAACGGGATCGCGTTCGAGGCGCTCATTGCGCGGCCGGACGGCGCAGGCGCGGCTGGACCAGACTGCGCGGCATGAACAGCATGACGCCGGCGGCAAGCCCGGGCAGCAATGTGACCAGCCAGATCATGGGCAGCAGCGTCAAATGCTTGGCGACGAAATTGTTGACGCCGAGCCCGGCCGCAACCAGCAAGGTGACGATCGCCACGGCCAGAAACGGGCGCAGCAGGCCGCCGTGGCGGCGGAAGGCGCCGCCAAGCGTCGCCAGCAAACCGATCAGCGTGAAGCTCACGACGGTCAGCGGCGCGGTGAGGCGGCGATGCGCCTCGATCAGCCATTTGGATTGGTCGGCGGCGCTAAGGCCCGGACCGGGATGCAGCAGTTCGAACAGCGAGGCGTCGGCGGCGTCGGGCCGGCCGGCGGCCTCGCTTTGCTGGCTGCCGGAAAGATTGACGGTGTTGCGCTCGAAGGTCAGCAGGTCGAGGCGGCCGGTTTGCGCGTCCAGCTGCTCGCGTGAGCCGTGTTCCAGCTGCACGATCGGGCCGTTGGCGCTGACCGTGAGCTGGCCGGAACGGGCCAGGATGGTGGCGGGGGAATCGCTCTGCCTGCCGTCCTCAATGAGGATGCCGCGCAGGCTGTTGTCGCTGCCGCGCGATTGCACATAGACGGTGACGTCGCTGGAGACGGGGGTGAAGACGCCCGGCTCCAGCAGGAATGCGGCGATCTGGTTGCGGATCTCGAACTCGTAGGCGCGGAAGGAGTTGAGGCTGGCGGGGACCAGGAAGATGTTGAGGAAATAGCAGATCAGCATGGCCGCGGCGGCGACCATCAGCGCCGGACGGGCGAGGGTGAGGTCGGACATGCCGGCGGCGCGCATGACGGTGAGTTCCCGGTCGCCGGCAAGGCGGGCGTAGATGAACAGCACGACGATGAAACAGGTGATCGGCAGGATGGTCGCAACGAAGCTTGGGATCAGCAGGAAGGTCAGCTTTACGAAAACCAGCGGCGAGAGTCCGCGGTTGACGATGATCTGGATGAATCGCAGCGATTGCGTCAGCCAGATCAACGCTACCAGCCCGGCGGTGACCAGGACCAGCGACAGCGTCAATTGGCTGAGTACATAACGGTCGATCCGGGTGAGGACGCGAGAGCGGGCCATTGAGGGGGGTTTTGGCCTTGGACCGGACTAAAGGCAAGGCTGCTCCGCAATGGGGAAAGGCCACGCAAAAGGGCGGGTGCGGGGGCTATGGCGCGCGGCCGGAAACTGGTGTTTGGGTGGCGCATGGGAATTTTGTCCATACAGTCGCAGCTGGCCAGCGGTTATGTCGGGAATTCCGCGGCCGTGTTTGCGCTGCAGCGCCTGGGGCGGGAGGTTTGGCCGCTGCCGACGGTATTGCTGTCGCACCATCCGGCGCACGGCGGCGCGCAGGGCGGGCCGATCCCGATCGCGCTGCAGGCGATGGTTTTGGAAGGGCTGGCCGGGCGGGCGTGTTTCGGGCGCTGCGAGGCGGTGCTGTCGGGCTATCTCGGCCAGGCGGAGGCGGCGGATATTGTGCGCAGCGCCGTAGCGCAGGCGAAAGCGGGGACACCGGGGTCGGTATATCTATGCGATCCGGTTCTGGGCGATGATGGGCGGCTTTATGTCAACGCCGACATCGTCGGGCAGATGCGGGACCTGGCGGCGATGGCCGATATTGTGACGCCGAACGGGTTTGAGCTGGGGCTGCTTACGCACAGTGAGCCCGGCACGCGGTGGGAGGCCCTGCAGGCGATGCGGGAAGTTCAGGCTATGGGCCCGGGGATTGTGCTGCTGACGAGTTTTGTCGGCGCCGATACGCCGGCGGCGACGCTGGATGTGATGGCGTTGGACGCGACCGGCGCCTGGCGGTTGAATTTACGCAATCTCGGGCAGAAATTTTTCGGCGCCGGCGATTTGTTCGCGGCGATTTTCCTGGATGATTTTCTGGCGCGGCGGGATACCGCGGCGGCGATGGGCTGCGCCTGTTCGGCGGTGCAGGCCGTGCTTGAGGCGACCGCAAGCGCGCGGGCCGATGAGCTGACTCTGATAGAGAGCCAGCATTTGTTCGGCCGGCCGCCAATTGTTTTTGTACCGGAACGGATTTCCTGAACGCCGGGTTAATGCTGCAATGCAGAGGAATCGGATGGCGGCGCCGATGTTAATTTTGTTTGATTACCCGAGGTTGAAGCGCCATAATCAGCTTTGAGGAGAATGACGTTATGAATCTCGCGGCGATCTTGAAGTCCAAAGGCGGCTCGATATTGTCGGTGGGGCCCGCCACGCGGATTTCGGAAGTCATAAAAATACTGGCGGATAATCGCATCGGTGCTGTCCTTGTTTGCGAGGGCGATCAGCTGGCCGGAATTTTGAGCGAGCGCGATATTGTTCGCACGCTTGCCAGTTATGCCAGCGCCACCTTCGAGATGACGGCGGATCAGTTGATGACGCGGTCGCCGAAGATGACTTCACCGGAGACCACGGTGGCGGAAGCGATGGAAATGATGACCGATGGAAGGTTCCGGCATCTGCCCGTGGTCGAGAGCGGAAAACTGGTGGGGCTGGTGAGTATTGGGGATGTGGTTAAGGCCCGCCTCTCTCAACAAGAGCATGAAGTCGATAGCCTTCGCGCCTATGTCTCAGGCGGCGTCTCTTAGGGACTGTTTGAAAATGCGCTATGCTGGCCATCTGAGGCGCGGTTCTGCGCTCCTGGTCCTCACGGCCTGGAGGCCGCTCCGGTCCAGTTCTCGAAACACGCCCCAGCTGACTCAGCACAGCACGTTTTGAAACAATCCCGGGACTTGGGCTTTTAAATCTTCATGAGGGTGGGGGAGCCGCAGTTGGAGGTAGGGCCGCGGTCTTGGGGTCGCCTTTTTGCCAGGGCGGGTTGCCCAGGTTGACCTGCTTGGGGGTGGTGGTGGTGGCGGTGAGCGAGCCGATTCCGGCGCCGATGCCGGCACCGACAACCACGCCGATTGGGCCGCCGATGATTCCTATTACAGCGCCGGTGGCAGCCCCCCCGGCAGCGCCGCCGGATAGGCGGCCCGGCTGGCTCTTGCCGCAACCACCGAGCGCCAGCGGGGTCAGAATCGTCGCAATGGCTGCCAAGGGCATGAATCTGCGGTTAAAATATAAGTCCATCCGCTTTCGTCCTCCGAGTGGAATCGAACTCGCGTTACCTCACACCCGAGTCGAGCCGGGCAAGCATTAATCTCTCAGATGACGAAAACCTCACCTTTGCGCCGATTTGCCATGTTCCGGCGAACCGCTTTAGCGTGGCTGTAGAATCACCGCGGTGAATTGTAAGCAAAGGGAGTTTTACGGATGTCACAGGTTCTCAAATCGGTAAAAACGCCTGCCTGGGTCGATGAGTTCAAGGCGTTCATCATGCGCGGCAACGTCGTTGATCTGGCGGTCGGCGTCGTCATCGGCGCGGCGTTTACCGGGATCGTCGGCAGCCTGGTGAAGGATATGATCACGCCGCTGATCGGGCTGGTCTCGGGCGGGGTGGATTTCTCGAACCTGTTCGTCACGCTGAAGGGGCCGGTTGAGCCGACGCTGGCCGATGCGGTGAAGGCCGGGTCGGTGACGCTGAATTACGGCGTGTTTTTGAACGCCGTGATCAATTTTATGATCGTGGCGTTTGCGATCTTCTGGCTGGTGCGGCTGGTGTCGAAAGTTTATAAGTCGCCGCCGCCGGCGGATCCGGCGCCGACGCCGACGGAGAGCCTGTTGGGCGAGATACGTGATTTACTGAAGACCAAAGCTTAGGAAGGCACTTCTTTTTAAAAAAAAGAACCGGGCCGCCGGTGCGGCAAAAAACTTTTATAATTCTGGGCCATGGGCGTTGGCGCCGCCACAGCCCATGCCCCAGATTCAAAAAAGTTTTTGCATCGCTTTTTTCAAAAAGCGACTGCTTGGCTGAGCGCGTGCAGCTGATGGCTTAGCGGCGCTATGGCGGCTTGGGCCTGTTTGTAGATGTTGAAAAGTTCCGTGTAGAATTCGTGAGTTTTTGGGTCTGGGGCGGTTTGGTCCAGTAGTCTCACGCATTTCGCCAGGGCGTCGGCGGGGGAGGCGAAGATGCCGGTGCCGATGCCGGCGATGAGCGCTGCACCGAAGGAGGCGTCGCCGGATTCAGTGCGCTCCACGGTCAGGCCGGTGACATCGGCGATGATCTGGCGCCAAAGCGCGCTGCGGGCGCCGCCGCCCATCAGGCGGATGGTGCCGAAGCTGAGGCCCAGAGCGCGGGCGGATTCGAGCAGGTCGCGGATGGAGAAGGCGATGCCTTCGTACAAGGCGCGGGCAAAATGGGCGCGGTTATGGGAGATGGTGAGGCCGATGAAATCGGCGCGCAGCAGCGGGTCCCAATAGGGCGCGCGCTCGCCCTGCAGGTAGGGGTGGAACAGCAAGCCGCTTGAGCCGGGCTGGATGGTTGCGGCGAGTTGATCCATTTCGCCGAAACCGCCCGCTGCAAACATCTGGTCGCGCAGCCAGCGGTGGGCGGAGGCGCAGGAATTGGTGCCGGTGGCGGTGTAGTACAGGCCGTCGATGATATGCGGGTAGCAGGAGATCGGCGGGTTTACGCTGGGGCCGGAGGTTGCCAGGAACAGCACGCCGGCGGTGGCGAGCTTGACGGCGCCGATGCCGGGCGCGTCCGCGCCGATGCCGAAGAATTCGACGGTGGTGTCGTTGGAGGAGCAGACAACCGGGGTGCCGGCGGCGAGGCCGGTCTGCTCGGCCGCTTGCGCTGTAACCGTGCCGACAATGTCCGTGGCTTTGACGACGGGCGGCAGGGTGGACGCATCCCAGCCGATGAGGTCGCAGATTTCCGGGGACCAGGATCTGGTGCGGTCATCGGCCATCAGGGCGCCGATGACGTCGCTGTAGTCGGTCTCCCAGCTGCCGGTGAGGCGCGAGCGCAGATAATCCTTGGCGAGGTAGAGGCGTGTGACGCTGGCGATGGCGTGCGGTTCGTGTTTTTGCAGCCAGGCCAGCATGGCCAGCGTCCAGGTGGGGTTGGCACGGTTGAGCGAGGTGGCGATGATCATGTCGCCGGCGCTTGCGTGCAAATCGGCGGCCTCGGTAGCACTTCGCTGGTCGTTCCACATGATGGCGGGGCGGATGACGCTGCCCTCTGCATCCGTGAGGACCGGAATATGGGCGCCGGCGGACACGCCGATGCCGGCGATGGCGGCGGGTGCGATGCCGGCGGCGGCGATGGCCTGCGGGACCGCGTCGCAAAGGGCGGCGAACCATTCCGCCGGCTCCTGTTCCGACCAGCCGAAATGCGGGACATAGGTGGTGATGGGCGCGCTCGCTTCGCCGGCGACGGCGCCGGTTTGCGTGATGATGGTGGCCTTGAGGCTGCCGGCCCCGAGGTCGATGCCGAGAAGATATGCGCCCAAAGTTTTGCCCTTTGACGATGGTTGGTTGAGGGGTATCATGGCTGCATGCCAGATACCATTGAACTCGACCCGGGATTGATCGCCAAGCGGGTCAGCATGACTGAAATCCCCGTGATCGATATTGGACCGCTGCTGTCCGGCGATGCAAAGGCGCGGGCCGGGATTGCGGCGCAGATCGGCGCTGCGTGCCGGAACATCGGGTTTTTCTACATCGTCAACCATGGTGTGGAAGCTGCACTCGTGGACGCGGTTTTTGCGGAGGCGAAGCGGTTTTTTGAGCAGTCGGCGGCGGCGAAGGCCGGGATTGCAATTGAGCAGTCGAATTTCCACCGCGGCTATTTCAAAATGGGCGGGGAGAATCTGGATCCGGCCAAGCAGAAAGCCGATGGCGATTTGAAGGAAGGGATCAAGATCGGGCGGGATCTGGGCGCCGATCATCCGCTGGTGCAGGCGGGCACGCCGCTGCATGGGCCGAACCAGTGGCCGCAGGATTTGCCCGGCTGGCGCGAGACCATGCAGGCATATTACGACGTGATGGAGGCGCTGGGGCGCAGGCTGATGCAGGCCTTTGCAATGGCGCTGGGGCTGGATGAAAACTATTTCGACCATTGGCTGAACACGCCGATGACGACGCTGGGATTGCTGCATTACCCGCCGCAGGTGGGGCGGATTACCGAGGCGCAGATCGGTGCCGGGGCGCATTCCGATTACGGCTGTCTGACCATGCTGGCGCAGGATGCGGCGGGCGGGTTGCAGGTTCGCAATGCCGGTGGCGAGTGGATCGACGCGCCGCCGGTTAAGGGCAGTTTTGTTGTCAATATCGGTGACATGATGGAGCGCTGGACGAACGGCGTTTTTACATCGACATTGCACCGGGTGGTGAACGTTTCGGGCGGCGAGCGCTATTCCATCCCGTATTTCTTCGACCCGGATTTTGACGCCGAGGTGGTGTGTCTGGAAACCTGCCTGGCGCCCGGCCAGGTTGCAAAATATCCGCCGACGACCTCCGGACGGCATTTGCTGGATATGATCAATGCTTCCTTTGAGTACCACAAGGACAAAACAGGCTAGGGCGGAAGAATATTTCGCTCTCGACATTGTGAGCCGGAACTTCTACTGCTGAGAGGTTCGGCTGGTGGGTTTGCTGCTAATGGACTGGAGATTAATAAGACGCCCTCACAGGATCTAGACATCTTGGCCAACGCGATTGCGCAGCCGGACGATGCCGCTACGGTTTGTTCCCGTGAGCCCATTTCCACGCCTGGAACCATTCAGCCGCACGGAGCCTTGCTGGCGCTGGACCCGAAATCGGGCTTTGCGGTTGTGATCGTCAGCGCGAATGCGGATCCATATTTCTTTGGTTTGGCCAGGCCCGAGGATTTGTTCGGCCGTCGCGTCAAAGAATTGTTCGGCCCTGAGTTCGAAGCAGAGATGCACCGGCGGCTGCGCAACGACCAACTGCGCGGCGCGGCGCCGTGGAAATTCACGCTGCAGCGGCGTGGCATGGCGGCGCTGGATGTGGCGATGCATCTGCAGGCCGGGCTGGTACTGGTTGAGGTTCAACTGCACTTCGAGGTGGCGGACGCGCTGCTAACGGGGCGTCAGTTAGAGAAGGCGCTGTACGATCTAAACGGCGCGCGTAACGATTTGACTGAGCTCGCGAGACGCACCGCCGCCGGTATTCGCATGATTACCGGATATGAGCGGGTTTTGATTTACCGGTTCGATGCCGATTGGCACGGCCAGGCGATTGCCGAGGACAAGGCTGCGGACTGGGCGCAGTCGCTCGATGGGCTGCATTTTCCGGCCGGCGATATTCCGGTTCAGGCGCGCGCGCTCTACCGCATTAATAGACTGCGCTGGGTGCCCGATAGGGATTCGGTCCGGGTTGCGCTGCTGGTCAGCCCGCATTGGGAAAACCCCGCTGCCGCCAACGCGGTTGATCTTTCGTTTGCGAAATTGCGTAGCCAGTCGCCGGTGCATTTGCAGTATCATCGCAATATGGGCGTCAACGGCGCGATGTCGATCTCCATTATGAATGATGACATCTTATGGGGGCTGGTGGTGTGCCATCACCGGCAGACGCATTATCCGGACCCGGGTGCGCGCGCTGCTGCTGCTGTGCTGACGGAGGTTTTTGCGCTGCGCGTGAATGCCGCCGAGCAGGGCAATACCGAGGCTGCCCGGCGGGCCGATTTGAAACGCCTGAACCAGTTGTTGACGCAGATGGCAGAGTCCGACCGGTATGAGCATGCTTTGGCCAATGCCGAGGTGACGATTGCGGATTTGTTCGCCTGCACCGGCGCCGCGGTGTTGAGCGGGAGTGACATAACCCGCCTCGGCAATACGCCGCCTGCGGATATTATCGGCGAGCTGGCGCTCTGGCTGAGCGCGCATCATGCCGGCGCCCGGCTGTTCGAGACCGAGAACATGTCCAAGCTGTGGCCGACATGGACTCCGCATGCGGCGACCGCGAGCGGCGTGCTGGCGGTGTTTCTGGGCGGCACCGACATGCTGCTGTGGTTCCGCCCCGAGGAGCCGCATCTGGTGAGCTGGGGCGGCAATCCGTACAAGGCAATGGAGACGGGGGCGACCCTGCTGCCGCGGCGCTCCTTCGACCGCTGGGTTGATACAAAACACGGACACGCCCGGCCCTGGCTGGCCTGGGAGCTGGAAATTGCCGAATCGCTGCGGCATGGCATCACCGATGTGATCGTGCGCAGCCTGCGCCGGATTGCCGAGTTGAATGACCAGCTGCGGCAGGCGCAGAAGATGGAGGCCGTCGGCCAGCTGACCGGCGGAATCGCACATGATTTCAACAATCTGCTGGCCGGCGTCTCGGGCAGCCTGGAGTTGATGCAAAATCGTATTGACCAGGGCAGGTTCGATGAGGTTGGGCCGCATGTGACCGCGGCGATGGGCGCGGCCGAGCGGGCGACGTCGCTGGTGAACCGGCTGCTGTCTTTCTCGCGCCGGCAGACGCTGGACCCGCAGCCGGTCGATCTTGCAGCGCTGCTCTCTGCCACGGGCGAGTTGATCGGCAGGGCGGTCGGGCCCGCGATTACGATCGAGATGACGGTGGGCGAGGATGCCTGGATGGCGCATTGCGATTCCAACCAGCTCGATAATGCCTTGCTCAACCTGGTGATCAATGCCCGCGATTCGATGCCGCACGGCGGGCGGATTTCCATTGCAACCGAGAATGTCGAGGTCGATGCCGAGGCCGATAGGCTGAGTTACGAGGTGACGCCTGGGCAGTATGTCGTATTGTCGGTGGCCGATAGCGGCGCCGGCATGTCGGCGGAAATCGTCTCGCGGGTGTTCGAGCCGTTTTTTACCACCAAGCCGCTGGGCGAGGGGACCGGGCTTGGGCTTTCCATGGTGTATGGGTTCGTCAAGCAGTCGCAGGGGCATGTCGGGATTTCAAGTGCGCCGGGACAGGGGACGACGGTGCGGATTTATCTGCCGCGGTATGCCGGGGAGGAGGCGCCGTTGGCGGCGCCGGGCGGTATTGTTGCGGGCGCGCCGGCGGCGTCCGGCACAGGCAGGATTTTGGTGGTCGATGACGAGGCGATGCTGCGGATAGTGTTCGCGGAGGCGCTCTCGGATCTGGGCTATACCGTGCATGCGGCGGCGGACGGCGCGGCGGCGATGAAAATTCTGCAGTCGCCGGAAAAGATCGATTTGCTGCTGACCGATGTGGGGCTGCCGGGCGGCATGAACGGGCGGCAGCTGGCGGATGCGGCGCATGTATTTTTGCCCGAGCTCGCGGTGTTGTTTGTCACCGGCTATGCGGAGAACAGCCTGCTGCGCAAGGGCGGCCTCGGGCCGCGCATGGCGGTGATGACGAAGCCGTTCGGGCTGGATGTGCTGGCGGAGCGCGTGCGGTCGATGCTGTGAGCGCGGTTGTGGAATCACGTGGCGTGCTGGCGCAGCTGCGCGAGCAGACCAGGCCCGCGCATGCGCGACTTGAGACGACGCTGAACCTGCTGGATGAACAGCTGGGCCGGCCCGAGTATTTGAAAATCCTGATGCGGTTCCACGGGTTTTGGCAATTCTGGCAGCCGCTTGCGGGAAAGTTGATGGATGATGCGGATTTTACGGGTCCGCGGGAGCGCCTGCATTTGCTGACGGCGGATCTGGCGGCGTTGGGGTTGAGCCCGGTGGCGGTGGCGGCGCTGCCTGGCTGCCCGATGCCCGAACTTGGTGGTGCCGGGGCGGCGCTCGGCTCGATGTATGTGATGGAGGGGTCGACGCTTGGCGGGCGGGTGATTGAGAAGCAGTTGCTGGCGCGCCTTGGCATCGGGCAGGATTCCGGGGGCAGTTATTTTGCCGGCTATGGCGAGCGGACCGGGCTGATGTGGCGGGAGTTTCTGGCCCGGCTGGCGGCGGCGCCAGCGGCGGACGCGGCGCAGATCAATGCTGGGGCGAATGCGACTTTTGCCTGCCTGACGTTGTGGTTCGCGCATTCCGGCTGACGGCGGCGCGCGGATGTTGTATAGGGTTTCCCATAAAAAATTGGGGGATTAGCCGGTGGTTGCATTCAATCATACGATTGTGTGGTCGACGGACCAGAAAAAGGGCGCGGCGTTTCTGGCGGAGATGCTGGGACGGCCGGCGCCAGTGACGTTTGGGCGGTTTGATGTGGTCCAGCTTGATAACGGCGTGTCGCTGGATTTTGCAACGGCGGAGGGGCCGGTGCAGATGCAGCATTTTGCGTTTCTAATCAGCGAGGCGGAGTTTGATGCGGCATTTGCGCGGATCAAGGCGCAGGGGTTGGAATATTGGGCCGATCCGATGCGCAAGCGCGCCGGCGAGATCAATCATAACGATGGCGGGCGAGGGGTGTATTTTCCTGGGCCGGATGGGCATCTGCTGGAAGTTATTACGCGGCCCTATGGGGGCGGCTAGGATGAGGCGGGATCGATGAGGTTGAGCGGAATGGCGGAGAAGCCGGCCGCGTCGACAAAGCCGTATTGCGGCGAGGCGATCCGGGGCAGCGGCTTTGGTTTCAGCAGATATGAGTCGATGAAGTTCTGGTAGTTGCCGCGCGTCACTTCGGTCCAGGCGCCGGCCTGGAAGAGGTAGATGAACGGGTAGAATTGCAAGGCTGCCGCCAGTTCCATGCCGCGGCGCAGACGCAGCATGGCGGTGGCCGCGGGCGATTCCGCCAGGAGGTTGAACGGATGGAACGATAGATGCAGGAAAGGTTTGTGTCGGGCGAGCAGGGGGGCGAGTTCGGGGATGAGTTCGTATTCCGAGCCTTCGACGTCGATCTTGATGAGGGTGGCCGGGGTCAGGCCGATCGCATCGAGCGTTCGCGTGGCGGCGAGAATGGGAACTTCCGCTTCGATCTGACCCAGCAACAGCTGTTGGCGTTCCACCCGTTGGAAGAGGCTGGAGCCGGAATCGGCATAGGCTTTGCGGTACAGCGGGGCGACCTGCTCGACGACGCCGAGGGCTGCGGGGATGATCGTGATGCAGGCCTCCAGTTCAGGGCGGAAGTCGCTGTTTGCGGCGATGTTGGCGGTGAACAGGGCCTGGTGGGTGGGGCTGGGCTCGAAGGCGATGATTTCCTCCACCCGGTCGGACGCGTAGAGGCTGAGCAGGCCGATATAGGCGCCGACATCGATGAAGCGGTCGCAATGCGGGAGGGCGGCGTCGAAGAACTGCAGCGTGCCTTCTTCGGCGCCGTTACAGAATTCGCCGATGGCGTGAGCGATCACCGGCATGTCGGCCGTCATGAAGGCGTGGCCGTGCAGATGGAGCGGGGATTTTTCCGCGCCAGCGGATTGGGGGGTCGTCGTGGCCGGTATGTGCATGCCGGCAGCTTGGCGCAGCAATTTTAAGGTTTGATTAATTTCGGAAACGCAAACTTGTGCGTTGGCCGAAGCTGCGAGGGCAGTTTTGGCGGACGCCTCCCGCGCGGCGGCTTCCGGCCAGGTGAAATCGAACCTGACGCCGCGCGCCGAAGGGTCGCTCGCGACCGCCACCTGCCCGCCACGGGCTTCCACCGTTTTGCGAACGATGGCGAGCCCGACGCCGGCGGTCTGCGTGGCCGGACGGGCGGCGAGGGTTTGAAACATGGCAAATATTTTTGCATGCGCGGCCGGCGGGATGCCTGGCCTTTGTCAATCCTTGCCTAGACTCTGCCTCGGACAATAGCCGGAGACTGGTTAAGAAAGATTTACGCTTGCGCCGGTTGGTTGCCCCGGCGCTTGCGCCGGTTGGATCTTACCCCACCACTCGTCCTTATGCGTGACTTGTTGCAGCGGGATGGTGAAGTTGGCGGATTTTTCGGTGGGGATGCAGAGCATCATCAGCGAGACGATGGTTTTTGGCGCCCAGTGGTTGGCTGGATTTCCAAAATAATTGTCGGGGTCGAAGATTGGGGCCCGGTGCCAGTAGAGGCGGTAGTCGTTTTGCAGGAGATGGTCCAGCAAGGCGGCGGATTTTTCCTCGATGTCGTTTTCGAGGTAAATCACTGGACGGGTTTTGTTGATGGTCTGCTCAGCGCTTTTTAAAACCTCTAGCTCCTTGCCGTCGACATCGATTTTGATCAGGGCGCAGCTGTCCAGGGTCAGGCTGTCGAGGGGCAGGATGGGCGGCGCGAAATTTTTCGAGACGTAGCCGTGTTTTCCCCAGGGGCCGGAGGTGTCGGGGTTCGCGGTGCCGGCGATGAAGGCGTTGATGGGCTGGGTGTTGGTGATGTTATTCAGCGCCAGGTTGGCGCAGAGAATGTTGAAGATTTCGGCGTGGGATTCGATGGCGTAGATGCGGCCGGTCTCACCGGCGAGCTGAGACATCGGCAAAGTCAGGTCGCCGATATTGGCGCCGACGTCGATGGCAGTGTCGCCGGGACGGATGAAGGCGCGCAGCACGCTGACTTCGGATTCGGAATACTGGCCGTAGAGCTCGAAGCATTTGCCGATATAGGGGCCGTGGAAGAGCATCCAGCCGTATTTGCAGCGTTTCAGCTGGTTTTTGCCGAATTGCATCAGGCCGCTTTGGGCGCGAAAGCGGCGTGGGTGAGGGATTCGCGTTCGTCGAAGACGAAGCACTCGCCCTGCCACTGGCTTTGCGCGGCGGGGACGGATTCCAGATAATTCAGGATGCCGCCCTTGAGGTGCAGGACTTGCTCGAACCCGGATTGGAGCAGGTAGGCGCTGGCTTTTTCGCAGCGGATGCCGCCGGTGCAGAACATAGCGATTTTTTTGTGTTTGCCCGGATCGAGATTCTTCTCCGCGAAATCGGTGAATTCGCTGAAGCTTGCGGTTTTTGGGTTGATGGCGCCGGGAAAACTTCCCATTTCGATTTCGAAATCGTTGCGGGTGTCGATGAGGACAAGCTTCGGGTCGGCGAGGATTTGGTGCCAGTCTCCCGGCTCGATATAGATGCCGGTTTGGTCAGGGTTTGCCAGCGGTTGTTTCAGTGTCACGATTTCGCGTTTCAGGCGGATTTTCAGGCGTTGGAACGGCATGGAAACCGCCGCCGAAAATTTCAGTTCCAGCCGGCCGGTGCTGGGGATTCCGAGCGCGCCTTGACGCAGCGCCGCGGTGAATTTGCCGATGGCATCCGGGGTGCCGGCGATGGTGCCGTTGATGCCCTCATGCGCCAGCAGCATTGTGCCCTTCAGTTCCAGCGCGGCGCAGAAATTCCGGATCGGCGCCCGCAATTCCGCCGGGTTCGGGATTGCGGTGAACTGGTAGAAGGCGGCGACGCGCAGGGTCATGACGATGAAATAACAGGCGGCAATGTCGGGGTCGATAGCGGGCTGACCGCGCGGCCCTGGCGCAGGCTGGCGGCGTTCAGCGCGAGCCTGGTCTGCAGGGCAGCTGAGAGCAGCTTGCGGTTCGGGTAGGCGCCGGCGGGCAGCGGCGGGTCCAGCACCAGCGTGGCGTGCAGGGAGCGCAGGCGGCCGATGCCGGGGATGTGGGCGGCCATGGTCATGTCGCCATACCAGGAAATGCGCGGGCGGTCGCTTCGGTGAACCGGCAGGCCGTTGATGCGGTCATAAACCAAGGTGACCAGCTGGATGGCGGGTTTTGCGGGGTCGTCGGCGAGGGCCAGAAAACTGGATTGGAAGGGGAGGATGCGGGCGCCGTCGGAGGTCGTGCCTTCCGGGAACAGGATGATGCTGTCGCCGGTCCGCAGGCGGGCGGCGATGCGGTCGCGCTCCCGGGTGATGCCGGATTTGACGCGCGAGACGAAGATGGTGCGGCCGAGCCTGGCGATTGTGCCGATGGCCGGCCAGTGGGCAATCTCGCCCTTGGCGATGAAGCTGGCCGGCAGGACGCTGCCGAGGACGACGATGTCGAGCCAGGAGGCGTGATTGACGATGTAGATTGTTGGGCGGTGCAGGCTGAGCTCGCCGTGCAGGGTGAGCTGGATGTTGAGGATGCGGCGTATGCCGCGCCAGAAGCGGCGGGCGAAGCGCTGCTTGGCACGGCCTGGAAGGATGAGGAAGAGGGATTGGAGCGGGATGGCGATGAGGGTCCATGCGAGGACCAGGAGCAGCCGGCTCCATAGGCGCAGGTTGGCCATTAGTGGTTGGAGGAATTGAAAGATGGATTGCTTCGCGTCGTGCGAATGCATGCTTTGCGTGACGCTCGCAATGACGGCGGGTGTGGGATGGCGGAGGCATCACGTGCACGGTCAAAAAATATAAAGTTTTTTTGCTTCTTTTTGTTCACAAAAAGAAGTCCTTGCCTGCCTAAGGCGCACTGTTCTTCATTCCGGCGCGGAGTTCGCCGAGGATGGGTTCCGGGTCCAGGCCCAGATGTCCGCGCACCACTTCTACCCAATCCCCTAGATCCTCAACCGCCGTAGGATTTTTTCTTAGCAGTTCGCGTTTGATAAAGGGAAAGCCGGTGAGCAACAACTGGCGCCACAGGTCGGCGGTGGGGTTCATGGCGACGCGGTGGGCGGCGGCGTCGCGGATGCGGGTGATTTGCAGTTTGCGGGTAACCACGATGGGATCGGCGCGGGCGAGGCGGGAGCGCTCGGCGCGGATCAGACCGTCGAGCACATCCTGGCCGAGCACCATGCCGACCAGATCCTCGTAGCGCCAGATGGCGGCGCAGCGCAGGCCCGCGCGCAGCATGGCGCGGGTGAAGCCGACCTCGTATTCGCGGACGATGAAAACTTTCGAGGGCACCGGTTTCACCTGCGCCCAGAATGCGCGGAAGGCAGGCGAGGCCAAGGCTTTCGGGCCGAAGGCGAGGAAATAGGATTGCAGATGGTAGCGCTGCTGCCAGCTCTCGGTGAGGCCCCAGATATCGGCCTCGGCGTAGTTCAGTTTCGAGAGGATATGGTCGAGGTTGCGGAGCGGGCCGTACATGCTGTCGTTGACGATGATGAGTTCGGTGGTGGCGGGCCTGGGCAGGTGCAGGGTCTCGATCATTTCGCGCCAGGCGCCGAAATCATAGCCGCAGTTGCGGCGGATATAGACGGCGGCGCAGATTTTTTGAAGTTCGGCCTCTGCGGCGGCGCTGAGTTTGCCGGAGTTGGTGACGAAGACGACGCTGAAGCCGTTGGCAGCGAGGTCCTGGATATAGCTGAGGACGGGGGCGCAGACGTTGCCGTTGCGGTCGAAATGCATGAACAAAGCGACACGGGATGAAAGTGTGACGGAGCCGGCCGGCCAGGCGGAGATGACTTGTCTTGTGCTGCGGAATTTACCGGCGAGGATGGCGGCTTGCACGACCGTCCACCATTTCGCGGTGCTGCCGGATCTCATGAAGTACAGCCAGAGGATTCTTAACCTGCGTATCATGGGTTTATCGCCGTTATTCGAAGAGTGAGGGCATGCGGTGGTGCAATGCCTGGGTGAGTGCCGCGCGGTTTTCCCAAAGCTGGCGGTACCAGGCGGCGCGGGGGGTGATCTGGTCGGCCAGCATGCGGTGCGCGGCGGCGTAGGCGCGCGCGGCGTCGGCCATTTGCCGGGCGGTGTCGGGGTTGGACAACAGCTCGGCCAGATGGGCGCGCAGGCTTGCGCCGTCGGTGAAGATGCGGCCGGTTTTGCCGGGTTCGATGCTGTGGGCGTAGACGGTCGCGCTGGCCAGAGCGGTGACCCGGCAGGCCGCGGCCTCGATGAATTTCAGGTCGGATTTGGCGCGGTTGAATTCGGTATCTGCCAGCGGCATGAAGGCGATTTCGGATTCGCCCAGCAATTGCAGATAGGTTGCGTAGTCGGCGGTGGGGGTAAATTTTTTATGCGGGGTCGCCAGTGCATCGAAAAATGCGCGGTCGTGGATGATGGAGAATTGCAGGCGGGGGCCGGCGGATTGGGCGGCTTCGTTTAGAGCGGGCAGCAAAGGGGCCCAGTCGGCTTCGCGGTTCAGGGCGCCGAAGAACAGGGTCAGACATTCGGGGTTTTTGAAATTGCGGATTTCCGGCAATTCGAAAATGGCGTTGGGGAAGATCGCGACTTCCGGATTTTGCCGCCGCAATACGTCGGCCAGCGCCGGGGTGGTGGTCTGGATGGCGTGCACCGCCTTGAAGGTGAGGATCTGCTCCATGGCGACGCCGCGGCCGGCCATGAAATTGGGGTGGTCGTCGAACTCGGTGACGATGACGGCGTTTGTTGCGAGCAGGGATTTGATGCGGGTGAGGCCGGAATCTCCGAGCAGCAGCGGGCGGTGCAGGATGATGATATGCGGGTTGGCGGCGTCGTGCCGCGGGAGTTCGGCTTCGGTGGTGATGCCGGTGAGCAATCCGGGGTCGCTGCGGAGCGCGCGTAGCGGCTGGGTGACGCGCAATTCGCTCACCCCGCCGAGCGGCGGCAAAGCGGTGGCGCTGATGTGGATGCGGGCAGGGATATGGCTACGGGCCTTGCGCGCCCGCCAGATGAACTGCATTGGCCAGGCGCGGTTGAGGTATTCCTGCGGGTCGACGCCGATGGCGCGCAGGCCCGGGGCCAGTGATTTGACGAAGGTTTTTGCGCCACGCGTGTCGATGGGGCGGGGGGCGAGGTCGGCGAGTTCCAGCCCCGCCTGCAGCAGCGCGTTGCCCATGTTGCGGGGGGTGAACCAGCGCAGATGCGTGCGGTCCAGCAGGCCTGCGTCCTGATAGTCGAAATTGCCGTTCAACAGCAGATGGGTGAGGCGCCAGTGCTCGACGTTCGGCATGCAGACCAGGACGATGCCGTCCGGGCTGAGGTGTTCGGCGTGGCGGGTGAGCAGGCTCCAGGGGTCGGTCAGGTGCTCCAGCACGTCGCCGTAGATGATGCAGTCCAGCCCCTGCGGGAGGGTGAAGGGCATGGGGGTGGCCTCGACGTCGGTGCAGGCGGTCTCGGTCAGGCGCCGGGTGGCGGTGCGGATGGCGATGGGATCGGAATCGATGCCGAGGAGGCGCGCCAGCGGGTTGCGGCGGAGGTAGGCGGCGCCGAGCGCGCCCTGGGCGCAACCGACGTCGAGGATGGTTTGCGCGGTGAGCGGGATTTTATCCAGCAGTTCGGGATTGGCGTAGTCCGGATAGACGCTGGCCGGCAGGGATTGCGCCGGAAGCTCAGCCGCCACTGCTATGCCCTCCATGATTCTCGCGCCATGTTCAACCTAAAAGGTTTCGATGAGATCGAATACACGTTAACCGTGTGAACCGGTTTAGTCTACTTAAACTCTGTGGACTGGGCGGGTTCGGCGGGCAGGGCTTCAAAACGGCCGGGCTTTCCGACCCCTTTAAAAGAAATGGCTTTCAGCCATTTTAAAAGAAATGGCTTTCAGCCATTTTAAAAGAAATGGCTTTCAGCCATGGTCCGCGCCGCATGACAAATATCCCCGCATGGGTGCAACTGAACCTGCCCCGGCATCTCGCGTTGCTCGCCGGCCTTGCTTTGTTTTCGGGCATCGTGGTGCGGGTAATGATCTCGATCGGCGTGCCGGATCACCCGGATGCCCGCAAATCCCATAGCCAGGTGACGCCGAAATCCGGCGGGGTGGGGATTGTGGCGGCGTTCCTGCTGGGGGTGGTGATGCTGTATCGCTACGGCAGCGTCTCGCGGCTGGGCGAGGGGTATTTTCTCGGCGTGATCGGGGCGGCGATGTTGATGGCGGCGGTGTCGTTCATCGACGATCTGTTCGACCTGTCGTTTTTGATCAAGCTGGCGACACAGTTTGCGGCGGCCTCGGTTGCCATTGGGTCCGGGCTTTGGGTGCATCTGTTCGGGCTGCCGTATTTCGGGCTGGTCGATGCCGGGATGTGGGGGATTCCGCTGACCTTCGTGTTCATACTTTTCATTACCAATGCGATGAATTTCATCGATGGGCTGAACGGGCTGGCGGCCGGGGTGACGCTGATTACCTGCCTGATCCTGTCCACCATCGCGGCGCTGTATAGCGGGTTTTTTGTCTATACCGCGGCGCTGCTGCTGGCAGGCGCGGTGCTTGGGTTTTTGCCGTTCAATTTTCCGAAGGCGAAAATTTTTATGGGCGATGTGGGGAGCCAGTTCTGCGGCTTCATGCTGGCCTTGTTCGGCATTGCCGCGGCGCGGTATGGGGCGACGCCGCTGTCGTTCTTGCTGATCCCGCTGCTGCTGTCGGGCGTGCTGTTCGACGTGGCGTTCACGCTGCTGCGGCGTTTGTTCGCGGGCGATAATCTGGCGCAGGCGCATCGCAGCCATTTGTACCAGATCGCGCAGCGCAGCGGCATCGATGCCGGAATTGTGGCGCTGCTGCATTGGGGGTTCGTGCTGATCGGCGGGGCGACGGCTGCCGGGTTTTTGCTGACGCCGGCGGCATATAAATTACCGATTGCGCTGGCGCCGCTGGCGGTGCAGGGGCTGTGGGCGGCCTATGTGGTGCGGCGCGCAAGGCGGACCGGGCTCGGCAAATGGTAGCCGAGATGTTGCGATAAAGAAACTTCTTGAGAATATTGCCGATCCATTGTAACTGGCCATTGTAACTGAATGTTACAAAAAGCGGCGTCTGACCGCTGCGGGATCGGGAGGTTCTATGGCTATTACCCAGATTTTAGTCACCATGGCTGTTGCACCGGCCAGCAATATCTGTCCGCCGGCCGGCGGTAAATTTACGGTAACCGCGACGGTCGCCGGCAAAGCGGACAGGAATGGCGGGTCCTACGACATTTCCGTCTGGGCGTCACAATGGTTCTTCGACACCAAGCTGGAGCCCTTGGCCTCGACCGCTTTGATGCCGTCCTGCAGTGCATCGGGATTGGCGAGCAGCGGGGTCAGGGCGCCGAAATGCTCGTTGGCCAGACGGACGAAGACGGGGAATCGGGCGTTGGGCGGCGGGCCGGCGGCGGTGTGCACGGCGAAGCTGTTGCGGCCGATGTGATGCAGACGGTCGAGCAGTTGCCGGCGCGAGAGCGAGGCGCCTGGGCGGTTGAGCAGGCGGACACGGCGGCCGTAATGGCTGTGAAGATGGTCCCAGGCGGCCATGGCGATGCCGTGGGTCGCCGGCGTCAGCCGTTCGACATCGGCGAAGATCCACAGGCCTGGCGGAAGTTCTGCGAGCGGCGGCAAATCCTCGTAGCTGAAGATCTGTACGGGGAGTTTTGGCGCCCAGGCGGGCAGCCAGCCGCGTATGGTGTGGAGATTGTCCTTGCGCGCCACGAAGCTGATTTGCGGCGGACGGAGGGGATTCAGGGCGTCGCCCAGCCTCCGGAAGTTACGGATGATGCGCATGGTTTTATTAGGCAGCATTCAAAAACCGCGGCAATGCCGGGCTGCGCGAATCTCGAAACATTAAGTTGGTGAAAGGGAATACGGCGGGGTGGGTGGCGCACCCCTCGGGTTTTTTCAGGCCGGAAAATCGGTGCCGCGCGTGACCGGTTCCCATTCGGTCATGTCGGCCTGCAGCGTTTTCTGGCTGGCCTGCAAGCGGTTCAGCGCGTCGGTGCCGAGCAGCAGATGCACCGGCGGGTTGGGGGAGGTAGCCAGTTTGAGAATGGCGGCGGCGGCGCGGTCCGGGTCGCCGGACTGTTTGCCGGCCATCGCGTCCAGTGCCGCCAGCGAGGCGGATATGGCGCCGGAGGCCGGGGTTTCGCCGGATGATTTGCGGATGGAATGCGGGTCGAGAAAATCGGTGCGGAAGGCGCCGGGGGCGACCGCGGTGACCTTGATGCCAAATTCGGAGAGTTCGTCGGCCAGGCTGTGGGACAGGCCTTCGAGGGCGTATTTGACGGCGGCGTAGAGCGGCGAGCCGGCGCGCGGCGCCCGGCCGGCAATCGAGGTGATGTTGATGATATGGCCGCTGCCCTGGGCCCGCAGGCGGGGGATTGCCGCGCGGATGAGGCGGATGGGGGCAAAAATATCGGTGGCGAAGAGATGTTCCATCTGCGCCTCGGTCGAATGCTCGAGCGCGCCGAGCAGGCCGTAGCCGGCATTGTTCACCAGCACGTCGATGCGGCCGTTGATGGCGAAGGCGGCGGCGATGGTGGCATCAACAGCGGCGGGGTCGGTGACTTCCAGGGGGAGGATGTGCAGCGCGCCCGGCCCGGGAGCTATGTCCGGCGTGCCGGAGCGGACGGTGCCGATGACGGTGTCGCCGGTCTGCAGCGCGGCTGCAGCGAGGGATTTGCCGAGGCCGCGGGAGACGCCGGTGATAAGCCAGGTTTTGGACATGGTGGGCTCCTTGGATTGATTGCCTGCCGGATATGGACCGATGTATCCGACTTATGAATAGGGTATAAAATTAATGTGCTTGTAAGCTGCGCTAATGAATGTTTGACTGGCCGGTATGGATGAGCTTCTGAACGCCAGTGATTTCGGCCAGCTGCGCGCGTTCGCCGCCGTGGCCGGGCTGCGCAGCTTCAGCCGGGCCGCGACCTCGCTGGGGGTGTCGGCTTCCGCCGTCAGCCAGACCATCCGGGTATTGGAAGAACGCGTGGGCGTCCAGTTGCTGAACCGGACGACGCGCAGCGTCTCGCTGACGCAGGCGGGCGAGCTGCTGTTTTTGCGGGTGCAGCCGGCGGTGGCCGAGATGGGGGCAGCACTCAGCGATGCGCAGAGGCAAGGCGGCCGCCCGGCGGGCATTGTGCGGGTGCATAGTTTCCGGTTTCCGGCGACGCGGCTGATTTCGCCGATGCTGGCCGCGTTCAACGCCGCGTATCCTGAGATCACGCTGGATATTACGCTGGATGACACGGTGGTTGATGTGGTGGCGGGCGGGTTCGATGCCGCCATCCGCATCGGCGAGGTGATCGAGCGGGATATGATCGCCTTGCGGCTGAGCCCGGATATCACGCAGATCGCCTTGGCGGCGCCGGGCTATCTGGCGCGGCATGGCACGCCAGCGCATCCGCGGGAGCTGGCGGCGCATCGCTGCATCGGCTGGCGCTGGCCGGGGCAGGAACGGGCGTATGAATGGGAGTTTTTCGAAGACGGGAAATGGTTCGAGGTGGCGGTGCGCGGGCCGTTGATCACTTCGGCCAAGGAGTTCGGGCTGCAGGCGGCGATCGATGGGCTGGGGATTGCGTTCACGGTGCGCGAGATGGCGGAGCCGGCGATTGCCGACGGCCGGCTGGTGCCGTTGCTGGAGGCCTGGGCGGCGCCGTTCCCGGGGTATTTTCTGTGCTACCCGGCACAGAGGCAGATGGCGCCGGCGCTGCGGGCGTTTATCGATGCGATCTGCGCGCAGAAGCGGGGCGGGGTAGCGCATCCTGATAACGCTACGTTAGTGTAGGATTAGATAGAAAGCTTGTTTGCAACGTTAAACGATCCAAATGTTTTCGATGCTGCAGCTTTCCTGGATCGCCCCGCCGTTCAGCCTGATTATCATTCTGCTGGTGCTGCAGGATGTGTTTGAGGTTTTACTGCTGCCGCGCCGGGTTTCCCGCAGCCGGCGGATTGCGAGCAGGTGCTGCGGCCGATCTGGCAAGTGTGGCGGCGGGCGGCGTTAGTGTTCGAGTCCGGTTTTCGGCCAGTGTTTCTGTCCTGGTTCGGGCCGTTTTCCGTGGTTATTCTGTATCTGATGTGGGCGGCGTGCCTGATTGCGGCTTATGGGATTTGCGAATGGGGGCTGAATTTCGCGGCGCCGCATCCGCTTTCGCTGGGGGCAAGCTTCTATCTCAGCGGATCGAGTTTTTTCACTTTGGGTCTGGGCGATGTGACGCCGCATTCTGCCGCTTCGAAAATTCTGACGGTGATCGAAGCGGCCAACGGGTTTGGGCTGGTGGCGGCGGTGATCGGGTATTTGCCGGTGCTGTATCAGTCCTTCGCGCGGCGGGAGGCGCATGTGATCCAGCTGGATGCGCGGGGCGGCTCGCCGCCTTCGGCCGGGTTTTTGCTGCGCCAGCATGGCGAGGGGGATGCCATGCCGGAGTTGATGGATTATTTGCAGGATTGCGAGGCATGGGCGGCAACCTTGCTGGAAGGGCAGCTGGCGTTTCCGATGCTGGCTTTCTACCGCTCGCATCACGATAACCAGTCCTGGCTGGCGGCGCTTTGCACGATGATGGACGCCTGCGCGGTTTTGCTGACGGGGGTGGCGGATGCGAAAAGCTTTCAGCCGCGCATGACTTTTGCCGTCGGGCGGATGGCGATCATGGAGACGATCAATATTTTGCGGTTGAAGCCGTCGGAGGTTGAGGACCGGCTGCCTGCCGAAGGCTTTCAGCGTTTGACCCGGATGCTGCGGGAAGCAGAACTCGAGTGGCGGGATGGCGATGCCGAGATGCGGCTGGCGAAACTGCGCTCGACCTATGAGCCGTATTTGCATGCGATATCGCAATATTTGCTGCTGCCGTTGCCGGGTTGGGCGCCTTCAGCCGAGCGGGATAATTGGCAGGGTGGACAGGATGGGAGGCTCGCGCGGGCGTTGATTGATTCGGAGTGATTGAGGCGATGGTTGCGCTTTGCGTACCCATCCTGTTTGCTTGCCGGCGTATTTTGGGCGAGGTTTGCGGCTGGATCTACGGAGCGGAGCATATCGATGGCGGTTGATCTTCGGGAGGTTGAGCGGGCGGCGCATGCAGCGCGGGAGAATTTTATCGTGGCTTCCAAGCTGGACCTTGATGCTTATAAGAGCATCCTCATTGCTTATCTTGATGATTTCGAAAACGCACCGGTCAAGCGGGCTGAAACGGTGCGCAAAGCCGTGTCGAACGCGAAGGAGATCGCAAATAGCTATAAGCAAAGGTTCAATGATATCGTGAACGAAGTCGCCTTGCTCATCCGTGAGCAGAATGCCGTTGTTGCGCGCGCGGCCGGCGATACGTCGCGCCTGATCGTCGAGGGGTTCGGGTCGCATCTGGACAGGCTGACTGCCAGGCTGGCGCCGGGACCGGGCGCCAAGCATGTTCCAGGCGAAGTTTTTGATCGGGAAGCGGTTGAGAAGATCAAGTCTCGGGTCGCGGGGCTTGGGTATGCGAACGCCCTGGCGCAGCAGCTGGCGGCAAACCTGGTTGTGGATCATCTCGAAGCAATGAACAGATTCTGTGTCGAATACCTGCGAGAGAAATCGGTGTTGGAAGCAATTCGGCGTCTAAAGAGCCGGGAGGTTGTGGAAATTCTATCCGAAGTTTTGACCGAGATGATGGAGATTCCGCTCCTCGCTCCGCTGAAGAAACTCATAGCGAGCATCGATGAGAAACGCGCGCCTAAAGCCGGCGTCACGCCGGGTAACACCGATATCATGTTTGAGCTGCAGGAGATTTTATCTCAGGACTTCGCTGGTCTGAATGCGGTGATGGCTGTTCTGATAGAGATAAGGGCGTTGAGCGGCGCAGGACGCCAATAAGCGCGCTGTGATCGCTCAATTCTCGAAGCGTTGAACGATGGACGGGTGGACGATTTCGAATTTGGCTTTGGGCGTGATGGGCGCACCTTTCCGTCTTCCAGCCAGACCATTACGAAATGACGCTCATATAAAGTGAAGCCGGTGAGGCTGGTGGAACGGATCGTGTCGTTGCCGCCGGCTTTCAGGACGGCCGGCAGGGTTGCGGGACCTTGGATTGGGTTGGCGCGCAGCATTCTGCTGGTTGCGGTTATTTATCGTCGCCGAGTTTGGCGAGACCGCTGAGGCCGGCGGCGAGGAAGCTGGCGGCGGCGTAGCCGAGCAGCGTGTTCGCGAGCAGCAGGGCGCCCCCCAATGAGAAAATCGGATCGATGACGAAATTCTTGCGCTGGTCGAAATCGACGAAGGGGATCAGCGTGTCGAATGCGTAGAAGATGGCATTGAAGTGGATATAGTTTTCGACGGGGTGCATGCAGTTGAGATCGTAGATTCGCTGGAACAGACAGGCGCTGATCAGAGTCCATAACGGAATATAGAGATACAGCGGACGGAACGGCGCCGAGCCGAAAGCGATGGCGCCGTCGAGCACGCCGCGCCAGAGCATGCCGATCAAAGGCAAGCCGCCATAGCGGGCACGGTTGCGCTCAAGCCGCAGCAGCACCCGGCGCGCCGCTTCTTCGAGACCGGCTTCGCGGAAGGTTTTGGCGAGCTGCAGATAGGGCCCGGGGGAGAAGCGGCGGACCTGTTCGCCGAGGCTGCCGGCATCGGTTGAATGCTGTTGGCGCCAGGCGGTTCGATAGACAACCTCCCATGTCAGCCTGGCATAATTCCAGCCTCGATTGTTCCAGGGGGCATATTCGCGGTCGAGCAAATCGAGCCGCCAGGCGCTGTTCGCGTTCAGCTCGGCGATACGATCATAATCGGCATCCCGAAGATCGATCCGGTCGACGGCAGCCCAGCTGTTTTCGTCGTCCTGCAATTCGGTGACCGCTGCACCCGGCACGATGAAAATAATTTTGCGCGCCGGCGCCGGTGGCACATCGGTGTCCGGCCTGAGGTTCAGATCCTTCCAGATGAAAGATCCGCCGATGGTCGCGCTGGCGGCGTATAGGCCGCAGATATCTTCGCCGTAATCGCGGGTCAGATCGGGGTCGGCATCGGACCAGGCATGGCGCTGGCCCGAGCGTTTGAATGTGAAGTTCCGGAAGTACGCGCCCTGCGCGATTTCCGCCTGGACATAGCGGATCATGCCATTGCTGCTGCTATGGGAGAAATCGGCGACGCCGCTGATTGTTGCGCCGTCGAGGCAGACGGCGTCTTCGCCGGGAAAATTGAAGGCGGCGTTGTTATCCGCCAATAAATCGTCGCCGATGGTCACTGATGTCAGCGAAATGGCGCCATTGGCGGTGAACCGGTGGCGAAAATTGAGCGATGAATCAACCTTGAGCCCGGTGGCGCAGAAGGCATAGGTTTCGCGTTCATTGTCGTTGTTTTCATTCTCGCCGTCCGGGCCGGCTTTGATCCGGGTCCAGCCCTCGAGCCCAAAGGCGGTGGCTGTGAGCGTGGCGCCGTTGAGGTCGAGATCGCCGCGAATATGGGCGCCGTCGAAACGAAGTTCGCCGCGCGATGTGGCGCCGGCGTTATTTCCGATGCTGCTTGGGCTGAAGTAGGCGCTGCCGTCGATCTCGGCGCCGGCGGCTGAGAGGCTGTAGCCTTTGAGATTTTCAAGCCTGGCGCCGGTGCAGTCGAGGTTGCGCTGCAGGTGGCTGCCGTTGAGGCGGATTTCGCCGGTGACGGTGCAATCGGACAGCAGCAGATTGCCCTCGATGGCAGCGCCATCGGCGAGCAAAGCGACCGTATCGGAGTCAATTTTCGGCAGCGGGCCGAGCGTGATGCCGCGCAGGTCGAGATTGCCGCGGATATGGGCGCCCGAGAGCAGGATGCCGCCGGCGATCGAGAGCGGGATTTCGGTTCCGGGCAGTGCCAAGAGATCGACGCCGCCGGACCGCATGACCAGGCTTCCCGTTGCGTTGACGCGATTGGCGCGCATTGTGGGGAGATCGCCGCCGAGGATTTCGAAGCCGGTGATTGTTGCATCGGTAAGGTTGATGCCGATGTCGGTTGCGGAGGATCCCGGGAGGAAGCGGCAGCGCCGGAGGCTCGGGATGATTTTAAGGGTGGTGGCGGCCAGATCCAGGCAGCCGGTGATGCTGGCCGCGTTCAGGGTCAGGCGGGCAATGTCCGGGGTTTCCGCCGGCATGGCTTCGAGCATGAGCCAGCGCAACAGCGAGGCATCGATCGGGAGGGAGTGCGTTGCGTCGATCAGGATTCCATCGGCGCCGGGGTTTTGGAATGCCGTTGCAATGAGGGAAGTTGCCTCAGGGCTGGTTCCGGCCGGAAACGCTGTTTTCATCCCATCACCCCCGCAACGAAGGCGCTGTCAGCGTCGCGCCCTTGCTCCGGAGTATAGAAGTCTTTTTGGTTCTTTTTCTTCAGAAAAAGAACTGCTTGCTAAAATATTACGAGATCGTCCCGATGAATTGCCTCATCGCGGCCACGCCAGCCGAGGAGGGATTCGAAATCTTCGGAGCGGTGGCCTTTGATGATGGCGGCATCCGTGCTGGAGTAGGCGGCGAGGCCGCGGCCGATGCGCGCACCTGAGGGGGCGAGGATTTCGACAGCGTCCCCGCGCTCGAAATTGCCGGCGATGGATTTGATCCCGGCGGGGAGCAAGGATGAGCCCTTGGCGAGCGCCCGGGCGGCGCCGGCGTCGATGGTCAGCGCGCCGAGCGGGGCGAGGTGGCCGGCGATCCAGTTTTTGCGGGCGGTGCGGCCCTCAGGGGCGGGCAGGAACCAGGTGCATTGGGCACCGGCTTGGATGGCGCGGATCGGGTTCTGGCGGTGGCCAAGGGCTATGGCCATGGCGGTGCCGGCTTGCGTGGCGATGCGGGCGGCGACCAGCTTGGTGCGCATGCCGCCGGAAGAATAGCCGGGGGGCGGGTCCCCGCCCATGGCGTCGATCTCGGGGGTCATGGTGGTAACCACGGGGATATGCGCGGCGGAAGGGTCTCTTTTGGGGTCGGCGGTATAGAGCCCGTCGATATCGGAGAGCAGGATCAAAATATCGGCCTGCATCATTTCGGCGACGCGGGCGGCCAGGCGGTCGTTATCGCCGTAGCGGATTTCGGCGGTGGCGACCGAGTCGTTTTCGTTGATGACGGGGATGCAGTGCAGGCCGAGCAAGGTGGTGAGGGTGGCGCGGGCGTTCAGGTAGCGGCGGCGGTCCTCGGTGTCTTCCAGTGTGATCAAAAGCTGGGCGGCGGTGAGGTTGTGGGCGGAGAGCGCTTCGCTCCAGGCTTGCGCCAGGCGGATCTGGCCGACGGCGGCGGCGGCCTGTTTTTCCTCCAGGCGCAGCTTGGCGCCGGTCAGGTTGAGGCGGCGGCGGGCGAGCGCGATGGCGCCCGACGAGACGACGATCACTTCCACGCCGCGGGCGGTCAGGGCCGCGATGTCCTCAGCGATGCCGGCCAGCCATTCGGCCTTGGGGGCGGCCGATTGCGCATCGACAATCAGCGCGCTGCCGATTTTTACCACGACCCGTTTGGCGGTGGCGAGATCCGGGGTCATTTTTGACGGGTTTCGGTAATGATGTTCTGCAGCGTGCGCAGCACTTCCGGCACGCCCTGGCCGGAGACGCCGGAGGCGACCATGACGGTAGCGCCGGAGGCTTTGGCAAGCGCGGCGCGGCGTGACGAGATTTCGCGCGGGGTCATGGCGTCGGCTTTGTTCAGTACGATGACTTCGGGTTTGTCGATCAGGCCGCCGCCGTATTCGGCGAGCTCGTGGCGGACGGTGCGCCAGGCGTCGACGACCGAGCCGGCGGCGCCGTCGATGAGGTGAACCAGGACCGCGCAGCGCTCGACATGGCCGAGGAAGCGGTCGCCGAGGCCGGTGCCTTCATGCGCGCCTTCGATGAGGCCGGGGATGTCGGCGATGACGAATTCTTCCGATAGGGAGAGGCGGACGACGCCGAGCTGCGGGTGCAAAGTGGTGAAAGGATAATCCGCGATCTTCGGGTGGGCGCCGGAGACGACGGATAAAAAAGTGGATTTGCCGGCATTGGGCATGCCGACCAGGCCGACATCGGCGATGAGTTTCAGGCGCAGCCAGACCCAGCGTTCCTCGCCAGGCCAGCCTTTGTCGGCGCGGCGCGGGGCGCGGTTGGTGGAGGTTTTGAAGCGGGCATTGCCGAAGCCGCCGTCGCCGCCGCGGAGCAAGGTGACTTTTTTGCCGGGGGTGTCGAGGTCAACCAGGATGGTCTCGCGGTCGTCATCCATGATCTGGGTGCCGACGGGGACTTTGATGAGCAGGGTGTCCGCTCCGGCGCCGGTACGGTCGGCGCCGGAGCCGTTGCCGCCTTTGCGGGCGCGGAAATGCTGGCTGTAGCGGAAGTCGATCAGGGTGTTGAGGTTCTCCACCGCCTCGAAGACGATGTCGCCGCCCTTGCCGCCGTCGCCGCCGTCCGGGCCGCCGAAGGCGACGAATTTTTCGCGGCGGAACGCGATGACGCCGTCGCCGCCGTCGCCGGATTTGAGGTAGATTTTCGCCTGGTCGAGAAATTTCATGGTTTTGCGAATAAAAAAGGCCGGGTTTTGCCCGGCCTTTTACCTAATGCGGAGCGGGCCGAGCAAGATTACTCTGCGGCTTCCTTGAGCGGAGTTACCGAGACGTGGACGCGGTCGTCGCTCTTGCGCTCGAACAGCACGTTGCCGTCGGTCAGCGCGAAGATGGTGTGGTCGCGCCCTAAGCCGACATTGGCGCCCGGCTTCACCTTGGTGCCGCGCTGGCGGATGATGATGTTGCCGGCAATGACGGCCTGGCCGCCGGATTTTTTAACGCCGAGACGGCGGCCCGCGGTATCGCGGCCGTTGCGGGATGAACCGCCTGCTTTTTTATGTGCCATGGGTGCTGCTCCTTATGCCGCGTTGATGGCGGAGACGCGCAATACGGTCACGCACTGGCGGTGGCCGTTCTTGCGGCGGCTGTTCTGCCGGCGGCGCTTTTTGAAGATGATGACCTTGTCCAGACGGTCCTGGGCGATGACGGTTGCGGTAACGCTGGCGCCGGCCAGGACCGGGGCGCCGATTTTGAGCGCGCCGTCGCCGCCGACAGCCAGAACGTCGGTGAAGGTGACGGTGGAACCGGCCTCAGCGTCGAGCTTTTCGACCTTCAGCACCTGTTCGGGTGCGACCCGGTATTGCTTGCCGCCGCTGCGGATGACTGCGAACATCGTAAAAAATCCAATCTAGAGGTCTCAAAACAACATGCGCGGCGAGGGGAGGACCCTGCCGCGGATTGCGGCGGGTTATAGCCGTGTGGGAGGGTGTGTCAATTGATAAGGGGTGGATTTGGGCAGTTGCCCCCTGCATGGCCGCCCCCTATAAGCCGCGCGCTAGAGAGCATCGCGCAAGCGCATGCGTCCCCAAGGAGAGGTGCCAGAGTGGCCGATTGGGACAGTCTCGAAAACTGTTGTGGGTGCAAGCCTACCGTGGGTTCGAATCCCACCCTCTCCGCCAATTGAATTGCCTAAGTTAATGATTTTAAAAAATAATATTTCATTACGGTTGTATCTAAATACACCTCTTACTACACTGGTTCGGCGAATGATGACGAACTAGCGTGAACGTGCACGTAGCCGGCCCGATCAAACGAGCAACGATTACGCCGGCCGTGTGAGTGTTTTCCGGATCGTCGCCGATCTCCTGGGTGATCGACAGCAGCTTGACGCCGTTCTTCGCCAGCTTGCGGACGTAGAACTCCATATCGAAGGCGTCGCGGAAAAAGCGGCTGAACGAGTGGAAGATCACCACGTCGAACGGCGCGGGCTTCGACGTGCCCGCCTCGATCATGCGCTGGAACTCGGGGCGACGGTCGTTGGTCGCCGACGCGCCTGGCTCCACATAGTTTCGACGCGCTGGTAGCCGCGCGAAGCGCAATAGGCTTCGCCCTGCTTGCGCTGGTCGGGGATGGAGACATCGTGCTCGGCCTGCCGCGCCGTCGAGACGCGCAGATAGAGGGCGGCGCGCAGCGGCACGGTCATGGCGCTGGTCTCCCGGTCAAGTCATGGGACCGGCCCGAGCAGCTCATCGAAC
>JAMFSE010000139.1 GCA_026225115.1 Rhodovastum atsumiense
AAGCGTAACCCCAGCTGGAGGATAAGCCGAGCAGCCGACCAATACCCAGAACCGCCGTTACTCTGCGGAGTAACGGCCACCCCACTGAAGGACGGCCGTGAATTTTCCCGATTAAATCAACAATATCGGCGCGAAGCAGCCGTTCAAACTTGCCCACTACCAGTGTTTCGGGTTCTTCTAAATTAGAACTCGCCCTTGTGCCGGCACTCTCAGAAAACAATGCAGGCAATCTTCAGTGCAAGAATGGCCTCTTCGTCATAGCCCAAAGCCGACAGCACTTCCTCGCTATGCTCGCCAAGCGCCGGGGCGGGGCGTGCCCGCAGGGCCTGTCCATCGAACTGCATTGGTGTGCTGACCATTTTCAGGCTGCGGCCGTCGCCGTAATCGACCTCCTGCATGTAGTCATTGGCGGTCACCTGCGGGTCGTCCTTCACCTCGCCCACATGCTTTACGGATTCCCACTGGCCTTCCTGCGCGGACAGAATCTCGCGCCATTCCGGCAGTGATTTGGTCGCGAAAGCCGCGTCGAGCTCGGCGACGCAGGCGCGCATGTTTTTTCCCCGATCCGCATCCGTCGCAAAGCGCGGATCCGAAATCAGATCCGGACGTCCGAGTGCTTCGCAAAGACCCGGCCAGTAGCGCTGACCCTGCAGCATGTTCAGCACCAGGAACCGGCCATCGGCAGTCCGGTAGACATTCGTCAAAGCGTTATACGGGGTGTCGCGCTTAGCCCGTGGCAAGGTCATGGCGTTCTGCCGCGTCGCTTCCGTAATGGAACGTTGCATCGACCACATTGCGGTGTTCAGCAGCGACGCGTCGACGACGGCGGCATGCCCGGTCAAAGCCCGCTGGGCGACCGCCGCGGCAACCGCTCCTGCAAGGACCGCGGCGCTGGTGCAGTCGCCGAAGGCGCCGGCGGGCATTCCCAGCGGGTAGTCCTGTTCCGGCGGCGTCACCGATGCGGCGATCCCGCTGCGCGCCCAGAAACTAATGGCATCGAACCCGCCTTTATCCGCTTCAGGGCCGCGGCGGCCGGCGCCGCTGCCGACCGCATAAATCAGTCTGGGGTTTCGCGCCCGCAAATCCGCCACCTCTATCTTCATGCGCCGCCGTGCGCGCGGCAGTAGATTGGTGAGGAAAATATCCGCGTCATCGATCAGCCTGTGCAGAACCTCGAGCCCGCCTTCCTGGCGCAAATCCAGCGTGATGCTGCGCTTGCCGCGATTGTAATTCTCCCATGAAAGCGTGAAGCCGCCATCTCCCGGCTTCACATCCCCGATGCTGAGATTGCGCAGCGGGTCACCCTCCAGCGGCTCGATTTTCAGAACCGAAGCGCCCATATCCGCCAGGATCGCGCCGGCGGCGGGAACAAATGCCCACATGGCAACCTCGATCACCTTGAGCCCTTCCAATGGCCTCATGCTGTTTTTCCTTGCTCCCTTTAGCCCGAAACTAGGCGGCTTGCGGACGCCCTGGCAACAGGTTTGCGGACAAAGCGCCGGGCATGCGATTGTGCAAGGATGAACGATAAGACAGACATACTGTTTTCGGTTGCCGGCCTCGAGGCTGTCCGCCTGACGATGGAATCGGCGCCGGCGCTGCAAAACCTACTG
>JAMFSE010000140.1 GCA_026225115.1 Rhodovastum atsumiense
GCCTGCGCCGGACTGCTCATCTTCGCCATCCGCTTCCCCACCGGCGCCTCGAGCCCAGCCTGGTCCCGGCTCGAGCGCGCCACCCCCTGGCTCGGCCTCATTATCGCATTCTGCGCGCTCGCCGTCGGCGCCGATCTCTTCGGCATCCCCACCGAAAATTTGAACGACGTCATCTTCTTTGGCGGCTTCATTTTCGACGCCGCTATTATCGTGATCCTGCTCATCCGCCTGCCCAGCCTGCACCCGCAGGACGAGCAGCGCATGCGCTGGGTCATCGCCGGCTGCGTCATCGGCATCCCCTGCTATCTGGTGGCTGACCTCTGCCAATCCTCCGGCATCCCGTTCGATCTGTTCGGCGCCACGCTGCCGCAGCCGGTCATCGGCCTGCTGTATTTCCTGCAAGGGGTCATGGCCTATTTCGTCGGCACCGCGCTCTACCGCCGCCGCGTCGTCAGCGTCGCCATCCCGCTCCGCCGCGGCGCCACGCTCACCTTCTTCACCTTCCTGCTTGGCGTCCCCGTCCTCTATCTGCACGAACACATCACGCTCCTCACGGAGCATTTTGACCTCCCCCCCTGGCTCTGGCCGCTCATCCTCGGCCCCATCGTGCTGGTGCTCCTCGCCCGCCTGCAGGACGCCGCAGCCAAATACACCGAACGTGTCCTGAACCTGCGCTACCACCGCGCCCGCGACACGCTGCATGAGGCCGGCCATTCCATCCGCCAGGCCGCCAGTTTTGAAGATGTCGACAACGCTTTGACGCAAGCCCCGGCTGCCGCCCTTCGCCTCGCCTCGGTCGCCGTCTTCCGCCTCATCGACGGCACGCTGCAGCGCGTCGGCCGCTCCATCGGCTGGAGGGAAACCGATCTGCACAGCCTCGACCTCGCGCAATACCCGGCGTTTGCCGAACAGCTCTTCGCCGAAAATCCGGTCCAGGTTCCGCGTGTCCTCGCGGAGCGCCGCAACATGCCAAGCGACGACCTCTTCCCCTGCCTCGCCGTCCCCATCCGCGGCGGCGTCACCGAAAGTGTCGCCGTCATCTTCTGCGGCCCGCATCTCTCCGGCGCCGACATCTCCTACGACGAACGCGAACTTCTACGCGACTTCGCCGCCCGCGCAGCACTCAGCTACGACCGCGTGGAAGCCAACCAGCTCCGCCAGGAAATCGAATTTCTGCGCAACCAGCTGGCAAAAACCCAACAGCCGGCGCCCTAGCCTTTGTCTTTCGACGCCTTCCAAGGTATCGCGCTGTCCAGCACCCCCAGCAAAGCAATGGCAATGCCGAGCCCGCCGATAACCCAACCCAGCACATGCAGCCCGCTGTCACTGGCCGCCGCCCCGAACGTCAGCCCGATCAGACTGGCCGAGAATATCGCCCCCATATAATTCGCCGTCCGGTACAGCCCGGACGCGACCCCGATCTCCGCCGCCGTTGTCTGCCCATACAGTGCCGCCTGATTGGCAAATCCGGACCCGCCATTGGCAACGCCGAACAACAGCGACATCGCCACCAGCAGCGGCACGCCGGAATGCCGGTCCATCAACAACATCAGCACCGCCGTCAGCACCAGCGCCAGCCCCGAGCCGATCAGCGGCCAGCGTATCCAGCCCTTCACGGATGCGAGCTTGGCAATAACAATGCTCACCCCGGACAAAGGCAGTAAAATCAACCCCACCGCCGAGGCGCCCAAATGCGCGCTCTGCTCCATCCACTGGCTGGTGCCGTAAATCGCCGAATAACTCGCCAGTGCCCCCAACAACTGCCGCAAATAGGTCCGCTGCAGCCGACGATTTCTCCCCAGCATCGGAAAATTAAGCAGCGGATCGCTCAGCTCAATCTCCCAGAAATACAAGGCCACGCCTGCCACGACTGAAACCGCGAGCCACCCCCAAACCGGCCGCGTGAGTGCCGACAAAAACACCAGGAGCCCCGCAATCGCCGCCGCGAACAGAAAAATCCCAGGCATATCCATGGCTTTCAACAATGAGCCGGCACCCCTCACTTGCATCGGCTCATCCTTGCGGAACCCGCTCAAGGTAAAACCGATCGTCAACAGCGCCAGCGGCACGTTGACCGCGAACAGCGCCCGCCAGCCAAACGCCCCAGCCAGCACCCCGCCCAACGGCAGCCCGAAAACCGCCGTCACCTGTGCGGCGATCGACAAATTCCCGATTACCCGGCCCGGCACGCCAATGCCGCTCGCATCCGCCCGCCGCCGTATCAGCACCATCGCCGTCGGATACGCCGCGGACGTTCCAATCCCGATCAGGGCCCGTGACAACAGCAGAAATTCAAACCCCGGCGCCAGCGCACCGAGCAAGCCTGCGAACAGCAAAATCCAGGCGCCGGCCAGAAACACCC
>JAMFSE010000141.1 GCA_026225115.1 Rhodovastum atsumiense
AACGCCCTTAAGACAACGTTAGACCGGATACCGGCCAGGTTTGGTGCGTGGGCGTTTGATGCAATCGTTTTGGGGCACCCGTGCCGATCCTCTTTATCCGAAAACTCCGGCCCGGATTCATCCGGCGCTGACCAGCTTTGCCGACGAATGCTGTCGCACGCTGGCCCGCCTGATAGCCTATGTGGGGTCTCTGGCGCTGCTTGCCATCGTTGGCGTCCATCTGTGGGACCAATTGCACGACAGCGCAGGTCTTGAGCCTTCCGCCAAAGCCGGCTGGAGCCTGGCCACCCGCTCATTTCCGGCGTTTGCCGTTAGTCAGCCTGAATCCTTCGAAAAAACAGCGGCTTACGAAATCCTTCGGCATCCGGGTGGCGGCCGCAAGGATATCCTGCGCTGGGCCGCGGCGGGCGAAAAGCCCGTTGCCGAACTCGAAATTTATCGCCCCGGTAGCGAAGTAAGCCAATCGGGGCCTGATTTGGCCGAAATCGCCGACCGGATGGACCCGGGCAGCCCCCGCGAGCTGGAGGCGGCAGGCATCATCGACAGCAAATTCGGCGCGGTGGCCCTGTTTCGCCTTGCCGGCCAGGCCGGCGACGCACCGGCCTGTCTCGGCTTCTTGAAACGTTTCGAGCAGCCAGATGTGCGGATTTCCGGCTGGTCCTGCCAGGGCGACACGCTGCCGGCCCGGCGCGCGGCGGTCGGCTGCATTTTGAACCGCCTGACCCTCCTGACCGCCGGAAACGATCCGAAACTGGCTGAATTGTTCGCCCGCGCCGAGCTCAGGCGCGGCAGCTGCGCCACCGCCGCGACCTCCGCCAGTTCGGCGAACTGGGTGACGGACACCGAAAATCCCCAGCTGCGCGGCGGGCTTTGATCCCGGAGCATGATCCGGAAAAGTGGACCCCGGTTATCATGCTCAAATAAAGAGGTAGCCTGCCAAAAGACCTATCGATAGGCCGATCAAGGCGCTGGTTTTCATGCAACTTTTTCGCCCTGCCCGGCATTATTGTGATGCAGTGTGGCCCGATTGACCTTGTGGCCGGAGGCGCCCGGCCGTTAAAATGACCACCAAATCGGATATGGCGCCCTGCCGGACCATGAGGACATGATGACCTGGAAATTCCCTGCTGCGAGCAAGCTCGCGGTGTTGCTCGCCGCGACCGCGGTTATCGGCTTGGCCGTGACGCCAGCCAGCGCGCAGTCGCCGCAGCCCAAGCGCCTGCAGCAATTCGACAAAAACGGCCGTCCCTATTACGGCCCGCGCGGCCCCAACCAAGTCTATCAGCAGGGCCCGCATACCCGGGTTTACGTCACCACGCGCTCCTGGCTCGACGCCGGCGTCGAAGTGCTGCCCGGCGACCGCAAGTTCCAAGATTATGCGTTCCCGCCGGATGTCGGCTACCCCTCATTCGCGCGCGAGAACAACAACCGCCCGATCGATCGCGGCCCGATGAATCCGCCGTCGGACATGGGCGGTTACCCCACCACGTTCCCGCTGTATTGAGCGGCAAGACTCGAAATCAACGAAAAATGCCCGGCTTTGACCGGGCATTTTTTATGGCTGGCGGTGGC
This sequence comes from Rhodovastum atsumiense, assembly GCA_026225115.1. Lineage (GTDB taxonomy): Bacteria > Pseudomonadota > Alphaproteobacteria > Acetobacterales > Acetobacteraceae > Acidocella > Acidocella atsumiense_A. The sequence continues at coordinate 1,573 of JAMFSE010000141.1, forward strand.
TCGCGGACTTACGCGTGCAGCGCCTGCAATTCCTTCAGGACCGCTTCGCCCATCTGCGTGGTCGACGCCGCAATGGTGCCTTCCGACTTGATGTCGGCGGTGCGCAGGCCCTTGGCCAGCACCGCTGATATCGCCGCATCGAGTCTGTCGGCGAGCGCGCCCATGTCGAAGGAATAGCGCAGCGCCATTCCGAACGACGAGATCATCGCGATCGGATTGGCAAGGCCCTTGCCCGCGATATCCGGCGCCGAGCCGTGCACCGGCTCGAACAGCGAGCGCCGC
>JAMFSE010000142.1 GCA_026225115.1 Rhodovastum atsumiense
GTATTGGTAGGTAGCACGCGCGTTAGTCACCACGGTCACACCGGAAACGCCCGGCATTCCCCGCGCAATGGTTTTAACAGCTTATTTCGTGCTCTCCCCGGTGATCGGGCTTTTTTGTCACCGTCGCCGGCGCAGTTTTCTGCGCCAACTTGAACGCCAGCGTCGAGGCGTCAGGACCACACGACTTCGCCGTCCGCTTCCGCACCATTCGTCAAAGGCGCAACCTGCGTCCACCGCATCCCGTTCCAACGTCCGTGACGATCGCGAAACGCCCCTCTGTGGGACGGGATGTGTGTGGATATAGACTGATTTACGATTTCGGAAAATCAGAATATTTTTTCGGGAAGGACTGGACATGGGAGAGAAGTCGAGCGGGTTTGTTGGTTGATTTGCCCGTCGGGTAGTCGCATCACTCCGCGCGCTAGCTCTGACCTCATCCTGAGGAGCGGCCTCTTGGCCGCGTCTCGAAGGATAGCCGCGAGTCCGTTCGTTGCATCCATCCTTCGAGACGCCGCTTCGCGGCTCCTCAGGATGAGGCCGGGGCTTGTTGCTGCATGCGGTTCAGGTGAACTCCGAATTGGAGAAACGTTACTTCGGCGATTACGATGAAACACTACGACCTTGTCGCCAGCACGACACCGGCCAGCGTGAACACCAGCGCGGCGATCTGGCCGGGGCCGAGCGGCTCGTGCAGCGCCAACGCCGAGGCCATCACACCGATCACGGGCACCGCCATGGTGCCGATCGCGGCCACTGAGGCCGGCAGGCGCGCAAGTGCTGCGAACCAGGCGACATAGGCGACGCAGAACTGGATCACGGTCGAATAGAACAGCAACAGCCAGCCGGTCGGCGTGACTTCGTTCCAGTGCGGGGTGTCGATCAGGAGACCGACCACCGCCACCGGAAAACAGCCGATCCCGATCTGCCAGGCGGCCGCCGGGATCGGCGGCAATGGCAGCGGCAGCTTTTTCGCCAATACCGTGCCGAGCGCAAAGGCCATCGCGCCCACCAGCGCCATGATAATCCCCGGCAGTTTTGCCACACTCGCCGTGACGCCGTTGCCGCCCATGATGGCCGCGAGGCCGGCAAACGCCATCACCAGCGCCAGCGTGCGCAACAATGTCGGCCGCTCACCGAGCACGGGCCACGCCAGCAGCGCCGCCCATACCGGCATCGTATAGGCGATCAGCGCGGCTTCGCTGGCCGGCAGCCAGAGCAGCGCCAGCCCCATCAGCACCATCCAGCCCATCACATTGAGCACCGCCGCCAGCACCAGCCGCGGCCAAAGGTCCGGGCGGACCCTCAGGCTCTGTCCCCGCATCAGCGCCAGGATCGCCAACAGGCTCGCGCCGATCACACCGGTCGCACCGCGCAAGGTCAGTGGCGGCAGTTCGCCGATGAGATATTTGGTGGCCGGCCAATTGAAGCCCCAGCCGACCGAGGTGATCGCGAGGAACATCAGGCCAGCGGGCGCGATGCGCGATTTGGCGCCCGGAGTTTGCAGTGTCATGAGGTGATGACCCGGTGGAATCGGCCGCACCCTGCCGGTTATCGCCATCCAAGACCATCGGCCAGCGGACATGCCTGCCGCTTGGAAAACATGAGTCGCGGATATCGCCCAGATTCGGGTGTGCCCACACGATTCGTGCAGCCACAGCGCGAGCGCCAAATCCGCCGCGCGACGTTTATCCGTAGCTTCACGTGAGTCTTGCCGAGGCAAGTCCTCGGCCACAATAAATAGTTGCCCTGTGAACAGCGGGACGAAGCCCGAAAAGGCTCCCCCGAACAAGTTTTTTTCGCTTGGGAATCCCTGAGGACTCACTGATACTTGTCGGCATCGCAGGCGCGGACCACCCCCTGTTATTCCTCCTTTTCCACCATATTTAGTATTTGATTCAGGAACTCGTACTAATCCTTGACGGGCGCGATGGAGTCGTCCTAGTTTTGATCCTGTTCGGCGCGAGTGTGTTTGGGTCCCGCTGATCGCTCCCTAAAGGGTTCCAAAAATGACCACTCCGCCAGCCGGTTGAGGCTGCGGGTGCGGGCATTCTTGTCCCGAAAACGGGGATTTCGGAGCGGAAAAACGAGCCAAAAACGGCTCAGGTGGCGTTGAGAGTACGGGTCGAAGCTGGAACGGGGCGTTCCGGTCAGACCCTGCGGCGGCAAGGCAATGTGCAGGCAAGCGCCTGTACCGGTCTGGCGGCCAGAGAAACAGGGCCGGGTCAACCGGTAGAGCGTGCGGAGACCTGGACCAAAGTTGTCGTCAACTTTGGTCTGGAAATTCGCTCAAGGAACAACATCCGGCCGCGGGGCAGCGGTCCGGTCAGAGAGAGAACGGGGCAACACCAATGCGAATCGAACGGCGCAACACGACTCAAGGCCAGTCACCCTACGCAGGAATTGATTTCAGATTAACGACATCCGAAATCCGTAACCCTGACGGCTCGGTGGTGTTCCGCCTGGAAAATGTCGAGGTGCCCGAATTCTGGTCGCAGGTCGCCTCCGACGTGCTGGCCCAGAAGTATTTCCGCAAGGCCGGCGTCGCCGCCCGCCTGAAGAAGGTCGAGGAAGAGACCGTGCCGTCGTGGCTGTGGCGTTCGGTGCCCGACACCGAGGCGCTTAGCCAGCTTCCCGAGAACGAGCGCTTTGTCAGCGAGCTCTCCTCCAAGCAGGTGTTCGATCGCCTTGCCGGCTGCTGGACCTATTGGGGCTGGAAGGGCAGCTACTTCACGTCAGAAGAAGAC
>JAMFSE010000143.1 GCA_026225115.1 Rhodovastum atsumiense
CATATGCACAGACGTAATGATACTGCAACGTTTGATGCTTAGAATTGTGTCAGATATGAAAGGCGCCGCGACCCTGCAAATCTGGCCGTTCCTTTCCCGATGAAAAGAATTATTCTGGACATCGCCGATGCGGCGCCGATTGGCGTGCTGGCGATTTGCCCTAAGGGCGTGATACGCTTTGTTAACCCTGCGTTATGCAAGCTTTTCGGTTATGACGAGGACGCCCTGCTTGGACAGCATGTCGAAATTCTCCTGCCCGAGGCCAGCCAAGCGGGGCATCGGATGCAGCGCGATGGGTTTTTTGCAAACCCGTCCTCTCGTGGCATGGGGGACGGCCGCACCTTATTCGGCCGGCATTCCCAAGGCTGGCCGATTGCGGTTGAAATCGGGCTCGGCACCATCGGGCAAGGCGATGATATGTTGTCGGTCGCGTTCATTAATGATGTTTCGATCAAAAGACGCTCTGAAGAGCGCCTCGCCGCGATCGTCGATGCGCTGCCGACCGGATTGCTCGTTACCGACGACACCGGCGGCATATTCCTGACGAATCCGGCATTCGATCAGATGTTCGGTTACAGGAGTGGCGAAGTGTGTGGCCAGCCGATAGAAATATTAATTCCGCCCTGCAGCCGCGCTGGGCATCCGGGCTTGCGCGATTCCTATATGCGGGCGCCGGGCAAGCGCGCCATGGGCGCCGGACGGGATTTACTGGCGATGCATCGTTCGGGGGAAACGTTTCCAGTTGAAATCGCTCTGGCGCCGATTTCATATGAAGACCGTCCCGGTACCCTTGCCGTCATCACCGATATTTCGGTGCGCAAAAAGCTGGAGCAGGCCTTGGTACAGGCAAATATCAATCTTGAGGAGTTCACCTATATCGCGTCGCACGATCTGCGCTCGCCGCTGCGCGGCATTGCCGATCTGCTGGAGTGGATCGAGGAAGATCTCGACCCGGCGGTGATGAATGCGGCGGTCGTCAGAAACTTCGCGCGTGCCAAGCAGCGGGTTGCGCGGAGCGAACAAATGATCGAGGACCTGCTCATCTATGCCCGCTCAAATGCACGGGATCCCTGGACCCAAACGACCAGCCCGCAGGCGCTGATCGCGGAGCTTCTTGAATTCACCCAGGCGCCGCCGGGATTTACGATCGAAGTGGAAGTGCCGGAACTGTCTTTCGTGACCAGCAAAACGCCGCTGCTAACCGGTCTGCGAAATCTGCTTGAAAATGCCTTGAAACATCATGGCGGCCGGGCCGGAAAAGTCAAAATAACGGTGCGGGAGGAAGGCCGGTTCCTGGTTTTCGCCGTCGATGACGATGGTGCCGGCGTACCGCAAAACGCCCGTGAAAAGATCTTTAAATTATTTCATCGTGCCTCCGCCGCCGCCGGCCATGGCATCGGCCTTTCGGTGACGCGGCGGATGGTCGCCAGCCATGGCGGCGAGCTGGTCCTTGAAAAAACCAGCCCGTTGGGCGGCGCCTGTTTCGCGATCTATTGGCCACGATTTGAGATGAAGGCTAGCGCTGAATGATTTCCGCCGAAACAAAGCAAACCTGCATCAACATTCTTCTGGTTGACGACGACGATGTCTCGTCGGAAGCGGTCTTTAGGGTGCTACGGAAGTCGCCATTGAATTTTACGCTCACCACCGCGGGGGATGGTCTCGAGGGCCTCGAAATACTGCGCGGCGAACATCGGAGCAAGAACATTGCGCCGCCGATGCTGGTGCTGCTCGACTTGAACATGCCCCGCATGGATGGGCTGGATTTTCTGGCGCATCTGCGGGCCGACGAGAAACTGCACAAAACCGTCGTCTTCGTCTTCACGACCTCCAACCGAGATCTGGACCGGGCGGCCTCCTATCAGAAGCACGTCGCCGGTTACATCGTGAAATCCGACGTCGGGCCTAAGTATTTTAAATTAGCGGAGCTTTTGACGAGCTATGGAACATCAATCACGCTTCCCCAGCGCTGAGCCGGCCGTGACGGCTGCGACAAAAACCGGTCTCGCGCCGCTCCAGCTGCTGGTGGTCGATGATGATGATGTCGATCGCGAACGCATCATCCGCTGCCTGCGGCATTTCCCGGGCGAGGTGAACATCCGCCAGGCTTGTTCCTTGGCTGAGGCAACCGCCGCCATTAATGAAACCCCGTTCGACACCATTATCGTCGATGGCCGGCTGGGCGATGGTGAAGGGCTTGAGATACTCAGTCAGATCGGCGCCGATCAGGATGTGATCTGTCCCGTCATCCTGGTCACCGGCTTCAGCACTGAGCGCGACGCCGTCAAGGCGATGCGCAGCGGCGTTTTTGATTACATTCCGAAAAATGAGCTGGATTCCGCAAGGCTGGTGCCGGTTGTTCAGAACGGCCTGCGCTGGGCTGACGCTCAGGCCAAATTATGCGAGGCCGAAAAGCAATTGCAGCGCCGCAGCCTTTATGATTCCCTCACCGACCTTCCCAACCGCGACCTTTTCTTCGACCGGCTTGACCAGGCCTGCGCCAACGCTGCACGCTATAAGATTACCTTTGCTGTAATGATGATGGATCTGGACCATTTCAAGCAGGTGAATGACACGCTGGGCCATGCGGCCGGCGATGAGGTGCTGCGGCAGGTCGGCAAAAGATTGATGGGGCTGTGCCGGCAGTCGGACACGATTTCGCGTCTCTCCGGTGATGAATTCGCAGCCATCTGCCTTGGTATTAACAGCGCGGAAACCGCCACGATCGTGGCCGAAAAAATACTTGCCGCGGTCAACAGCCCGATGATCGTCAACGGCAAGGTGCTCTCAGTCGGCATTTCCATTGGGATCGTGCTTTGTCCGCAACAGGGCGACGAGCGGCAAAAGCTGATGGCATCGGCGGATGGCGCGATGTATATGGCAAAAACCGGTCTACGCAAAATCGTCTGCGCTTCCGATGCTGAGGCGGAGCCTGGGACATTGCCGGCGCAAGCCTTGCTGAACGAGCTGGAAGAGGCCATGGACCGGCGTGAATTCGCCATGTATTACCAGCCGAAAATCAACCTGAACACCTATAAGGTTGTCGGCGTCGAAGCCTTGATGCGCTGGTGCACGCCGCTTGGCGGCGTGGTGGCGCCGGATAAATTCATTCCGATCATTGAGCCTTCTTACCTGTTGTATAAGTTCACCATGATGAGCATCGAACTGGTACTGGAGCAGATGGCGGATTGGGCGCAGCGCGGTATCATGCTCGACGTGGCTTTGAATATTTCCGCCAGGATGCTGGAAGACGGCAACCTGGCGGAGGAATTCAAGAAGCGTTTTGCGAAGTTCAATGTCCGGGCGGAGATGCTGACGCTCGAAATTACCGAAACTGCGATTATCCAGAATCCGGAAGCGGCCCGCAGGGTTGCCGCCAATCTGAGTGCTGCTGGAATTAAACTTTCGATCGATGATTTTGGCGCCGGCTTCACCTCGTTTTCTCATTTGCAGAATTTTTCAATTCCGGAAATCAAGATCGACAAGGATTATATCATCAATCTCAAGGAGAACTCCTTCGGCGCTTCCTTGGTAAAATGCGTTTCGGCTTTCTGCAAATCGGAGAATATCCGGCTGGTCGCGGAGGGCGTAGAGCACCGCGAAAGCTGGCAGCTATTGCGCGAAATGGGTTGCATGATCGGGCAGGGCTACAGCATCGCCCGTCCGGCGCCGGCGGCGGAATTCGAGGTATGGTTATCCACGAGCGAACAAAGGCTGAAGAATGCCGAGTACGAATATCTGCATTAATCGAAAGGCACCAGTTCAGCTCAGCGCCGACTCCAGTCTTGCGATGGCAATCTCAGCCTCTTCTGCGGCGGAGCGGAGCTGTGAGCTTTGAAAGAATTCGTGATCGCGCAGCATTTGTACGGCCGCGTGCACGCCAACTTCCTTCAGAACATTTCTGACCGATCGAACCTGCCCGATCGTCAAATCGTCTTCGAGAAATAATCCGATAAATTCCAGGCCTATTTTGTTGCCATTCGCCCAGCGTCTCAGCGCTGCAAATGTCGGTCCGCCGACAAAGCAAATTTTCATCCGTTCGGGTACGTGGGCGAGACTCTGCGTTTCCAGCATCACCCCGAAACGGGATTCATCGAGCACCTGACACCCGATGGGTGCGCCAGGAAGGTCGAAGACCAACTCGGCCATTTTCAACACGCGCTGGCGCTTTATTCGTCGCTTGTCTATGCCGCTCCTTGGCCCGGATCCGGCGGCTGAGGCGGATGCGGGATCACCGGCCACAACAAATAATTCTGCAGCGGTGGCGCTATTTGGCGTCGCGCTTCCTTGTTGAACGTGAGATCGGGCCTTTGGTTTAGCGTCCGCGATTCGTGACATTTACTGATCTCATTCTGAAGGAGTGTGGTGGAAGCATCATCAAACTAATGTTCACATCGGATTAAAATTCACCGGGATTTGAACGTTGCGCGCGTAGCGTTACTGGGCAGCAAATTCCAACTTTCCAATCATCTTCGACGGATGGAGGAAATAGCGCTGTATATTACATGAGGGCAGATTCCAATTTTGCGATGGCGATTTCAGCTTCCTCGGCGGCCAACTGCAATGTGGCATTTTCGAAGAAATCAAATTCACGCAGCATTTGTACCGCGGCGTGCACGCAGGCTTCCTTCAACACGTTTTTGACCGCCCGAGCCTGGCGTTTGCTTGCTTCATCATCCGGAAATAGGCCGGCAAACTCAAGACCGATTTTATTGCCGTCCGCCCACCGCCGTAACGCTGCAAAAGTTGGGCCGCCGACAAAGCGAATTTTTACGCGCTCTGGTATTTTCGCAAACACCATTGTTTCCAGCATTACGCCAAAACAGGATTCATCAATGACCACGCAATCGATGAATGTTCCAGGAACATCAAACACAAGTTCGGCCATTTTCAACACGCGTTGGCGTTTGGTCCTGCGCAGGTCAACCGGCTTTTTCAGTTCAGTTGGGGGGGCCTGTGACGCGGCGGGTTCAGGCGCCACG
>JAMFSE010000144.1 GCA_026225115.1 Rhodovastum atsumiense
GCCTGCACGCCCTGGGGCAACCCGACCCGCAATGTCTTCGGCTGGCAGCGCCCCTGCTATCTGCTGGGCGAGGGCTACGCCAAAACCTACAAGGAACTCATGGAGACGACCGAGTGGGATAAATACGGCGTCGGCAATTACGAAAAATGCGCCGACTGCATGGTGCATTCCGGCTTCGAGGCCTCGGCGGTCATCGACTCCTTCAAGAAGCCCTGGAAACTTGCCGCGGTGGCGCTGAAAGGCATCAAAACCGACGGCGCCATGGCCAAGGACATTCCGCTCGATAAAGCCCGCAAGGCCGACTTCGTGTTCTCCAGCCACGTGCAACAGAAAATGGCGGAAATCCACGCGAAGAAGAATGCGCCGCTGCCGGCTGAGTAAGGGAAGCAGTTCTTTTTCTGTAGAAAAAGAACCAAAAACACTTTTGTTATCCGGGGCATGGATTGTTTGGCCGACAGCGCCATCTCCACGGGATAGGCGCGGCTCGTGATTAATCTGGAGGCCTACTCGGGTTCGCAGATATCCACGGCAATCCCAGACCTTGCCAGATTGCGCGTCGCCGTGTTCCGCGAATGGCCGTATCTGTACGATGGCGACGGCGCCTACGAAGGTGGCTATATCGAGGTCTACGCGCGTTGCCCGGGCGTTGTCGTTTTTCTAGCGCGCAACGGAATGGATATTGTCGGCGCTTCAACCTGTCTCCCACTGCGCGAAGAATCGGCTTCTATCCGCGCGCCATTTCAAGCTCGGGGGCTCGACGTAAATCGATTTTTCTATTTCGGAGAATCAGTTTTGCTGCCGGCATTTCGCGGCCAAGGCGTTGGCGTGAAATTCTTCGAAGCGCGTGAACGCGCCGCGCGGGAAGCAAACGCCGATTTCGCGATTTTCTGTGCGGTGCGGCGCCAGGATGATCATCCTGCGCGTCCCAAAAACAGCATCGATATGCCACGCTTCTGGCGGCAGCGCGGCTATGCGCCATTGCCCGGCATTTCCTGCCAAATGGCCTGGAAAGAAATCTCCCAGGCCGAGCCGCTCAACCATGATCTCGATTTCTGGATCAAACCGCTCGGCGCCGCGCCAATTCCCGCAGGCCTCGCATGAGCAGCAAGCTACGCCTCGGCGTGCACGCATGGCAGGTCGCCCAGGTGACGACGCTCGAGGAATATGCGCAGCATCTCGATCACGTCGTTGCCGCTGGCGCCAAATCAGCAGAGTTGCTGCTGCTGCCTGAGTATTCCTGTATGGAGGCGGCAGCCGCGGTTGCCGATCAACCGACGGCGGCAGCCGAACTTGCCGCCGCATGCCGGATCACAGACCGGTTACTGGAGATCATGATCGCCTGCGCGCAACGGCATAAAACATGGCTGATGCCCGGCAGCTTGCCCTATCACGCGGCAGGCAAAATTCGTAACCGGGCGCCTTTGATAAACCCCGCCGGAAAAATCGCCTTTCAGGACAAGCGCGTCATGACCCGCTTCGAATCGGAATCCTGGGGTGTGCAGGCCGGCGAGCCTCCCGGTGTCTTCAAGACGCCCTGGGGCACCATCGGCGCCTCGATCTGCTATGATTCCGAATTCCCCATGCTGGCCCGCGCGCAGGTTGAGCGCGGCGCCTGGCTGCTCCTGGTGCCTGCCTGCACGGATACGCTGCATGGCTTTAACCGCGTGCGCATCTCCGCTCAAGCGCGCGCGCTTGAGAACCAATGTTTCGTCGCGCTCGCCCCGACGGTGGGCCTCGCCCCATGGTCGGCGACATTGGATGAGAATCACGGCCAAGCCGGAATCTACGGTCCGATCGACCGAGGTTTTTCGCCCGACGGCGTTATCGCGGAAGGCAGAATGGACGTGGCAGGCTGGGTATTCGCGACCCTCGACCCCATCGCGCTTACTACTGTGCGGACTCAAGGCGCGGTGCTGAACCATGCGGATTGGCCGGGTGCGATTGCCGAGCCGAAATTCATCGATTTCCTCTGACTTCCCAAAGGTTCAACCATGTCCGCCGCAGCTGCCCGCCAATTGATCGAGACCTATTACGCGATGTTCAATTCCGGCGACCGGGAGGCATTTCTAGACCTGCTGACCGAGGATGTCGTGCATGACATCAACCAGGGCGGCCGAGAGGTCGGTGTACCCGCATTTCGCAGCTTCCTGATCCGCATGGACCGCTGCTACCGCGAGCAAATCAAAGGCCTTGTTGTCTTAACCGATGAGGCCGGCGACCGCGCCGCGGCGGAATTCACTGTGCATGGCGCCTACATCGATACGGACGAAGGGCTGCCGGCCGCCAGCGGCCAGACCTATGTGCTGCCGGCCGGCGCTTTTTTCACGCTGTCGGACGGCAAAGTTGCCCGCATATCCAACACTTATAATTTGCCAGAATGGATCAGGCAGGTCATGGGCGTAAACCCGTAGGGCTCATATCGTCCGCAATTTTCCAATCAACGCGGCACGCGCTTTGGCGGCATCCTGGCCAAGGGCAATCAGCGCGGGTATCTGACCCGGCTTTTTAAATACCGAGGCGAGGACAGACAAAAATCCGATCTCGCCGGCGCCGTTCAACGCAATGAGTGCGGCTGGCGGAAGGTTGCGCGAGGCCGGATCGGCCACCGCGCGCAGCACGGCGAACGGCAGTTTTCGGGCTGCCGCAACCCTGGCGACCGCACCGGATTCCAGGTCGATCGCTTCCGCATGATTCTGCGCAAACAAAGCCGCCTTATCGCCTTGCGTCTCGGCAACCCGTTCTGCGGACATCATCAGTTCTGCGTTGGACCCGCCGAGCCATTCGACGAGCGACGGGTCACATAAATAGATTTTGCCATCATCGACAACCGATTCCGGCACCAGAACAGCGCCAGGATGAAGTGCCGGATTCAATCCACCGGCAAGCCCAAAACTGACAAGTGCCGTCACCCCATCCGCAACCAGTTTTTCCGCCGCCCGACCAGCCCCAGCCGGAAACCCCCCGCCAACGCCGACCCGAACACCAAAACGCCGAAGCAACTTCGCCTCGGCGCTAAGCCCAACCACAAACCCAATTTGAGAACGATCCATCCGCGCCTATATCACACCACCCAGATGCGGATAATTCGCTGTGGTGAGTCAGCTGGGGCGTCAGTCGAGAACCGGACCGGAGCGATCGTTAAGATCGTGAGGACCGGAAGCGCAGGCAGGCGCCTCAGATCGCCGCCACAGCGGATTATCTTAAGCTGACAAATGGGCTTCGAGGAACCAGAGGGCCTTATCCAGCCCGCGTGAGACTTCAGTGAAGACATCGGCGGAGGTGGCATCGCCGGCTTCATCGGACTCGTCGATATTCGCGCGCACGGAATTGGCGACCTTACCGTAACGATCAATCAGCGCCGCAAGATGATCCTTGATCGCGTGGATATCCGTAGGATAGGGCTCAAGCGTGGTTTTCTTGTCCGTCGTCTGGACGGTGCCCAAAGCTGTACCGCCAAGCTGGATGATGCGTTCGGCCATCGTATCAACATAGTCGTCGATCTGGGTGCGCAGTGTATCGAGCATCTCATGCACCGCGATAAAATTTATCCCTTTAATATTCCAATGCGCCTGCTTTGTGATCAGCGCCAGATCAATGGTGTCGGCGACGCGCGCGTTCAGCAGCTCGATCACCGTCTGCTTAGCATTCGATGGTAGATCGTTCTTGGTGGGGTATAATTTGGCTGGCATATGAAGCTCCTCGCGGCTGAAATAGTTACCGGAAATGTAGGGCGTCGGGCCGAAGAAGCAATCGTTATTATTGAGAAATTGAAGGCGTGGATGGCCGGGTCAAGCCCGGCCATGACGCGATGGTTTTGGGGCAAAGGCTTCGGTATTCCCAAATCCCATGCCCCAGACTCGCAGAAGTCTTTTTGCTTCTTTTTCTTCAGAAAAAGAAGTTCTTACCTCACTCCGCAGCCGCGTCGCGGCGGCCCTTGGCGCCCACGGCTTCGGAGATATCTTCACCGGTGGCCTGATCGACCATCCGCATGGAGAGTTTCACCTTGCCGCGGTCATCGAAGCCGATGACTTTCACCTTCACGCTATCGCCGATCTTGACGATGTCGTTGGTTTTGTTGACCCGCGTCGCTGCCAGTTCGGAGATGTGAACCAGGCCGTCCTTGGCGCCAAGGAAGTTCACGAAAGCGCCGAAATCGGCGGTTTTCACGACCTTGCCATTATAGATCACGCCCATTTCCGGCTCGGCAATAATGCCGCGGATTTTCTCGATCGCTGCCTGCGCCTTTTTATCGTCGGAGGCGGCGATTTTGACGGTGCCATTATCATCGATATCGATCTTGGCGCCGGTCTGTTCGACGATCTCGCGGATAACCTTGCCGCCGGTGCCGATGATGTCGCGAATTTTCTCTTTCGGCACCTGGATCACGGTGATCTTGGGCGCGTTGCCGGAGACGTCTTCGCGGCCGGCGGTGAGCGCCTTCGCCATTTCGCCGAGGATATGGAGACGGCCGTCCTTGGCCTGCTCCAACGCGATCTTCATGATTTCCGGCGTGATCGAGGTGATCTTGATATCCATTTGCAGGGACGTCACACCTTGCTCGGTACCGGCAACCTTGAAGTCCATGTCGCCCAGATGATCTTCATCGCCAAGGATGTCGGAGAGTACGGCAAAGCCGCGATCTTCCTTGATCAGCCCCATGGCGATACCGGCGACCGGACGCGTCAGCGGCACGCCGGCATCCATCAGCGCGAGCGAGGTGCCGCAGACGGTTGCCATTGAGGACGAGCCGTTGCTTTCGGTGATTTCGGAGACAATCCGCAGCGTGTACGGAAATTTGTCTTTCGCCGGCAGCAGCGGATGCACGGCGCGCCATGCGAGCTTGCCGTGGCCGATTTCACGGCGGCCCGGCGAGCCCATGCGGCCGGTTTCACCAACCGAGTACGGAGGGAAGTTGTAATGCAGCATGAAATGCTCGCGGAACTCGCCTTCAACCGCGTCGATCAGCTGCTCGTCCTGGGCGGTGCCCAAGGTGGCCACCACCAGCGCCTGGGTCTCGCCGCGGGTAAACAGCGCCGAACCATGGGTGCGCGGCAGAACCCCGACTTCCGCCATAATCGGGCGAACCGTCTTGGTGTCGCGGCCATCAATGCGCAGGCCGGTGTCCAGGATGTTGTTGCGGACGATATCCGCCTCAAGCTCCTTGAACAGGCCTTTCGCCTTATCGGCATCCAGCCCTTCTTCGGTCAGCGACGCGATTGCCGACTTCTTGGCAGCCGAGATTTTTTCCTGGCGAAGCTGCTTCACCGTTTCGGTATAGGCAGCGCGAATGCCATCGCGGGCCAGCGCATCGATACGGCCGGTAAGGGTCTTGGTCTCTTCCGAGATTTCCGGCAGCGGCCACGGATCTTTGGCGGAATGTTCGGCCAGGTCGATGATCGCCTGGATCACCGGCTGGAACGCCGCATGGCCGAAGCTGACGGCGCCGAGCATGACTTCCTCGGAAAGCTCGGAAGCCTCGGATTCGACCATCAGCACGCCTTCAATGGTGCCGGCGAGGACGAGATCGAGCTTGCTCTCTTCCTTTTGCGAGGTGGTCGGGTTCAGCACGTATTCGCCGTTGATATAGCCAACGCGCGCAGCACCCACCGGCCCGAAGAACGGGATGCCGGAAATGGTCAGCGCGGCGGAGGCTGCAACCAGCGCCAGAATATCGGGGTCGTTTTCCAGGTCATGGCTCAGCACGGTCACGATGACCTGCACCTCATTCTTGTAGCCATGCGGGAAAAGCGGGCGGATCGGGCGATCGATTAACCGGGAAACCAGGGTTTCCTTCTCGGTCGGCCGGCCTTCACGCTTGAAGAAGCCGCCCGGTATGCGGCCGGCGGCGAAGAATTTCTCCTGGTAGTTCACCGTGAGCGGGAAGAAATCCAGCCCCGGCTTCGGCGATTTGGCGCCGACCACGGTCGCCAGCACCACGGTATCGCCATAGGAGGCGACAACGGCGCCATCGGCCTGGCGGGCAACCTTGCCGGTCTCGAGGATCAGCGTGTTGCCGCCCCATTCCAGCTCTTTACGAAAATAACGATCAAACATCTTTGTTCACTCCATACGCGACGGAACGGAAGCAGGAGGACTTTGATGCAGCGTGAAAATCAACGGCAGCGGCGCCTCGGGCTGCATGGGTCTGGCTGTGAGGGGGAGAACCTCGTCACAGCCACGGACCATGTGGCCGGAAACGCCGCGGATAAACCTGGCGATTTACGCGAACATCAAAGAGCGAACCCCGCGCCCGTTTGCCGCTTTCAGTCAAAAACCACATCCCGGACCAATTTCCAGGATATGAACACGCCACCCTGGCGTGATGAGGGCTTTCTAGCCCAAAGCGGCTTAACACGCCACCCGCGCCCGAATTGCCCCCAAATCGCCCCCGAATGGCTAGGGCGGCCGCGGTTTTACGTCGCAGAGCCGGATCGCCTGTTGAACGGCGGAGCGGATTGGGACGCAGCTAGCCTCGGCATAGGTCAGGCCGAATGCGGCGAGACGCGCATTTATCGCGGCGTCTCCGGCTTGCGAATTCATGAGCAGCCGGATCGCCCCTGCCGTGTGTGACAGATGTTGCACGGCCGGAAATTCCGCCGTGCCGGGGCTAAGCCAGTCCAGCGAAACGAAGGCGCTTCCGCGGCCATTTAGATAAGGAACGACAAACCCAATCGGTGCGCCGCTGATAAATACCAGGCTATGCGGGGCCACCGGTGGAATGGGTGCCTCGACCAGCGACTTGCCGTAGCCAATCCGCCCCCAGCCAATTGGTTTGGTAAAGGCGATCACCGCGACGCAAATACCGGCAAGCACCATCCATGGCGCAGGCTTCTGCAAAAACGGCCGGATCGCCGTCCAGATCACGATGCCGCTGATGGCCTCCAGGGCGAGCGCGTAACGCAGAATTGAAAAGCCGATCAGCCAGAAAAAATAACTGATCGCAAAAAACGCCCAGACCGCCACGGCGTTACGGGACGGCCGGGCGGCCCGGCGGGTAAAAACGGCGAGCAACGCGGCTGCCAGCGCCAAATAAACCAGCGCAAAGCGCGGGTCACGGAGCGGCTCCTCGGAGGCGATGAAGCTATGCCCCTGCAGCCAGAAAAAAGGATAGAACAGCCATTGCGCGGCATCGCGTGGAAAAAATCTGGTGTCGTGGATGAACACCGCAGGCGCCCAAGGCGAGGGAAAAACCGAGCCGAATACGGGAAAAAACGGGTTGTGGAACTCTTCCCACAGCAGCGCCCCCCACCAGCCCCAAAGTGCCAAGAATCCAATGGCGACCGCGGCGCAAAACAAAATTCCGGATAACACCACTGGCCGCATCCCCCGCGCCTGCAGCAGGCAAAGCACCAGCAGCCCGGGCGCAAAAAGCAAGGCGGTGAGTTTCAAACCCGCGGCGCATCCCGCCGCCAGTCCGCATATGCCCGCAATACCTGGGCTGCCCGGTTTTGCCAGAACAACCCAAAGGCCGAGCAGCAGAACATCGGCGATCAGAATGTCATCATAGACCGTGCCGACTTCTGACAGGATGGTGGCACCGGTTAACCCCAGAATTCCGGCAAGTGCTGCTTCCGCCACCGCGCCGGGCAGCAGGATCCGCGCGATATTGAACACAATGAAAGCCAATAGCCCGAACGGCAGTCCAGCCAGCCCGGCAACGATGACCGGATGCGCCGGAAACAAAACGAATTTAGTTACGTAATAAGGAATGTCCGCCAGCGGATTCAGATAGCCCTGAATACCGGCAACAAAATAATCAGTCGGCAGCCTGCCATGCAAAACCGCAAACGGACCGTACAGATGATAGTTTTGAAGATCCCAATTGGCATCGGTGCGATCGATGATCGAAAGGATCGCGCCGGCCGCCAGGCAAAACGCCAACAGACTTAATCTTCCGCCTGCCATGGCCGAGCGGGCAGGGGCCTCAGGCGCCGCCGGAGTCACGAAAATCATACTGCAGATAGGCCAGCATCCGCGCTTCGCGCCGCCCGCGGGTCACCGTATCCAGGATCAGCCCCGTGGCCGAACTCAGCGCCGCCATCAAAATCAAGCCAGTCGCCAGCACGGCCGTCGGCAAACGCGGCACCAGGCCAGTCGCCAGATAATGCGTCACCACCGGCGTACCCAACACCAACGCCGCCGCCAGCATCGCGAAAGCCATGGCCCCGAAAAGCTGCAGCGGCCGCTCATGCTTCACCAGCACCACAATCAGCCAGAGAATCCGCAAACCATCACGATACGTGTTCAACTTGCTGGCAGAACCTTCCGGCCGGCCCTTATAATCGCCGGTCAAATGCCCGATGGGCAACGAAAGCTCCAGCGCATGCACGCTCAATTCCGTCTCGATGTCGAAACCGCCCGACAGCGCCGGAAAGGATTTAACAAACCGGCGCGACAGCAGCTTGTACCCCGAAAGCATATCGGTCAGCCGGTTGCCGAAAATAACCGTCACCATGGAGGTCAGCAGCCGGTTGCCGAACTGATGCCCGCGCCGGTAAGCCTCCGGCTGATCCCCTGCGGCCGTGCTTGCCCGCACGCAATTCACGAGATCGATCCGCTCGGCCAGCGCCAACTGCAGCATGGCCGGCGCCATGCCTGGGTCATAGGTGCCGTCGCCATCGACGAGAATATAGAAATCGGCCTCGACATCGCGGAACATGCGCCGCACCACATTGCCTTTGCCCTGCATCGTCTCATTGAACACCGATGCGCCGGCCCCCCGGGCCTGCGCCGCCGTCGCATCGGTGGAATTATTATCATAGACCAGAATACTGGCCTGCGGCAGCGCGGCTTTGAAACGCGTCACCACATCGGCGATCGTCAGCGCTTCATTATAACAGGGGATCAACACCGCAACCGACGGCGCCGCAGCCATGCTCAGGACTTGCGCGCCAGAGGGGCGATGAATTGCGGCTCCGTGTCCCATGGGAACAAGATCCAGGTATCCTGTGAGACCTCGGTGATAAACGTATCTACCTGCGTCTTGCCGGCAGGCTTGGCATATACGGTCGCAAAATGCGCTTTGGGGAGCAAATTCCGCACCACCTTCGCGGTTGCCCCGGAGTCCACCAAATCATCGATGATCAGCCAGCCCTCGCCATCGCCCGCCGCCAAAGGATATTTCGAAATCACCGGCTCGCCGCGGCTCTCGTCATCATAGGTAACGATCGAAACACTCTCGATCAGCCGGCACTCCAATTCGCGGGCAATAATCGCCGCCGGAATCAGCCCGCCCCGCGTAATCGCGACAATCCCCGCCCAGGGCCCCCGCTCATTCAGCCGCCAGGCCAGCGCCTTGGCATCGCGATGCAGCTGGTCCCAGGTCACGGTATAATAAAATGTCGACATGCAGACGCCTTCGGTCAGGAAGGCCAGGAAGTCAAGCAACGGCCAAGCAGTTCTTTTTTGAAAAAAAGAACCAAAAAACTTTCTTTACTCCGGGCCATGGGCCGTGACCGCGCCAACGCCCATGGCCCAGCATAAAAAAGTCTTTTTGCTTCTTTTCCTTTAGAAAAAGAAGTGCTTACTCCATCGTTGGAATTACAAAGCTGGCGCCGTCCTTGATGCCGCTCGGCCAGCGTGAAGTCACGGTTTTGGTCTTGGTGTAAAAGCGGATGGAATCCGGGCCGTGCTGGTTGAGATCGCCGAAGCCCGAGCGCTTCCAGCCGCCGAAGGTGTGATAGGCAATCGGCACCGGGATCGGAACGTTGACGCCGACCAGGCCGACCTGAACATTGGCGACGAAATCGCGGGCGGCATCGCCGTCGCGCGTGAAGATGGCGACGCCATTGCCGTATTCATGCTCGTTCGGCAGCTTGATCGCATCGGCATAATTTTCCGCGCGGACGATGGCCAGGACTGGGCCGAAAATCTCTTCCTTGTAGATTTTCATGTCCGGCGTGACGTTGTCGAATAAAGTGCCCCCGATGAAGAAGCCTTCCTCATAGCCCTGCATCCGGAAATCGCGGCCATCGACCAGCAGATTTGCTCCCGCAGCCACACCATCATCGATATAGGCTTTCACCCGGTTGAGCGCGTCCTTCGTTACCAGCGGGCCATAATCGGCGCCGGCATCGGACGACAGGCCGATTTTCAGGGCTTCAACGCGGGGGATCAGCTTTTTCACCAGCGCGTCGGCGGTGGCTTTGCCAACCGGCACGGCGACGGAGATCGCCATGCAGCGTTCCCCGGCCGAGCCATAGCCGGCGCCGATCAGCGCGTCGGCCACCATATCCAAATCCGCATCCGGCATGATGATGGCGTGGTTTTTGGCGCCGCCGAAGCAATGGGCGCGTTTGCCGTGCTGGGCGGCGGTGGCGTAAATATAATTGGCGATCGAGGACGAGCCGACGAAACCAATGGCTTTCACGCGCGGATCTTCGAGCAGTGTGTCGACGGCGAGCTTATCGCCGTTGACCACGTTGAAAATACCGGGCGGGCCGCCGGCTTCCAGGAAAAGCTCCGCCAGCATCACCGGAACGGAGGGATCTCGCTCGGAGGGTTTCAGGATGAAAGCGTTGCCGCAGGCAATGGCGGGGGCAGCCTTCCAAAGCGGGATCATGGCCGGGAAGTTGAACGGGGTAATGCCGGCGACGACGCCGAGCGGTTGGCGAAGCGAATACACGTCGATGCCGGTGCCCGCACTCTCGCTATATTCACCCTTCAGCAGATGCGGGATGCCGATCGCAAATTCCAAAACCTCGATGCCGCGTTGAATATCGCCCTTGGCGTCCGGGACGGTTTTGCCGTGCTCAGAGGACAAAACCTTAGCGAGCTTTTCCATGTCGCGGTTGATCAGCTCCAGCCATTTCATCAGCACGCGGGCGCGACGCTGCGGGTTGGTGGCGCCCCAGGCCGGTTGGGCAGCCTCGGCATTGGCGATGACAGCCTCAACCTCTTCTCGGGTTGCGAGCGGGCAGAGGGCCTGCACGGCGCCAGTATTTGGATCGAAAACATCGGCAAAACGGCCAGAGGTGCCGGCAACGGATTTTCCGCCAATATAATGGGTCAGTTCGTGTGTCATAATAATCCTCCGGCCTTATCCAATTTAGCATTCTCAGCGATTTACTGGCCCGCCAATCCCGTCACTCTTCGTATTACAATGGATGGGAGGGTGGGACAGTAGGTGCATATACGCATATAGGAGATAATTGAAGGGCTTTTGGCCGCAATCATTGTGCATGAATGCACGGAAGAATCGGGTAGATGGCAGGGCGTAAGTTAACGCAAAACTGGGATGATCTGCGGCATTTCCTGGCCGTGGCCCGCTTGGGAACATTGTCGGCTGCAGCTGAAACACTTGGCACCGACCATACTACCGTAGCCCGCCGCATCCAGCGCCTCGAGGAAGCGCTATCCGCGAAGGTGTTCTACCGCAGCAGCCTGGGCTACAGCCTGACGCTCGACGGTGAAAAACTGCAACCCATCGCCGAGGCGATGGAGGCCGGGTATCTCGCCGCCGCTGCAGCGCAGCGCGCCAACCCCGTTGTCAGCGGCAGTGTCCGCATCGGTGCCCCGGACGGCTTCGGCACCTGGTTTCTCGCGCCGCGGATTCACAAACTGGCGCAGCTGCATCCGAAGCTGGATATTGAGTTGGTGGTGACCGCCCGGGCCTTCAGCCTGTCGAAGCGCGAAGCCGATCTGGTGATCAGCCTGACCTCACCAGAGCACATCCGAGTCGTCTCCCGCCGTCTCACAGACTATCGGCTGATGGTTTATGCGGCACGCGAATACCTCAATTCGCATCCGCCGATCACCAGCCCCGCCGGTTTCAACAAACATGATTTTATCGGCTATATCGAAGATATGCTGTTCACGCCCGAGCTGAACTATCTTGCCGCCATCGGCACCGGCATCAACGCCCGCATCCGCAGCACCAATTTGATCGCCCAGGTTAACGCCACTTTGGCCGGCGGCGGACTATGCGTGCTGCCGGCCTTTATTGCCCGATCCTATCCGGGGCTCATTCCGGTCCTGCCGGACAAAAGTTCATTAAAGCGTTCCTATTATATGCACATCCACGAGGATAACAGCAAAGCTGCCCATATCCGCGCCGCCGCCGCCTTCATCGCGACCGAAGTATCTGAAGCCCAGGGGATGTTCGAAGGAATTGGCTGACCACATGAGGAAATTCCCCCCGGATTTTGATGATGGCGATACGGATCTGCGCGACGCGCAGAACGCTATCAGCCGCGAGGATTTGCTAAGAACGCGCGACCGCCAGAAAATCCATCAGACCAGGTCCCGCGGCCGCTGGTTTCATTTGCTCTGGCTGCTGGCCGGCCCCGGCGTGCTGGTGATGATGGGCGAGAACGACGGCCCGAGCATGGTCTCCTACGCCACCACCGGTGCCGCCTACGGCGTTGGATTTTTCGTCCCCTTCATCCTGCTCACCTTTGTCATGGCGTTCGTGGTGCAGGAGATGGCGGTGCGCCTCGGCGTGGCCACCGGCCGCGGCCATGCCGAATTGATTTTCCAGCGTTTCGGCCCGTTCTGGGGCTATTTTGCAATGGCGGACCTGGTCGTCGGCAATGTGTTGACATTGGTGACGGAGTTCATCGCCATTCAAGCCGGCGGGCTCTATTTTGGCTTGCCGAGCTGGCTATCGGTCGCCCTCGGTTTCGGGCTGGTAACCGCCGCCCTCGGGCTCCGCCGCTACGCGACCTGGGAGCGCGCGTTGATGGTGCTCGCCGCCGGCAATCTGCTTTTTATCCCAGCCGCACTCCTCGCGCATCCAAACGGTGCCGCCCTCGTGCACGCATTGGCGACCTGGTGCCCGCTGCCGGGCGGTTCCAGACTCATCTTTGTGACGCTGATCCTTGCCAATATCGGCGCCACCGTCACCCCCTGGATGATCTTTTTCCAGCAGAGCGCTGTCGTCGATAAAGGGCTGGCCCGCGTCGATCTGCCGCAGGGACGGATGGACACGGCCATCGGCGCCGTTCTCGCCGCAATCGTCGGAGTCGCCACTTTGGTTGCAGCGGCGCCGCTTTTTGCCGCCCATGTGAATGTGGCCGAGTTTGCCAGCGGCGCCGATTTCGCAACCGCCCTGCGGCCGCTGGTCGGCAGCACCGGCGCCACTCTGTTCGCACTCGGCATCATCGAGGCTGGGCTGTTGGCGGCGATGACGATTTCGACCAGCTCGTCCTATGCGCTGGCGGAGACCATCTCGGCCCGCCACAGCCTCAACCTGGATTTCTCCCAAGGCCGAATTTTTTATGGCGCCGCCATTCTCTCCACCGTGTTCGCCGCCTGCATCGTGCTGATCCCCGGCGCGCCGCTGCTGGCCATAACCCTCACCGTCAATGTCATCGCCACCTTGCTGATGGCGCCGGCGCTGCTGTTTCTGCTGCTGCTCGTCAATGATCGCGAGATCATGGGCAATCTGGCGAATGGCTGGAAAGCCAACCTTGCCGGCGGCAGCATCGTTATCGCTATTTCCCTGGTCGGCGCATTTTACGGCGTGATCACCGTATTTCCGAACCTGCTCGCCAGATGACAATGAATCCGGATGATCCCGCTTTGACAGCCTCGGAGATAACCGCATTCGGCGCGCCCAAAGGCAAGCTGCCGCGGAGAAAACTTGGCCGCGGCACGGTTGCGTTGCTGATTCTGCTGCGTATCTACGTGCTGCTGGCGATCCCGATTGTGGCCTATGCTTTCTTCAAGGCAGTGGCTCACTAGTCAGGACTTCAGTTTCGTCAAATCAGCCTCCGGCGTTGTGGGAAAGCTACCGCTGCGCACTTCACCGGCATATTGCTCCAGCGCTTCGCGCATCAGCGTGGCGCCGTCGAGATAGGCTTTGGCGAAGGACGGTGCGCGGTCCGGATTGAGGCCAAGCACGTCGTGCATCACCAGCACCTGCGCATCGGTCCCCGGACCGGCGCCAATGCCGATGGTTGGCACCGCCAGGCGCTGCGTGATTTCACGCGCCAGATCCGACGGGATTGCCTCCATCAGCACCATGCGCGCCCCGGCGTCGGCCAAAGTGACGGCGTCATCGAATAATTTCGAAGCAGCTTCCTGGGTTTTGCCCTGGCGCCTGAAGCCGCCGAACTGATGCACATGCTGGGGGGTCAGGCCGATATGCCCGCAAACCGGTATGCCGCGCGCCGAAATAAACGCAACGGTATCAGCCATCGCAGCGCCACCCTCGAGCTTGACGATCTGCGCCCCGGCCTTCACCAGCCGGACAGCGGCGCCAAAGGCCTGTTCCGGGCTTTCCTCGAAACTGCCGAACGGCAAATCCGCCATCACCAGCGCATTGCTCACCCCGCGGGCAACGATCCGCGTATGGTATTCCATCTGTTCAAGGCTGACGAACAGGGTGTGCGGGTCGCCGCCCACCATCATGCCGACCGAATCGCCGATCAGCACGCCATCGACGCCCGCCGCATCTGCCAGTTTTGCAAATGTGCAGTCATAAGCGGTGATGAAGCTGAGGCGCCGGCCTTCGCGCTTGGCCTTATCCCAGAGGTTTAAATTCTTGCTCATTCGCTGATTCCACCAAGGAGGAGTTCCAGCGCGTAAATGACGCTGGCCGCACGGATCTGATCGCGGTCTCCGGTAAATAATTTATGCCTTGTAAGCAATTCGCCGTTCCGGCCGGCAAGTCCGAACCACACCGTTCCCACAGGTTTGGCCGCACTGCCGCCGCCAGGACCGGCGATACCCGTCACCGCGACCGCCAGATCGGCATTCGCCCGCAGCCTGGCGCCCGCCGCCATACGGCGGGCCACGGCCTCGCTCACCGCGCCGACCGCGCCGATCAATCCCGCCGGCACGCCGAGCATTTTGGTTTTGGCGGCGTTGGAATAGGTGACGAAGCCGCATTCCAGCACATCGGACGCGCCTGGAACGGCGGTGATCGCGCCGGCCACCAGCCCGCCGGTGCAGCTCTCCGCGGTCGTCACGGTCAGATGATGCGCCCGGGCGAGCGCCACCAGCCGTGCCGCGAGTTCCCGCTCCGCCATTAATGCCGGCCGGGGAAAAGAAACAGAATGACAAACACGCAGAAAAAGGCGAACAGGCCCGCCACCCAGTCATCGCCCATCACGCCCCAGGCGTCATGGCGCCGGTCCAGCACGCCGACCGGTCCCAATTTGGTGATGTCGAACAATCGGAACAGCGCGAAGGCCAGAACCGCCCCGGCGACAGTAAAATAGGGCAGCGCCAGCATAGCGATCATCTGCCCGGCAATTTCGTCGACGACGATCCAGCCCGCGTCGTCGCCACCGCCGATCTGCATGATGGCCCAGACGCCGCCGGCGCTGACCAGCACGATACCGACCAGCAACGGCCCATGCCCGAAATAAAGCAGGATTCCGCCAATAATCAGGCCGAGCACGGACCCGAAGGTCCCCGGCGCCCGGGGCGCGTAACCAACACCACCACCGCTGGCGATCAATTGCGGCAAGTCCATAGGCATCCCCTATCACTGGCGCGAGCCGCGGTCTCGCAGCGCCCGGGTCCCAGTATATAAAAAGTCTTTTGCTTCTTTTCTTCAGAAAAGAAGGGCGTACTTCCTTACGACTGCAACCACTTTTCAAGCGGGCTCTCAGCCTGCCCGGTTTGTAGCGCCCGATAAATCACGATGCTTTCGGTCACCCGCTGCACATAATTGCGGGTTTCGTTAAAAGGTATTTCTTCAACCCAATCGATCATATTGGCCCCGCCGGTCGCCGCGCCCATCTCAGGATCGCCATTCTCGGCCAGCCAGTTGGCGACATTGGTGGGGCCGGCGTTATAGGCGGCGATGGCCAGCGGCAGGCAATTGCCGAAGTTCTGGATCAAGCCGCTGATATAGGCGCCGCCAAGCGCCATATTGGTGTTGGGATCGTCCAGATCGCCGACTCCGCTATAGGGGATGCCGTTCAGCTGCGCGGTGCGCCTGGCGGTCGCCGGCATCAGCTGCATCAGGCCCACGGCGCCGGCGCCACTGACGATGGTGGGGTTAAAGCTGCTTTCCTGCCGCATGATGCCGTAGGCGATCGCCGGCTCCAATCCGGCCGGCGGCGTCACCGGTGTCGGCCAGCCCTCGCGGATCAGCATTTGCCCGGCGATGCCGGCGTTGCGGGCAATCGTGATGGCACTTTGCGGATAGCCGAGGCCCAGCGCCAGCTTGGCCGCCAGTTCACGGCAGCTGCCCAGCGCGCAAGACTGTCCCATCCGGTTCAGGAAAATCTGCGCATCCGTCGGATCGTCCATTTGCGTCAGCAGGAACGCCGCCCGCGGCAGCTCCATAAAGGCGAAGTCCAAAGCGTCAGTGGGCGAATAGCCCGGCTCCGGCGTATTCAGAATCCGGGTGGCGAGGCCGGTTGGGGTGTCACCCAGCGCCAGGGCCGCCAGCTGACCATAATAAGTGTCGGGATAGCCGGCAGCCACCGTATAATCGGCCTGCGCCGCGGCGCCGGTTTCCGTCCGTGCCCGCCAATAATAGGCCCGCGCCTGGGTGATGACGGCAGTGGAAGAAGAGGCAAGATCAGTAAACCAGGTGGCGGCCTCGGTCGGTTCCTTCAAAAACCGCAGGAGCAGAAATCCGGCGAGAAAATCGCGGTCGGCCAGCTGCGCGCGGGCGGTGGTTCCGGCAATCGGAGGGTTAACCGCAATCACCACCTGATAGGCGTCCTTGGCGTCGCCTTCCATCAGCAGCGCGCGGGCCAGCTGATCCTGCGCTGGCCAGAACAATAGCTGAGAATCAGATGAGGCCGCCGCCGCGGCGGCCTTGCCCTGGGCGATCCAAAGGGCTGCTGCCGCAGTGTCGTTGCCGCCGGCATGCAGGGTTTGCGCCTGCGCCAGAAACGGCACCGGCGCCGGACCATAACTGGGGGTATAGGTCCCATTGGCTTGGGCGAGCCGCAGCGCCAGCGTGCCTTGCTCCGGCCAATCCGGGCTGGAGCTGATAAAACCCTGGATCGCATCGGGGTCGCCGCCGCCCAACAACTGAAAGAATGTCACCAGCTTGACCACCAGCGGATCCCCGGTCGCCTGCGCCAGCGCAAACGCATCGTTCCAATCGCCGGATTTCACATCCGCCATTATCTGTGGGCTGGCCGCCTGTGGGCTGGCCGCCTGCCCGGCCGAGGGTGAGCCAGCCTGCTGAGCAAAGGCAACGAGAGGCAAAAAACCGAAAAGCAAAATCAGCAGGACTCGCATGCAACTGGTTTAGCATCCCCCAGCTTGCAGGCCATCCCCCATCAGCCTAACTCGGCACTTAATACGCCGAGTGCGGTTCGGTTGAACCACGCTCTAGAGGAGTTTGTTATGTTTCACGGTTCACTGGTGGCGCTGGTCACCCCGATGCGCGCGGACGGCGCCATTGATGAGGACGCCTACGCCCGGCTGATCGAGTGGCAAATCGCCGAAGGGACCAACGGCATCGTGCCGGTCGGCACCACCGGCGAATCTCCGACGCTGAGCCACGATGAACATAAGCGTGTCGTCGAATTGGCGATCGAGGTCGCAGCCAAACGCATTCCCGTCATGGCCGGCGCCGGCTCCAATTCCACGGCCGAGGCGATCGGCCTGGCGCGCCACGCCAAGGGCGCCGGCGCCGACGGCGTGCTGGTGGTGACCCCGTATTACAACAAGCCGACCCAGGAAGGCCTGTTCCGGCATTTCACCGCCGTCGCTGATGCCGTCGACATCCCGCTGGTCATCTATAATATCCCAGGCCGGTCGGTGATCGACATGTCGGTGGAAACCATGGCCCGGCTCGCCGCGCACAGGAACATCGTCGGCGTCAAGGACGCGACCGCCAATCTCACGCGGCCGCTGCACACCACGCGCGCCTGCGGACCCGATTTCATCCAGCTTTCCGGCGAGGACCACACGGTGATCGCCTACCTTGCCTCCGGCGGCCATGGCTGCATCTCGGTCACCGCCAACGTGGCCCCGAAACTCTGCGCGCAAATGCATGCCGCCTGGCAGGCCGGCGACGTGCAAAAGGCCATGGAAATTCAGAGCCACCTGGTGCCGCTGCATGATTCGATGTTCGCGGAATCCAATCCCGGCCCAGTGAAATACGCCGCCTCGCTGCTCGGCTTCGGTACCGCCACCTGCCGCCTGCCGCTGGCCCCTATCGCCGATGCAAACGCCGCCCGGGTCAAAACCGCGATGCTGGAACTTGGATTGTTGAACTGATGGCCACCGAAGCCCCGTCAAAGAGCAAATCCGGTTATATCTCGCACGGCATCGCCGCGCAGAACCGCAAAGCGCGCTTCGACTACAAAATCCTGTCCACCGTCGAGGCCGGCATCGTTCTGAAAGGCGTTGAGGTCAAATCCCTGCGCCTCGGCCGCGCCACGCTCTCCGAAGCCTGGGCCGGCGAGCGCAACGGCGAACTCTTTCTCTTCAACGCCTATATCCCGGAATACCAGGGCGGCGTGCTGTCCCGCTTCGACGTCCGCGGCGCCCGCAAGCTGCTGGTGAAGAAAAAGGAGCGCGGCGTCCTCATCGGCGCCATGGCCCGCGACGGCCATACCGTCGTGCCCCTGGATATCCACTTCAACCCGCGCGGCCTCGCGAAAGTGACCCTCGGCGTCGCCGAAGGCCGACAAAAACACGATAAACGCCACGCCATCGCCGCCCGCGACTGGCAACGCGACAAAGCCCGCCTGCTGCGCGCCAAGTAAAGGCAAGGGAAGGCAAGCACTTCATTTTTCTGCAGAAAAAGAAGCAAAAAGACTCTTATTTATTCTGGGATATGGGCTGTGGCCATGCCGAAGCCCTACTTCAAAATCTGCCTTATGCTTTGAACGACCGCCTCAAACATCGCCGTGTCCAATCGTTTTGTGCTCGTATTGTACCGGGACACATGATAGCTGTTCGCCAAGAGCAGACCCGGCTTTGGCTCATGCAAGGCGTGATGCCCGAATTTATGCGCGGCAAGCCTTATCCCTAAAGCCCGCAAGCTCATCTGATGCGCCACCGTGCCCAAGGTCAAAATTGCGCGCAGCTTCGGCATCGCCGCAATTTCCGTCTGCAGGAACGGATTGCAGGCCTTATTCTCCAGCGGCGTCGGCAAATTCTGCGGCGGCACGCAGCGCACCGCATTGGTGATCCTGGTGTCGACCAGCCGCAGCCCGTCATCCGCACGCTGCAGATAATCGCCCTCGGCAAAGCCGAATTTAAGCAGCGTCGCGTACAACAGATGGCCCGCATAATCCCCCGTGAAGGGCCGGCCGGTACGGTTGGCCCCGCGCACACCGGGCGCCAGCCCCACAATCAGCAGCCGCGACGATAAATCGCCGAAACTCGGCACCGGCGCGTTGTGCCAAAAAGGCTCTTTGGCGCGATTAGCCTCGCGATACGCCACCAGCCGCGGACAAAGTGGACAATCCCGCCCTGGACCCGGGCTCAAGCCAGCCCCAAGCGCATCGGCGACTGTGACAGTCAAGGCCTTGTCCCTCGGAGCGAACCAGCACCGACTGGCGGCAATCCAGGATGATAAATGTTAAAAAAAGAGGTTAATATTTTTAAAGATACGTTCAAAAACATTTCCTTTTAACAAAAATACGAATATGTATAAAAATTACGATGAAACAGTGTAAAAATTGTCGCGTGTTAATACATTGTTTGAAGCAGAACGGGATATAGAAAGAGACGAATTTGTTCATGATGGCTGACCTATGATCTTAATCGGCATCGGGGCAAACCTGCCTACGCTCGATAATCGGTCGCCGCTGGAAACCTGTTCCGCGGCAGTGGAAGCCTTGAAAGCCATTCCCGGCCTGCGCTTTATTACGGCCTCCCCTTGGTACCGCACCGCGGCCATTCCAAAATCGGCCCAGCCGGATTTTTGCAATGGCGTCGCCCGGCTTGAGGGAGAGATCGGACCGATCGAGCTGTTAACCGCGCTGCAGGCAATCGAAGATCAATACGGCCGTACCCGCAGCGCGCTCAATGCGCCGAGAACGCTGGATCTGGACATTATAGATCTGAACGGCGCCATCCGCGCGATCCCACCAGTGATTTTGCCGCATCCGCGCGCCCATTTGCGCGCCTTCGTCCTGCGCCCGATCCTGGACGTCGCTCCGGCCTGGCGGCATCCGACCTTGCGGCGCGGCGTGGCCTCGTTGCTGGTCGACCTTTCCCCGCAAGCAATCGAACCCTGGCATGTCTGAGCCGCGTCTTGGCGCTAGCACGGCGCCGCTTGCCTTGCATTGTCCCTGACCGTGGCGTATCTGATCGCTCTGATATTCATTTTTTAAGCTGGAGAACCACGGATGGCCCGCGTCACCGTAGAAGATTGCGTCCTTAGAGTGCCGAACCGGTTCGAGCTGGTCCTGCTGGGCGCGCAGCGCGCCCGCAACATCAGCCGCGGCGAGCAACTCACCATCGAACGCGACAACGATAAAAACCCCGTCGTCGCTTTGCGCGAAATCGCCGAGGAAACCCTGCATCTGCCGGATCTGGAACAGGATCTGGTCAAATCCCTGTCCCGCGTGCCGGAACCCGAGCCCGTGGACGAGGAAGTGCTCGACCTGATCCCGACCGACCAGAACATTTTTGGTCTGCAGGACGTCTCGGCCGAGGAAGAGGCCGCCGCTTTGGCTGCTGAGTCCGAAGAAATGACCCCTGAAGATATTCAGGCCGCCATCGAGGCCGAGCTCGGCGGCAAATCCCGCCGCTGAAGAATGGCATGAAAGCAGGGCGTCAAATTTCAAGCCCGCTTTTATCCCCCGAGGGCCTGGCCTCCGGCGGCGTAGCTTTGGCCCATCCGGAAATTGGGCCGTTAATCTCCCGCATCGCCGCCTATGATGCGAAATCAGACCCCAAAATTATCGACGCCGCCTATGGGCTCGCCTTCAATGCCCATGAGGCGCAAAAGCGCGATAACGGTGAGCCCTATATTACCCACCCGCTGGCCGTCGCCACCATTCTGGCAGGCTACCGGCTGGACAGCGCCTCGATCATCACAGCACTCCTCCACGATGTCATCGAAGACACGAGCGTCACTTTGGCCACCGTGCAGAAAAAATTCGGCCAGGAGGTCGCGGGGCTCGTTGACGGCGTCACCAAGCTAACCCGGCTCGAATTACAATCAGACCGCACCAAGCAGGCCGAAAATTTCCGCAAGCTGGTGCTGGCCATGAGCAAGGACATCCGTGTCCTGATCGTCAAGCTGGCCGACCGGCTGCACAATATGCGCACCATCGGCGCAGTCTCCGCACTGCCGCGCCGCCAGCGCATCGCCCGCGAGACCATGGAAATCTACGCGCCGCTGGCCGAGCGCATCGGCATGGAATCGGTCAAAACCGAACTGCAGACGCGCTCCTTCGCCGAGCTCGATCCCGAAGCTTTTGATACAATCCAGGCCCGCTTGAATTTTCTGCGCGGCCAAGGCGCTGACGTCATCGAGGAAGTGCGCAAGGAACTGCTGCGCGTCTGCCGCGATTCCGAAGTTGAAATCGTCGAGATAACGGGCCGCGAAAAGTCACCTTACTCCATCTGGGAGAAAATGCAGCGCCGCAATGTCGCCTTCGAACAGCTCTCCGACATCATGGCATTTCGCATCATCGTGCCCTCGCGCGAGGCTTGCTACATGGCGCTCGGCGCCATCCACGCCGCCTATCCCGTCATCGCCGGCCGCTTCAAGGATTATATCTCGACCCCGAAAGCCAACGGTTACCAATCGCTGCACACCGGCGTCACCCTGCGCCAGCCGCGCAACCAGAAAATCGAACTGCAGATCCGCACGCCGGAGATGCAGATCATCGCCGAAAACGGCGTCGCCGCGCATTGGCTCTACAAACAGGCAGACGCCACCACGGCCGACCTCAAGCAATTCCGCTGGGTGCAGGATCTGCTCGAAATCCTGGAAAACTCCGCAGCGCCCGACGACTTCCTGGAAAACACCAAACTCGAGCTGTATCAGGACCAGGTTTTCTGCTTCACGCCCAAGGGCCAGCTGATCCAGCTGCCGCGCGGCGCCACCTCGGTGGATTTCGCCTACGCCGTGCATAGCCAGATCGGCGATACCTGCGTCGGCGCCCGCATCAACGGCAGGTTGATGCCGCTGCGCTATGAACTGCAGAACGGCGATCAGGTGGAAATTCTCACCGCCCGCGGCGGCACGCCGTCGCCGGCCTGGGAACGCTTCGTCACCACCGGCAAAGCCCGCGCCCGCATCCGCCGCTTTCTCACCCAGCAGATGCGCGACCAGCATCGCGACCAGGGCAAATCCGAACTGGCAAAAGCCTTCCGCCAGGAAGGCGTGGATGGTTCGGAGAAAATTCTGGAACCGGTCGCCAAGGCCCTCAAACAGGCCAGCCTCGATGATTTATACGTCGCCGTCGCCACCGGGACACTGGGCCCCAAGGAGGTCGTCAACGCCGCCTATCCGGAACTGCGCGCCGCCCGCGCCCGGCGTATGCTCCCCGGCTTCATGGGCAATTCGCTTACCGCCCGTTCGCCCCGCAATACCCTGGCCCGGCACGATACCGGCATGCCGCTCACCGGCCTCGTGCCCGGCATGGACATCCATTACGCCGGCTGCTGCCACCCGATCCCCGGCGATAAAATCGTCGGCATCGTCACCACCGGCAAGGGTGTTACGGTCCATGTGCAGGACTGCGCGCAGTTGGAAACTTTCAACTCCACGCCGGAACGCTTTATCGACGTGGACTGGGACCAAGCCAACCTCACCCACCCGGCCGGCAAACCCGGCGGCACCTTCACCGGCCGCATCAGCGTCATCGCCGGCAACACGCCCTCGTCCCTGGCAACCATCGCCAACGCGGTCGCAAAACAAGACGGCGCCATCGCAAATCTGAAAGTCGTGCAGCGCCAGCAGGATTTTTTCGAAGCCCTTGTCGACGTCGAAATCCGCGACCTGCGCCACCTCAACCAGGTCATCGCCGGCCTGCGCGGCGCCGCCGGCATCGCGCAGGTCGAGAGACAGAAAACGTGAAGGCAAGTAAGGCCCTTCTTTTTCTGAAGAAAAAGAAGCAAAAAGACTTTTTTGAATTTGGAGCATGGGCGTTGGCTCGATTGCGCCAATGATTATCGGTACGGGCTCCGACCTTTGCGATATCCGCCGCATCGAGAAATCAATTGAGCGTTTCGGCGAGCGTTTTACCCAGCGCGTATTTTCCGAAACGGAACGCGCGCGCGCCGACCGCCATGCGCATAGCCGCGCATCATCCTACGCCAAGCGCTTCGCCGCCAAAGAGGCCTGCGCCAAGGCGCTGGGCACCGGATTTCGGCGACAGGTATTCATGTCCGACTTACGCGTCACCAACCTGCCATCCGGCCAGCCGACGCTCTCATTGCACGGCGGCGCACTGACCCGGCTGCAATCCATGATCCCGGAAGGTTACGCTCCTCAAATAAACCTCTCGCTCACAGATGAATATCCCTACGCCTACGCCAGCGTCATCATCTCAGCCGTTAAGCTGTAACGCCGTCATTGCGAGCCCAGCGAAGCAATCCATCTTTTTCTCGTTGCACGGAAGATGAATTGACGCGCTGCCCATCCCAATGATGTGAGAACTACAATATTTCAAACACCAGCTCCTTCGGCCGGCACAGCCGCACACCTTTGTCCGACACGACAATCGGCCGTTCGATCAGCACCGGATGCGCGATCATCGCATCGATCAGCGCATCATCGCTCAATGACGCATCCGCCAGCCCAAGCTCGGTGTAGACATCGCCTTTGGCCCGCAGCACTGCCCTCGGTTTGGCGCCCATCTTCTTGATCAGCTGCACCAGCCGCGCGCGGCTCGGGGGATTTTTCAAATATTCGATCACCTCGGGCTCGACGCCGCGCTCTTTGATCATCGCCAACACGTTGCGCGACGTGCTGCATCCTGGATTATGGTAAATTGTAACGCCCATCTCACATCTCCCGCATTGATCGCCGGCCTCGGCACAATATGTCATGGCAGAGCAAGCAAGCGCAAAGGCAACGTATGACCGATCCGGCGAACACCCATTTCTACGAACCGAAGAACGGCCACGGCCTGGCGCATGACCCGTTCAACGCGATCATCGGTCCGCGGCCCATCGGCTGGGTCTCCACCAAAGGCCGGGACGGCAGCGTCAATCTTGCCCCCTACAGCTTTTTCAACGCCTTCAACTACACACCGCCCATTCTCGGTTTCTCCAGCGTTGGTTCCAAGAACAGCCTGCGAAACATTCGCGAGACCGGCGAATTTGTCTGGAACCTCGCGACAAAGGACATCGCCGAGCAGATGAACCTGAGCTGCGCCACATTGCCCTATGGCAGCAGCGAATTCACCTTCGCAAGTCTGACCGAGGCGCCTTCGCGGCTCGTCGCGCCGCCGCGCGTCGCAGAGAGTCCGGTGAATTTCGAGTGCAAGGTTACCGAGATCATCCAGATGAAATCCCACACCGGCGTTCTGGCCCAATCCTGGCTGGTGCTGGGTGAAGCCGTCGCTATCCACATCGACAAAAAACTGCTGAAAGACGGTGTCTTCGACACATTCAATGCGGACATAATTTTGCGCGCCGGCGGCCCCAGCGCCTACGCGCTGATCAAACCCGATTCCCGCTTCGACATGAAACGGCCGCCTTAACTTGGTCCCCAGGCGCTCGAAAATCCCAGGTCCAGAGTAGCGAAAGTTTTTGCGGAGCTTTTTTCAAAAAGCGACCGCTCAACTTCATTCGTCCTTAAAATAAGCTTCCACGTTCCCCTTCAACTTCATCGTCATCGGCTGTCCGCGGCGATCGACTGTTTTCCCGACGCTGACGCGCACCCAGCCTTCACTGATCGAGTATTCCTCGACATTGGTTTTCTCGGTGCCGTTGAAGCGGATGCCGATGCCACGCTCGAGCACGGCCTCGTCGAAAAACTTGCTGTTCGGGTTGATGGACAGATGGTCGGGCGGGGTATCGGTCATGGGTAGCCTCTAGAACATTTTGCTGAGTTTGCGTTGCAGCTTGGTGATCATGCTGGCCGGCGGTGCGTCGGCCAGCGCCACGGCCGGCACGGTTGCAATGGTTTTGCCATCCAGCGTGTAGGTGATGGTGCCCAGCGTTTCGCCCTTGGTCACGCCGTTATCCAGTGCCGCGGTATAGGTGACGCTATGGGTAATTTTCTTGGCGGCATCGGCGGGCAGTGTTAGCACCAAAGTTTTGGCGGGGCCGACATCGACGGATCCGTCATCGAGATCAGTGCTTTTCAACGTATCGATCTTGCTGCCGGCGGTGGCGACCGAGGCGTCGGTAAAGAATTTTTCGCCGTAGTTCAGTAGCGATTCGATCGCCGCGGTGCTGGCGTGCCAGGTCGGGCCGCCCATCACCACCGCGATCATCCGCATGCCGTTGCGCATGGCGGTGGCGTCGATGCAATGGCCGGATTCCTTGGTGAGCCCGGTTTTCAATCCGTCCACCGTCGAATCATGCTGCAGAACCGGGTTCCAGCTCGCCTGGGTGATGCCGTTATAGGTGTAGCTCTGCTGTTTGGAGATATTCAAAATCTCCGGCTCGTCCTGCAATATGATCTGGCTGAGTTTGGCGACATCCATGGCGGTGGTGTGCAGCGCCGGGTCCGGCAGGCCGGTGACATTTATATAGGTGGTGTTGGTCAGGCCGATATCGCCGGCCTGCTTGGTCATCAGCTGCACGAAGGCATCCTGGCTGCCGGCGATCTGCTCAGCCAGAGCAACCGCGGCGTCATTGCCGGAATCGATGATCAATCCATGCAGCAGCTGGTCGACCGTCACGACCGAAGTCGGGTCGATGAACATGCGCGAGCCGCCGGCACGCCAGGCATCCGGGCTCACCGGCACCACCTGGTCGGGTTTCAGGCTGCCGTGATGCAATGCCTGAAAGGCAATATGCGCGGTCATCAGCTTGGCGAGGCTGGCCGGCGGCAGCGACAGCGTGGGGGCGGCTTCGGCCATAATAACGCCGGTGGTCGCGTCCATCAGCACATAGGCGGTAAAGCCGGGCAGGGTTGGCGGGACCGGGGTGGATTTGTCGCCCGCGGGGGAATCCGGCACCGGCGGCGCGCCGGCCGGCATGGCCGTGGCGGTATCCTTATCCGTGGGCCGTGCCAGCTTGGCGGGCGCCGCCGCGGGCAGCGCCAAAGCGGCGACAAGCGTCAGGGCAACGGGAGAGAGGGGTTTGATCATCAGGGTGCGAATCCTTGAATTTAGCCGTCCGGTTCGGCGCCTCTCTGCACCCATTTCTTGACAAGCTGCAAGCGGCGGGCTTGATGCGCGCCTTCTGGCAACCGGTATGGATTCAGAGTCGAACATGGCAAAGCGTAAGCAATCTACCTCGACCATGGTCGATAACCTGAAGACCATCCTCTACGCGGCGCTGATCGCGGTTGTCATCCGGACCTTCTTTTTCGAGCCGTTCTTCATCCCTTCCGGCAGCATGGTGCCGACCCTGCTGGTCGGGGACTATATTTTCGTCGCCAAATACGCCTATGGCTACACCCATTTCTCCTTCCCGTTTTCGCCGGATTTCTTCTCCGGCCGCATCCCCGCGGGCATGCCCAGGCGCGGCGACGTGGTGGTATTCCGGCTGCCGCGCGACACCAGCGTCGACTATGTCAAACGCGTGATCGGCCTGCCGGGCGACAACATCCAGGTCACCAATGGCCAGCTGCTCGTCAACGGCGACCAGGTCGCCCGCATGGACGACGGCAATTACACCGACGACAGCAGCGGCGAGCCGATCGTGGTGGAGGAGTTCACCGAGGATCTGCCCGGCGGCAAGGATCATCTGATCCTCAAGCAGAGCAGCGACGGTTTCATGAACAACACCCCGGTCTACACCGTGCCGGCCGGCCATTTGTTCATGATGGGCGACAACCGCGACAACAGCCTGGATTCCCGCGTGCTGGATGATGTCGGCTATGTGCCGGTTGAGAATGTGTTGGGCCCGGCCACGATCATTTTCTTCTCGATCGATCTGCAATATCCCTGGTACGAGATCTGGGAATGGCCGTTCGAGATCCGTTGGAACCGGCTTCTGCATCATGTCTCGTAAGAGATGAGTAAAGCGACGGCGAAATCCGGCGATGACGGCGCCGAGATTTTGCTCGGGCATCATTTTGCCCAGCCGAAATTGCTTACCGAGGCGCTGACCCACCGCTCGGCGGCCGGCGCCCGCGGCAAGGGCTCGAATGAGCGGCTGGAATTCATCGGCGACCGGGTATTGGGGCTGATCATCGCAGAATGGCTGATCGAGCGCTTTCCGCAGGAGCGGGAGGGCGCGCTGGGGCCGCGGCTGGCGGCGCTGGTATCGCGACCCGCTTTGGCGGCGATTGCCGAGGCCAACGGGCTGGCGGCACTGCTTGCAGTCGCCCCCGGCGAATCCCGGCGCGGCGTGCGGGAGCGCTCCACTGTTCTGGCGGACGCGCTGGAAGCGATTATCGGCGCGCTCTATTTGGATGCCGGGCTTGGTCCTGCCCGCGATTTCATCCGCCGGGTGTTCGCCGGCGTGGTGGATCAGCAGTTCACGCCGCCGAAAGACCCTAAAACCGCCTTGCAGGAATGGGCGCTGAAACGCGCCCTGCCGCTGCCGGCCTATGACGTGCTGGAGCAGTCCGGCCCGTCGCACGCCCCGCAATTCGTCGTGCAGGTGAAGGTCGGTGACGCCGCGGCCAAGGGTGAGGCGGGCTCCAAGCGGGCTGCCGAGCAACTGGCCGCCAGCCTGTTATTGGGAATTTTACCACCATGAAAATCGACGAAAACAAGGCCACGCGCTGCGGCTTCATTGCCATCATCGGCGCGCCGAATGCCGGGAAATCGACCCTCCTCAACCGCCTGACCGGCGCCAAAATTTCCATTGTAACACCGAAGGCGCAGACCACGCGGGCCCGGGTGCTGGGGATTTTGATGCACAGCACCGCCCAGGTGCTGCTGGTCGATACGCCGGGGATTTTTGCGCCAAAGCGCCGGCTGGACCGGGCGATGGTGGCGGCCGCCTGGGGCGGCGCCGATGAAGCGGATTACGCGCTGCTTATTGTCGATGCCAAGACAGGCTTGACCAAAGCCGTCGCCGAAATTGCCGGCAAGCTTGCCGGTTCGGGGCGCAAGCTCAGCCTGGTGCTGAACAAAACTGATCTGGTGGACCGGCAGAAATTGCTGCCGCTGGCCGGGGACATGTCGAAACTGGCCGAGTTCGAGCAAATTTTCATGATCAGCGCCGCAACCGGCGACGGCATCGAGGGACTGCTCGATTTCTGCGCGGCCAGCGTCCCGCCGGGGCCATTTCTGTATCCCGAAGACAACCTTACCGACTTAACGGATCGTCTGCTTGCATCTGAGGTTGTAAGAGAGCAGATTTTCTTACAGACCCGAGATGAAGTTCCCTATGGCACGACGGTGGAGACGGAGCAGTTCCTTGAGCAGAAAGATGGTTCGGTACGGATCGAGGCGATCATCTATGTCAGCCGGTCCGGCCATAAGAAGATTCTGATTGGCGCAGGTGGTGCAAGGATCCGTGAAATCGGCGCCCGCGCGCGGCGCGAACTGAGCGGCCTGCTGGAATGCCCGGTGCATTTGTTTTTGCGGGTGAAGGAACGGCCAGGCTGGGACGAGGAGGCTGCCCGCATCCGAGCCACAGGGCTGAATGATCCGTCCAGCTGAAGCTGGCGACCTAAACCAAGCGCGGCGCCCGGCGCGCCTTGCCACCGGGCGGGATTTCGCCCGGCCCCGCACCGCCCTGTTCTGGCATGCGTTGGCGCTTGTCTGCTACGCGGCCATCGCTTTCATTTTTATCGGCCATGGAGAATCACTGACCCGTTCGCTTGCCGGCCAGGGCAGCGACCCATTTGCCTTTGTATGGTTCCTGGCCTGGTGGCCCTGGGCGATTGCGCATCACCTCAACCCGCTCTTCACCAATCTGGTCTGGCAGCCCGAAGGGGTTTATCTGGCCTGGGTTACCTCGGTGCCGTTGCTCGCCATCATCGGCTGGCCGCTGACGATGATTTCTCCGATCCTGACCTATAATATATTCGTCCTTTGCGCGCCGGTTCTCAGCGCCTGGGCGGCGTATTTCTTGTTGCTCACCATCGCCCGGCGGCCGGCGGCGGCGCTGGTCGGCGGATTTCTGTTCGGCTTCTCGTCTTACGAAATGGCGCAGGATACCGCGGCGCTGAACATGAGTTTCACCGCCTGCGTGCCGCTTTTACTTCTCCTGATTCTGGTCCGTCTGGATGGTGGATTGAGCCGCGTCCAACTGATGCTGTGGGGCGGACTGGCGTTGGTTTGCCAGTTTCTACTGTGCATCGAGATTTTCGCGATGATGTTCGTCTTCGGTGGGATCGCGTGGCTGCTCGGTCTGGCCTATCTGCCGGCACGGCGGCCGGCTTTGTTCCGGTTGCTTGTGGACGCGTTATGGACAGCGCCGTTTGTGCTGCTGGTACTCTCGCCCTTCGTGGTCTCGATGGCGCTGCATTTCGGCAGCATCAACCACCCGGCGCTCTGGCCTTATTTTTTTGTCGCCGATCCGCTTAATTTCTGCATCCCCGGTCATGGCAATTTGCTGGGCGGCCTGCTGCGGTTACCCTTCCATTTCAATGGCGGCGTTCAGGAGCAAGACAGCTACATTGGCCTGCCGCTGCTGCTGATTGTCGTCCTATTTGCCTGGACAAAATTCAGGGTGCCGGCAGCGCGGCTGTTGCTTGTGATGTTCATAATGCTGCTGGTCGCAAGTCTGGGGCCGCGGCTTTGGATCGGCGGTCAGGTTTACCGCGCGGCCTTGCCCTGGGCGTTGTTCGTGCATCTGCCGCTCATCGGCTCGGCGCTGCCAACGCGCTTCGCGCTGTTTGCGTCCTTGCTCGCCGCCATCATCGCCGTGCTGTGGCTGCGCGATGCGGTGACCTTGCCGCAGCACCGCAGGCGCTACGCGCTGGCCGTGCTCGCCTGTATTTTTCTGCTGCCACGATTTCATCCATGGATGCCGGTGCCGTCATCACAATTTTTTCAGCCTGGCCGGCTCCAAACTGTCCTCGGAGAAAATGCCAGGGTGCTGGTGCTGCCGTTCGCAATTACCGGACCCTCCGCATTATGGCAGGCAGAAACGCATTTCGGTTTCCTGGAAACTGGCGGCTATCTGGGGTTTCCACCGCGCCGGATGCAGCAGTACAAGGCGGTGGATGAATTGTTCAGCGGCAGTTATACCGCAAGTCTCTCCACGGATATCGGAGACTTTTGCGAAGCGACGCAAACGCAATTCATCGTGGCGGGTCCGGGAACAACGCCAACGCTGCGGGCGGCAATAGAACGACTGGCAGGGCAGGGGCGGCAGGTGGACGATGTCACTGTTTACACGCTGCCAAGCGGAGCCGAGCGGCATGGATAGGCTGGTATCCATCATCATCCCGTTCTTTAACGAAGCTGGGATGATCGCCCGGTTGCCCGGCGCCTTATGGCCGCAGCTGGAGCAAATCGAACATGTGCAATGGGAAGTCATCTGCACCGATGACGGCAGCAGCGATACGACCTTGCTGGAACTGATCGCTTTGGCGCAACAGGATCCGCGCTTTCGCATCCTCGAACTGTCGCGGCATTTCGGCAAGGAGGCGGCGTTGACGGCCGGGCTGGATGCCGCGCGCGGCGACGCCGTAATCCCGATGGATGCGGATCTGCAGGACCCGCCGGAGCTGATCGCGCCAATGATCGCGGCCTGGCAGGCTGGTGCGGAAGTGGTGCTGGCGCGCCGCAGCGACCGCAGTTCAGACGGCGTATTGAAACGCAAATCCGCCGTCTGGTTCTACCAACTTCACAACCGGCTATCGCGAACGAAAATTCCGGAAAACGTGGGCGATTTCCGCTTGCTCGACCGAGTGGTGGTAGAAGCGCTCAAGCAATTGCCGGAACGCCAGCGCTTCATGAAGGGCCTGTTTGCCTGGGTGGGGTTTAGAACCCATGTCATCGATTACGTCCGGCCCTGCAGGCAGGCGGGCAGATCGAAATTCTCCGCCTTCGCCTTGTGGCAGCTGGCGATGGAGGGATTCACGAGTTTCAGCACCATTCCGCTAAAAATTTGGACCTATGTCGGCGCACTGGGGGCACTGATTACCGCGGCCTATGCAGCTTTCATCGTTCTTTATACGCTGCTGCACGGCACCGGCGTGCCGGGATATGCCTCCCTGTTGGTGGCGATTTTGTTTTTCGGCAGCCTGCAGCTGATGAGCATCGGTCTGCTCGGCGAATATATCGGCCGGATCTATCTCGAAACCAAACAGCGGCCGATCTATTTGATTCGCAAAACCTACTGAGCCATGGAACACGATTCCTATATTGAGATGGCGGCGACCGAACAGGCGCATTGGTGGTTCACCGGCCGGCGGCAGATTCTAAGCACAGTCATCGCGAGCCTGCGTTTGCGCGAAACCGCGCGGATTCTCGAATTGGGTTCCGGCACCGGCGGTAATTTTCAAATGCTCACGCGCTTCGGGCAGGTGACGGCGGTCGAGGAAAACGCAATGGCGCGCGCCCTGTCGGTGCGCAACGCCTGGGGCATGGTGGAGGTGAAATCCGGCCGTCTGCCCGATGGATTGCCGGAACTCGGAAAATTCGATTTGATCTGCCTGTTCGATGTTCTGGAGCATGTCAAAGAAGATGAAGCGACATTGAAGGTGGTTCGCGGCCTGCTGGCGCCCGGCGGCGCGGTTGTGATTACCGTGCCGGCATTCAAAAAATTATGGGGCGCCCACGATGAACAGCTGCACCATAAGCGGCGCTATGAACGCGCGGAGCTCGGCATGAAATTACAGCGCGCCGGGTTTGCGGTGCCGCTGCTCACCTTCAGCAATATGTTTCTGTTCCCCGTGGCATTGGCGATGCGCGGTGTGGACCGGCTGGCGGCGCGGCTTTGGCGCCGGCGCAAAGTAAGCGGCACCGCAATGCTGCCCTCGCCGCTGAACAAGGTTTTTGCAGGTATTTTTGGCGCTGAGCGGTTCCTGGTATGCCGGATGAACCTGCCGATCGGGCTGTCGCTGCTGGCGGTCGCACGCGCCGGCCCTGATCCGGCCTAGCAAGGGGAATACGGCGTTTGGACAAGCCGCAATTTGGCGCTACCGTTACCTGGTTGGGGGTGGTTATGCGCGTCAGCGTGATTCAGATGTCGCCGCGGGCCGACAAGGCCGAGAATATTGCGCAAGCAGAGGCGCTGATCATCCGCGCGCTGGCGGCGGACCGGGCCGACATCGTGGCACTGCCGGAAATATGGACCTGCCTGGGTGGCACGAGGTCAGGCAAATTCGCCGCCGCTGAAACCTTGCCGGCGCCCGGATCGGGCGAGACCGGCGGCCCCGCCTACGAATTTCTGCGGCGGATGGCGATCGAGCAAAAAATATTTCTGCACGGCGGCTCAATCGGCGAGCTGGCGGGCGAAAAACTTTACAACACGACTTTGGTGTTCTCGCCCGAAGGCCGCGAGCTTGCGCGCTACCGGAAAATCCATCTGTTCGACATCACCACGCCGGACGGCCAGGGCTATAAGGAAAGCAACACCTACGGCGGCGGCGACGCGGTGGTAAGCTTTGAGGCCGGTGGTCTGAAAATCGGCCTTGCGATCTGCTACGATGTGAGGTTCCCGGAACTTTTCCTTGGCCTGCGCCGGCGGAATGTCGACCTCATCATCCTGCCGGCGGCATTCACTTTGCAAACCGGCAAGGATCATTGGGAAGTGCTGCTGCGCGCCCGCGCCATTGAAACCCAATGCTATGTCGCCGCCCCTGCCTGTACCGGCAGCTATACCGAGGGCAATGGGGAGACCCGGTTCACCTACGGCCACGCGCTGATCGCGGATCCCTGGGGTCACGTCGTCGCCAAGGCCTCGGACGGGCCAGGCTTCGCGAGTGCCGCCATCGACACCGAATTCCTGGGCCAGGTGCGGGCAAACATGCCGGTGCTCGAGCATCGGAAACTCGCTTGAGCCGTATTGCCTTCGTCGCCGCCCAGACCGAGATCGCGATCGCGGCGCGGCTGCGGCTGACCGCGCTTTACGGCGATACCACCCCCGAGGAAGCCGATATCATTGTCGCGCTTGGCGGCGACGGGCTGATGCTGGAAGTCCTGCACACCGTGCTCGGCACGCCAAAACCGGTTTACGGCATGAATTGCGGCTCGGTCGGCTTCATGATGAACGAATTCTCCGAAGCCAATTTGCCAGAGCGCGTGGCGGCCGCACAGGCCAGTACGCTTTTTCCCTTGCGCATGCATGCGGTAACCGCATCGGGCGTGGTGGAAGAGGCGCTCGCCGTGAACGACGTGTTCCTGTTCCGGCAATTGCGGCAGGCGGCAAAAATCCGCATCACCGTCGATCATCGCGAACGCCTCTCGGAACTGATCTGCGACGGTGTGCTGATCTCCACCCCGGCCGGCTCGACCGCGTACAACCTCTCGGCCCACGGCCCGATCATCCCGCTCACCGCCAACCTGCTGCCGCTGACGCCGATCTCGGCATTCCGCCCGCGGCGCTGGCGTGGCGCGTTATTGCCCTCCACCGTCGAAGTGCTGTTTGAAATTCTGGAGCCGGACAAACGCCCGGTCGCGGCGGTGGCGGATTTCACCGAAGTCCGCAATGTGGTTTCCGTCGCCGTATCGGAAGATCAAAGCCTCAGCGCAACGGTTTTGTTTGACCCGGACCGCGCCCTGAGCGAACGCATCATAACCGAACAGTTCACCGTCTAACCATAAAAGACTCCGGGAGAGCAACGGCAATGTCCCAGCCCCTTATCGTCTACGGCATGCACAGCCCGAACGTCCGCAAGGTGGTGATCATGCTGGAGGAGCTGGAACTGCCCTTTGAGCTTCGCCATGTGGCGGTATTCAAAGGCGAACAATTCACGCCGGAATTTTTGGCGCTCAACCCGCTGGCCAAGGTGCCGGTCCTGTTGGATCCGGAATTGGAGGAACCGCTGGCGGAATCAGGCGCCATCCTGTTCTGGCTCGCTGAGCGGACCGGAAAATTGCTTCCCGCGCAGGGCGGCGCCCGCTACCGCATCATGCAATGGCTGATGGTGCAGATGGCCGCCATCG
This sequence comes from Rhodovastum atsumiense, assembly GCA_026225115.1. Classification (GTDB taxonomy): domain Bacteria; phylum Pseudomonadota; class Alphaproteobacteria; order Acetobacterales; family Acetobacteraceae; genus Acidocella; species Acidocella atsumiense_A. Next base: position 33,978 of record JAMFSE010000144.1, read on the forward strand.
GCCCGATGCTGGGCCAGCTGAATCATTTCCAACTGCTGGGTGGCTCCGAGCCCTACGCATCAGGCCGCTACGCCGCCCAGGCCAAACGCCTATACCGATTGCTGGACGACCGTTTGGCTCAGCACGAATGGATCGCTGGCAATAGCTACTCGATCGCCGACATCGCAATCTATCCCTGGGCCCGCTACCTTGAACAACACCGTTTCGATCCCGCGTCTCACCCGGCCTTGATGCGCTGGCGCAACGGCATCGATGCCCGCCCCGCAATTACCCGCGCCAATGCGCGGATGGATGCCGATTTCACCGCCAAAACCAACGAAGCCCGTTTCAACGCCACCCCGGCCGACCTCGACCGCTTTTTCGGCCGCACCGAAACAATGCCGCCGGCAGATTTTTCGATTGTGACGCGGTAGGGTCCAGCTGCGGCGCGGGTTTGCCGTGCATGGAGTTTCGCTCGCCAAGGCGCAGATTTTGGAGTTAGCTTGGTCGAAACTGTCGGAGCTTGTGTCTGACAATGCCATCAATTTTCGATTTTCATTGCAGTGAAAGATGCGCGCCATGCTGAACTGGAAAATACGGTACAGTAACATAATGCTTGCAACGCCGGAGTTGTTTGATCCAGCATGCTCGGTTGCCGAGGTTGGCTGTGGTCCTGCTGGCATCGCGCAATTTCTTGGCCGCAAGGTGTTTGGTGTCGAGCCTACGCCGATTGAAGTAGCCAACGAGAATCTGGAAATCGCCGCAGGTTCAATTTTGGCGCTGCCCTTTGCGGATGACGCAATCGACTACGTAGTATGTGTCGACGTGCTGGAGCATCTTGCAGCCGAAGATCGAAGATGCGCGATCTACGAGTTGCTTCGGATCGCCAGAAAAAAAGTGATCATTTCCTGTCCCTGTCACGTATGGGCCAGGGAAGGCGAGGTTCAGCTGAAAAAGATGTTCGAAGACACACAACGATCAGTGCCCGATTGGTTGCTGGAGCATCTGCAATTCGGATTGCCATCCGTGCAGGATATATTAATCCCGATATTCGAAACGGGCTTGGCCTTCGAGATGACAGGGAACGAGACGATATTGCAACATTATGCGGGAATCGCTCTCGATTGGTTATATCCCGGGGCGCAGGCAATACACCTACGCCTGCAATCAAAATCCCCTTTGCAGGCTCCCATCGCCGGAAATGAATGGGATCTGTATTATAGTTTTATGTTCAGTATCTACAAATCGGATCATGGAACGGCGCGGTACGGCTTGGGAAATCTCCAGAACCCGCTTGCGCCTCGGACTGAAGCAAAAAGCCGTTATAGCATTTTTTACAGGCTCCTTCAGAATCTTCTTGCCTCGTCATATCAGGGTCCGACGAACCTGCGCGATCCCACCAACGCCACCCGGCTTCATTCGTGGAAATCTATGAAGCGAAAACCAAAAGGCCAAGCTGCGCCGACGCTCCATGGCGAAGCGATATACGCGGTTTATCACAAGGATTTTCCAGTATCACATCTCGGCCCAATCAAGCCGATATTTGCCGGAGATTTGGCGCAAGCGATCGTAAATTCCCGTCCACCAAAGGCAGTGCTAACGGATATCCTTAACGGCGCAGTGAGTCTTTCGAACCACAGATGGTCGGAACTTTCAGCAATTTACAAGATTTGGACGGAAGGTCCCAAAACTTCGGTGGTCGGGTTCTGCCATTACCGGAGATTATTTGATTTCACCCCTGACCATGTCGGATCAAAGGGGGCGGCGCGCATGCGCGAGACGAATGTAACAGCCGATGATCTGACAAGCGGCGCCTGTCTCCTCTACGACCCCGGTGTCATATCGATGGTCGCAGACAGCACGAAAATTATCGTTGCGATACCGCATGATACGACGAATTCGGTTTTCCAACATTATTGCGAAGTTCACAATACGAACGACTATCTCGAATTACTCAATCACTGTTCCGCCTGCAAATCGCCGTTATTGCCATTTTTTATCGAACAGTTTTCGGACCATTTTTTATTCGCCAACAATATGTTCGTGCTTTCCTGGGCATTATTCTCGGAGCTTTGCGGTTTCTGGTTTCAAATCTTGAGTTCGTTCGCCGCCAAGTTTCCCGGCAGACCGTCCAGCCCCTACCAACACCGCGACGTGGCGTTTCTCTCCGAGCGGATATTCGATGCCTGGATCCGCTACAGAAAAAAATGCGGCAGCGAGATCATCCAGTTGCCTATCCTGTTCGTGACCAGTGCGGCCGGGGAGGCGTCAGCGGCGGAAGCGTAAATAAACACTCACTTGATCTTGAATTCAGCCTCGGTCAGCTTGCGGATATCCTCAACGCTGACATCCGGCGCATGATCAACCAACAGCAGTGACGGCGTGGCATTCTTATCCACTTCGAACACCGCGAGATCCGTAATGATCAGGCTGACGACGCCCTTGCCGGTCAGCGGCAGCGTGCATTCCTTCAGGATTTTCGGCTCGCCCTTGGCGGTATGCTCCATCAGCACCACCACCCGCGGCACGCCGGCGACCAGGTCCATGGCGCCGCCCATGCCCTTCACCATTTTGCCCGGCACCATCCAATTGGCGAGATCGCCGTTCTGCGCCACCTGCAAGGCGCCCAGGATCGAGATGTTGATATGGCCGCCGCGGATCATCGCAAAACTATCCGCCGAGCTGAAAAAACTCGTCGTCGGAATCTGCGTCACGGTCTGTTTGCCGGCATTGATGAGGTCGGCGTCCTCCTCGCCCTCGTAGGGGAACGGGCCCATGCCGAGCATACCGTTTTCCGACTGCAGCTGGATCGAAATATCATCCGGAATATGATTGGCTACCAGCGTCGGAATGCCGATGCCGAGGTTGACGTAAAATCCGTCTTCCAGTTCGGCGGCGGCGCGGGCCGCCATTTCATCGCGAGTCCAAGGCATCTATGCGGCCCTTTTCTGAACGGTGCGCTGCTCGATTCGCTTGTCGACCTTATCAAGCTTGATCAGCCGCTTCACAAAAATCCCCGGCGTGATGATATGGTCCGCATCGATCTCGCCCGGCTCAACCAGATGCTCCACTTCGGCCACCGTAAACTTTGAAGCCGTGGCCATCACCGGATTAAAATTCCGCGCCGTCTTGCGGTACACCAGATTGCCCTCGGTATCGCCTTTCCAGGCGTGCACGATCGACAAATCGGCAACCAACCCGCGCTCCATAACGTAATGCCGGCCGTCGAACTCCCGCGTCTCCTTGCCCTCGGCGATCTGCGTGCCATACCCGGTCGCGGTGAAAAAAGCCGGTATCCCAGCGCCGCCGGCGCGAATGCGCTCCGCCAGCGTTCCTTGCGGATTGAACTCGATCTCCAACTCACCGGAGAGATATTGTTTCGCAAAAGTGGCGTTCTCCCCAACATAGGAAGAAATCATCTTCTTCACCTGCCGGGTCTGCAACAAAATCCCCAGGCCGACATCATCAATGCCCGCATTGTTGGAAACGATGGTCAGGTCCTTAACCCCGGAATCCCGGATCGCCTCGATCAACGCCGCCGGAATGCCGCATAACCCGAACCCGCCGGCCATAATCGTCATGCCATCCTTAAGCACGCCCTCAAGCGCCGCCTTGGCATCCGGGAAAACCTTGCTCACCGCCATTCGAACGCCCCCAATAAGGAATTAAGTAGGATAAGTCCAAGCGGTTCTTTTTTGAAAAAAAGAACCAAAAAACTTTTGCTACTCTGGGCCTGGGGCGTTGGCGCGGACAACGCCCCAGGCCCAGCATAAAAAGTCTTTTTGCTTCTTTTTCTTCAGAAAAAGAAGGCCTTCCTCACCTTTCCAGGCACATCGCCACGCCCATGCCGCCGCCGATGCACAATGTCGCCAGGCCTTTTTTGGCGTCGCGGCGTTTCATCTCGAACAGCAGGGTGTTGAGGATGCGTGCGCCCGAGGCGCCGATCGGGTGGCCGATGGCGATGGCGCCGCCGTTTACGTTTACTTTCTCGGGGTCCAGGCCGAGCGCTTTGGTGACCGAGCAGGCCTGTGCGGCAAACGCCTCATTGGCTTCGATCAGGTCGAGGTCGGCGACGCTCCAGCCAGCCCGGGCCAGCGCTTTTTTGGAGGACGGGATCGGTCCGGTGCCCATCAGCGCCGGGTCGACGCCAGCGGTTGCGAAGCTGACGATGCGGGCGAGCGGGCTGAGGCCCCGCTTTTCGGCTTCGGCGGCGGACATCACCACCACGGCGGCCGCGCCGTCGTTGATGCCCGAGGCATTGCCGGCCGTCACGGTGCCGTCTTTCTGGAAAGCCGGCCGCAGCTTCGCCATCGTCTCGATCGAAGCGTCATGGCGGATATATTCATCGTCGGAAACCACGGTCTCGCCCTTGCGGGTGGTCACGGTCACCGGGGCAATTTCGTCCTTGAACTTGCCGGCCTTCTGCGCTGCCGAGGCCTTCTGCTGGCTGAGCGCCGCAAACGCATCCTGTTCGTCGCGGGTGATCTGATATTCCTTGGCGACGTTCTCGGCGGTGACGCCCATGTGGTAGCCCTGGAACGCGTCCCACAGCCCGTCCTTCAACATGCTGTCGAGGAAGGTGAGGTCCCCCATCTTGGTGCCGCCCCGCAGGTACGCCACGTGATTTGCCTGGCTCATGCTTTCCTGGCCGCCGGCGACGACGATGTCGCTCTCACCGGTGCGGATCTGCTGGGCGGCGAGCGCCACGGCGCGCAGGCCGGAACCGCAGAGCTGGTTGATGCCGAAGGCGGTTTTCGAATCCGGAATACCGGCGCCGCGCGCCGCCTGCCTGGCCGGGTTTTGCCCCTGTCCCGCGGACAGGATCTGGCCCAGGATCACTTCATCCACTTCTTCCGGCGAGAGGCCGGCGCGTTCGATGGCCGCCTTCAACGCCGTGATGCCGAGCAGATGGGCCGGAACGGCGCCAAAAACGCCGTTAAAGCTGCCCACCGGGGTCCGCGCTGCGGAAACAATAACAACGTCACTCATAGCAGGCTTCCTTTGGTTGAGTTTGTATCTGGTTTACCTGGTCTCAAGATAGGCGGTGCAGCCAGTTCGCGAAAGGCTGCCATAATGCGTCCTGTGCATTGGTGCCCGCGATCATGCCGATATGTCCAGAAGCAGGTTCGATAATCGTTGCATTTTTGAATGCGGCGGCCAGCGGCCGCGCACTTTCCGGCGGCACCAGCCGGTCGCGCGCCGGGATGGCGCAGAATACCGGGCCGTCGAATTGCGCCGGGTTCACCGCCAGCCCGGCGATCCGCCAATTGCCTGAAGCCGGGTTATTGCCGCCATACCAGCCGCCAATCGCCTCCCGCGCCACGGGCGCCGCCAGCGGAACGCCATCCGCCAGCCAGTCCTCCATGGCCACGAACCGCCTGGCCCGGGCGCAGCTTTTGTCCAGCTGCGCGAAGCTGCGGTATTTCTCCCCAACCCCGAATGGGTCGATCATTGTGAACAGGGTCTGCAAGGCGTCGATCGAAAGCGCGCCGGAGAATTGCATTATCGGCTCGAGCATGGGCAGGGTTTCGCTGACCGATTTCGCCTGCGCCGGGTCGGCGGCATGAAAATCCCATGGTGTCGCCAGCAGGGCCAGCGCCTTTATTTTCTCGGGTTGCCGCAGGGCGGCTGCCAAGGCCAACAGGCCGCCCATGCAATAGCCGGCCAGTACGATCGGTCCCGGGATACTGGCCATCGCCCGTTCCAACCGGCCGGCCACGTAATCGGTCAGGGTAAATTTGCGCTCCGTTTCGCCGGGCCACCCCCCAGTCCAACAGGTAAGCGTGGAAGCCCCGGCCTGCCAGCCAGCGCAGCATCGAATCCTCGGGCGTCAGGTCGAGAATATAGCCGCGGTTGATCAGGCTCGGCACGAACAGCACCGCCGGGCCGCCAGCCGCCGGTCCACCGGCCGCCGGTCCGCCCCCCCAAAAATCGAGCAAACGGGTTTCCGCCTCCGCCCAGGCCACTGGCGGTTCATCGAAGCTCCGAAAATACGGGTCGCGCCGGTAGGCGGCGATCCCGGCAACAAGATCGCGGTCCTCGCGGGCCGCCGTATCAAACGCCTTTCTGAGAACTTCCGGGTCGGGCGGGCTTGCGGCGTCCCCCGTTTTCAAATGCTGAAAGGCGAGATTCCAGTTCGGCAATGCGCTCATAAAGCCGCCGGGCCTCATCACTGCCAAGGTCAGATGCAGCAGCAGCGGGCGGGGACCCCGCCGGCTTAACGGCGCCGGCAACTCCGGCCGTACCCCCGGCATGATCATAGGCTCCGGATGCCAGTTTTAGCGCAGCACCGGCCGTACTCGCCCACAGCGCCAGCAATCCGGTCCAGGTTTCCCTTAATTCGCGGTCCGCGGCCATCGCGGCCATTTCGCTTTGCCACAGGGCTACCCAGTCCTCGGCCAGAGTATCTGTGTCATGCGCCATGCTTTCCCCGGTAAACCCTCGGCGATCCTCCTAGCCCATAACCGCCCTGATTTGCCATATGCCAGCCCGAAACCGTCATCATTTCGGCTACGGAATTATGAATACCCATTGCGCCGCAGCATATCCCATGTGATCCTGAAACCCTTGTGGCCCAGACAAGCCGGGGGAGCAGAGACTAAATGAACGAAACACCGCAGGAGCCGCAAACGCCGGTTCAAAATCCTGTGATCGTCAAAAAATACGCCAATCGCAGGCTCTATAATACCGAGAGCTCCAGCTACATTACCCTGGAAAACCTCGCCGATATGGTGCGCGAGGATCGCGATTTCGTGGTTTATGACGCCAAATCCGGCGAAGACATCACCCGCAGCGTCCTCACCCAGATCATCGTCGAGGAGGAAGGCAAGGGCAAAGCCATGCTGCCGACCAACTTCCTGCGCCAGTTGATCGGGTTTTACGGCAATAACATGCAGAGCGTGGTGCCGCGTTATCTGGAGTCGGCGATGTCGAGCTTCGCCCGCCAGCAGGAGAACATCCGCGACGCGATGCAGAAGACCATCAGCCCGTTTCTGCCGCCTGGCATGGAAGATGTCGGGCGCAAGAATCTTGAGATGATGGAACGCGCGATGACGCTGTTCACGCCCTTCTACCGCGAGGGCGAGGCCAAGCCGGACGAGCCGGGCAGTGAATACCGGGAAGAAATTGAGAGTCTGAAGGCTGAGGTTGAACGCCTGCAGCACCAGCTGGCGACGCTGCGCGCCAAGCAGAAACGCTGAAAACAGGGCACCCAACCCAAGTTTAACTTCTCGCGGCGCTGTCCTGCTGTAGACTGGCTCTCTGTTTAAGGGGCTTTGGCTTCAGGAGCGCGTGTTTTCGATAATCAGAACGGGTTTGAATATTTTCCGGCGCCGAAATATCAGCTGAGCGCGCTGCTGGGCTTGATCGGACTCGCGTCTTTAGCCGGCATTGCCTCCGCCAGCGTTGCATTGGCCAGCATGCGCGGCTGGTACGCTGTTTTGACGCCTCCACCCTTCACCCCGCCGAACCCGCTGCCGGCTGCCGTTTGGGGTCTTTTGGGTGCCTCATATGTGCTGATGGCGGTTGCCGCCTGGCTGGTATGGCGGCGCGCAAATCCAATCAGAACCCAACGGTTGGCGATGAACGCCTGGGGTTGGCAACTGGCCATCGGCGCTGCCTGGCCGGCGGCATTCTTTGGTTTTCACGCCATGTTCGCGGGTATAATCATCGCCGTTGCGCTGGTATCGAACATTGGGGTGACGATCCGGCAATTCGGCCGGCTCAACGCCGCCGCTGCCATTTTGCTGGTGCCGTATCTGGTCTTTGCCGGTTTTGCGCTCTATCTCAATGCGGGGTTCTGGTGGTTAAACCATTAATACGCTATCTGGCGCAGCCATGAAGAAAATCTCTTTCATTCCCGCCGCCGTTCTGGTCCTGGGCTTTGCCGCGCATCAGGCTGTTGCCCAGTCCGCGCCGCAGTCGTCCGGCGGCTCCTCGCCATCCGGAACCATGCAGGCTCCGCCCTTGCAGCCCAAATCGAACGACAACCAGGTGCTGCCGCCGGCTTTGCCGGGTGCGGGCGACCAGAGCCTGAACACCGCACCCAGCGTCGCCAAGCCGCAAACCGGTGACCCGACCGTCCAGCTTTTCACCGCCATTAACGCGAACAACTATAATTCCGCCCAGGATGCGATCAGCCGCGGCGCCGATCTTAATGGCCAGAATGCGCTGGGGGAAACGCCGATCGATCTGTCGGTCAGCCTGAACCGCAACAGCATCACCTTTATGCTGCTGGGCGCCCGCAATGATTCCGGCGACGATCCGGATGCCACGGGACCCACGTCCGCCGTGCCAGCGACCAAATATTCGTCCAAAAGCGCACACGGCAAGACACTGGCCAAGACCCAGGCCGCAGTGCCGATCAAGCTGATCGAAAACCCGAATGCGGCCCCCGGCAACAACCCGGGCACGCCAAATGCGCAGGCGGGGTTCCTCGGCTTCGACAAATAGGCCGGCTGCGGTGTGCGCCGCGCGACTGTTTCATTTCGCATTATTGATCTAGCCTCCCGGCAATGATGCGCGACTCCCGCCCGGATCCGGATGCATTGCTGGCTGGCCTGCATCGCGAAACGCGCGGCCGCCTGAAAATCTTCCTCGGCGCTGCGCCCGGCGTCGGCAAAACCTGGGAAATGCTGGTCGCCGCCAACCATAAGCGGCAGGCGGGCATCGATGTGGTCGCGGGCTTGATTGAAACCCATGGCAGGGTGGAAACCATCGAGGAAATCGGTGAATTAGAGGTCCTGCCGCGAAGCAAAATCCCCTATCGCGGCCAGACGCTGGAGGAATTCGACCTCGACGCCGCTTTGGCCCGCAAGCCGGCACTGCTGCTGGTCGACGAGCTTGCCCATACCAACGCGCCCGGGCTGCGCCATGCCAAACGCTGGCAGGACGTGCGGGAGATTCTCGACGCCGGCATCGATGTCTGGACCACGGTAAACATCCAGCATCTGGAGAGCCTGAACGATCCGGTGGCCCGCATCACCGGGGTGAGGGTCGCCGAGACCATTCCGGATACCGTGCTGGACCTGGCCGATGAGATCGAGCTGGTGGACTTGCCGCCGGCCGAGCTGCGCGCCCGGCTGGAAGAAGGCAAAATTTATCGCAAGGACGTCGCCAGCCGCGCTTTGGGTGAGTTTTTCCGGGAAGGAAATCTGGGCGCATTGCGCGAGATGGCGCTACGCCGGGTCGCCCAGCGCGTCGATAAGGACGTCACCCGCTACATGCGGGCCCAAGCGATCCCGGGACCCTGGCCGGCCAGCGAGCGGGTGCTGGCACTGATTGGTGCGGATGCATCGGCGGATAACGTGGTGCGGCATGCGGCGCGGCTGGCCGATGCGCTACGGGCGCCGATGGTCGCCTTTCATGTCGAGCGGCAGGACGATAATGCGAATGTTCAGCACGCCTTGGACCTGACGGTGCAGTTGGGCGGGACGGTTGCCACCACCACCACATCGGATACTGTCACCGCCGCACTGAATTACGCCGCCGCGCACAACATTACCCATATCGTAATTGGGCGGGGTACGACCCGGCCCTGGTGGCGCTTTGGCGGCCGCACCATGGGCGAGGTGCTTACCCGAAAGGCCGCAGCCTATACCTTGCATTTCGTACCGGTGCCGGCCTCGCCCGCAGCCCGTGTCAAAGCCGCTTCGCCGAAGCCGGCCTGGCAAAACTATGCGGTCATTGCTGCGATACTGGCTGTCGTCACATTGGCCGGCACGGAACTGCGCGCCTATATTCCGCAGGAGGCGATGGGGCTTATCTTCATTGCGGTTATCGCCGGCGCCGCCAGCCGGCTTGGGCGCGCCGCCGGGCTGGTGACCTCGATTGCCGGCTTCCTGCTTTGGAACTTCTTCTTCCTATCGCCGATTTTTACGTTCTCCGTTTCCGACCCGCGCGATGTCGTGGCCCTGGTGGTGTTTTTGCTGGTCGGCATCGTCACCGGCTCGCTGGCCGGGCGGGTGCGGCTGGAAGCGGAAAACGCCAGCGCCCGGATCGAGGCTTTGCGGCGGATATCCTTGTTCGGACAGCGGTTCTCCGGCGCCGCGACGCAGGCCGATGTATTGCGAGGTGCTGCCGCGGAAGCGGCTGCGATGACCGCCGGAGGCGTGGTGATGCTGGCCGACAAGCAAGTCCTGCAGTCGCCCATCTCGGAGCCGGCCGGCACCTGGCTGGATGACGCTGCACTGGCCGCAGCCGACTGGTCGCTCCGGAATAATATTGAAACCGGCATCGGCACTGCCACGCTGCCCTCCGTCCCCTGGCGCTTCATCCCACTGCGCGTTGGCGGGAGTCCCGTCGGGATATTGGGCGCGAAACCGAATGGACCCCCCCCGGAACCGCTGTCGCAGACCTTGGCGGCGCTGGCGGATCAAACCGCAATGGCGCTGGAACGCGTGCGCCTGACCATCAATGCTGCCCAGACCGAAGCGCGGCAAGACAGCCAGAAACTGCGCACGGCGCTGCTTTCCTCGCTCTCGCATGATCTGCGCACGCCGCTGACCGCCATCCGTGGCGCCGCTGAAACCCTGGCCAGCGCTGGGCCTGCGCTGGATGCGGCCACGACTGCCGATTTGCTGGCCAGCATCACCGAGGATACCGGGCGGATGACGAAATTTCTCTCCAACATCATGGAAATGGCGCGGGTGGAAACCGGCGAGATCAACGCGCGGCGCGAAAATCTGCAGCTTGCCGAAATCATCGAGGCGGCGGTCGCGCGCGTTCCAGGCGCCACCTACGCTGGCGTCAATATTGCCGATGACGCCAGCCATGTGCTGGCGGATGCAGCACTACTGGAGCAAATCCTCGTCAATATTCTGGACAATGCGGTGAAATACGCGCCGGAGGGCAGCCGCATCGCCATCTCCGCGCGCCGCTCCGGTGGAAAAATCGCCCTTTCAATATCTGATGAAGGGGTGGGCATTCCCGCTGAAGATTTGCCGCATGTTTTCGACAGTTTTTTCCGCGCGACCCGCGGCGACCGGGTGGCGCCCGGCACAGGCCTTGGCCTTGCCATCGCCAAGGCGTTCACCGAGGCCATGGGCGGCAGCATCCGCGCCCAGAGCCCCCGCTTTGATCTGCCGGCCGACGGCGCGCCCGGCACCGTCATCACGCTCGAACTGCCGCCCGCATGAGCCCCTCGCTTGGCACCATCCTGGTGGTGGATGACGAACCGCAGATCCACCGCTTCCTTACCCCGGCTTTAACCGCCGCCAATTATCTGCCGCTGCGCGCCGAGCGCGGCGACGAGGCCCTGCGCCTGGCCGCCGCCCGCGCGCCTGACGCCATTCTACTCGACCTCGGCCTGCCCGACATGGACGGCCATTTGGTCCTCGCCAAACTCCGCGAATTCACCGATGTGCCGGTCATCATTCTATCCGCCCGCGATCGCGAGGCCGAGAAAATCCAGGCGCTCGACGCCGGCGCCGATGACTATGTGGAAAAACCGTTCGCGCTTGGGGAACTTCTGGCCCGCATCAGAACGGCGCTCCGGCACCGTCTGCGCCAGGACAATGCCGAAAAACCGCTCACCCTCGGCGGCCTGACCATTGACCCGGTCTCGCATAAAGTAACGCTGGACAACATCGTCCTGCCGCTCACCAAACGCGAGCACGCATTGCTGCTGCTGCTTGCCCGCAACCGCGGCCGCGTCCTCACGCATCGGCAAATTTTGACCGCTTTATGGGGTCCCGCCCATACCGAGGACGTCGCTTACCTGCGCGTCTATATCGGCCAGCTCCGGCGCAAATTGGGCCCAGAACCGGCGGCGCTGATCATCACCGAGCCGGGGATTGGGTATAGGCTGCAGGATGGTGAGTAAGGGGCGGGAAGCACTTCTTTTTGTGAACAAAAAGAAGCAAAAAAACTTTTTTATTCTGGGACTGGGGCGTGACGCCGCCAGCGCCCATGGCCCGGAGTAGCAAAAGTTTTTTGGTTCTTTTTTTCAAAAAAGAACTACTTTCCTTCCATGACTTCTGAGAGTTTTCCTACCCAATCGCGTGCCGTCATTATTGGAGGCGGAATTGTTGGTGTTTCGACCGCATATCATCTGGCCGGGCTGGGCTGGGAGGTGACGTTGCTGGAGCGGCACAGACTGACCTCGGGCAGCACGTTTCATGCGGCCGGGCTGGTGGGGCAGCTGCGTAGTTCCGCCAGCATTACGCAGTTGCTGGGAGAGTCCGTAAAACTCTACCGGCGGCTGGAGGAAGAGACCGGCCTTGCCACCGGCTGGAAGATGAATGGCGGGCTGCGGCTGGCCTGCACCAAGGAGCGTTGGACCGAGGTGAAGCGCCAGGCCACGACTGCGCGCTCCTTCGGGCTTGAGATGCATTTGTTGTCGGCATCGGAGGCGCAGGCATTATGGCCGCTGATGAATGTGGATGATGTGATCGGCGCGGCGTTTTTGCCGACCGACGGCCAGGCCAATCCTTCGGATATCACGTTATCAATGGCCAAGGGCGCGCGCACGCATGGGGCGCGGATTTTTGAGGATGTCGAAGTTACCCAAATTGAAACGAATGGCGGGCGTGCGAGCGCGGTTGTGACGCAGCAGGGCCGAATCAATTGCGAGGCGGTGATTGTTTGCGCCGGACAATGGACGCGGGAGGTTTGCGGGCGGGTCGGTGTCAACGTGCCGCTGGTTTCGGTCGAGCATCAATATATCGTCACTGAAACGATACCGGGTGTAGCCCGGGATCTGCCGACTTTGCGCGATCCTGACCGGCTGACCTATTATAAGGAGGAGGTGGGCGGGCTGGTGATGGGGGGCTATGAGCCCAATCCAATTGCCTGGGCCGAGCACGGCATTCCGGAAAAATTCAATTATCAGCTGCTGAATTCCAACTGGGATCATTTCCAGCCGATCATGGAACTGGCGATCGGCCGGGTGCCGGCGCTGGAAACGGCGGGCGTTAAAACCCTGATCAACGGGCCGGAGAGTTTTACCCCGGACGGCAATTTCATTCTGGGCGAGGCGCCGGAGTTGCCTGGGCTGTTTGTCGGCGCCGGGTTCAACGCTTTCGGAATTGCGTCGGGGGGCGGTGCGGGGAAAATGCTGGCGGAATGGGTGGCGGGCGGCGAGCCTTCGGCGGATTTATGGCCGGTGGATATTCGCCGTTTTGGACGTAATCACGCGGACACCGCCTGGGTGCGCACGCGGACGCTGGAGGCCTATGCCAAGCATTACAGCATGGCCTGGCCGGCGGAAGAGTTCTCCTCCGGCCGGCCATTGCGGCGGTCCCCGCTCTACGAAAAATTGCGTGCGGCGAATGCCTCCTTCGGCGAAAAGCTGGGATGGGAGCGGCCAAATTGGTTTGCGGCGCCGGGTGAGACGCCGGCGGATATCTACACCTATGAGAAACCCAACTGGTTTGCCGCAGTGGCGCGCGAGCATAAAAATACCCGCGAGAATGTCTCCATTTTCGACCAGAGTTCGTTTGCCAAATTTCTCGTCATCGGCCGGGATGCCGAGGCTGCGCTGTCCTGGATCTGTTCCAATGATGTTGCGCGCGCGCCTGGCGCGCTGACCTATACGCAAATGCTGAATGCACGCGGCGGCATTGAATGTGACCTGACCGTCGCGCGGCTGGCGGACCAAAAATTCTATATCGTCACCGGAACCGGATTTGCGACGCATGATGCCAATTGGATCTCCCGCAATATTCCGGCGGGCATGGATGCGCGGCTTGTCGATGTCACTTCCGCCTACGCCTGTTTTGCGTTGATGGGGCCAAATGCGAGGACGGTGCTGGAAATTTTGACAGCCGATGATGTGTCCAATGCGGCGTTTCCCTTCGGCACGGTGCGTGAGATAAAAGTCGCGGGTGCGCCATTGCTGGCTTTGCGGGTAACCTATGTGGGCGAGCTCGGCTGGGAACTGCATGTGCCGACCGAATTTGCGGTCACAGTCTATGATGCTTTGATGCAGGCGGGTTCTGCCCATGGCATCATGAATGCCGGCTACCGCGCCATAGAAACCTTGCGGCTGGAAAAAGCCTATCGCGCCTGGGGCTCGGACATCGGACCTGACCACACGCCGTTGGAAGCCGGGCTCGGCTGGGCGGTGAAGCTGAAAAAAGACATTCCATTTCTGGGCCGCGCGGCGCTGCAGGCGCAGGCCGCCGCCCCGCAGACAAAACAATTTGCCGGCTTTACCGTCGATGATCCGGAAATCATCCTGCTCGGCCGGGAAACGATCTATCGGGACGGCGTTCGGGTTGGCTGGCTGTCCTCCGGAGGCTACGGCCACACAATCGGCAAGCCGATCGGCTATGGTTACGTCCGTACCCCGGACGGCGTGGATGCGGCATTTATCCATTCCGGGTCGTATGAACTCGAAGTCGCCACGGCCCGCATTCCCTGCACTGCACATCTTTTTCCGTTATGGGATCCGAAAATGCAAAGGGTCAAACAATGAAGCCGTTTCCAGCTGGGAAAATGTCACACGTGTGACATTTTGGGCCTAACTATATGTTATATATACTAACTTTATAAGTTATCCACAGGTGAAGTATAATGATTTCCCCAGTCTCCCCATAATAATTTCAATTGATTTCGTTTAGAAATCGATATAAGCGGGCCAGCGGCCGCATCGATAAAAACAGTCGTGCCGATATTGGCTGACGCGCCTTCCAATACGCGAAAGATGGGGAAGAGATGACATATAAAATTCTGACTCTCGATGGCGGCGGCGTGTGGGCCTTGATCGAGGTCAAAGCGCTGATCAGCATATTTGGCGGCCAGATGCGCGGCAACGAGGTGCTGAAGCAATTTGACCTGGTCGCCGCCAATTCGGGCGGCAGCATCGTTCTGGGCGGGCTGGTCGAGAATGTGACGCTGCAGGAACTCCTCAATTATTTCATGGATGCGGCAAATCGGAACGCGATTTTCTCTCCGACGAGCTCGTTTGTCGACAATAGCCTGGAGAAACTGCTGGGCTTTGGTCCGAAATATAGCGCCACCGCCAAATTGCCCGCTCTGGAAAGCTTGCTGCCGCAAACCGGCAATAAAGCATTGCGGGGCATCAACGAAGAACTGTTCGGCCCGCGCGGTGATCCCGTACGGTTGATGATCGTGGGGTTCGATTACGACCGTAACCGCGGCACTTATTTCCGCTCAACAGCGGTCGGCTCGCCTTGCCTCGGCATTGCCAATGCGGCCGATATCACGCTGGCCGAGGCGATCCACGCCTCCACCAACGCGCCGGTGAACTATTTTGATGGCCCGGCAATTTTTCCGGCGCGCAGCGTGCGCTACTGGGATGGCGGCACCAGCGGCAATAACAACCCGGTGCTGGCGGCGGCGACCGAGGCGCTGGTCATTGGTCAAACACCCGAGAATATCGCCGCGTTAAGTCTTGGCACCGGGACGGTGCAGCTTTTGCCAGGCGTGCAGGGCCAGCCGGATTCGCCCTTCTATGCGGCGTGGCAAAACTCCGGGCTTGCCGGCGATCTTGGCAAGATCGCCAGTTCGATCCTGGACGATCCTCCGGATTCCGCCAGTTTTATCGCCCATGTCATGACCGCGGGCGCGAGTGCGCCGCCGGCCGGTGCTGTCAGCCGGATCGTGCGGCTGAACCCCGTCATTGCCCCGATAACCGTTGGCGGTCAGCTGCAGCCACCGGGCGGCATGTCGGTTGCGCAGTTCCAATATCTCTGCGGTATCGGGATTGACGCGCTGCTGCCGAACGAGGTGAATTCGATCGCCGCTTATGCGGATTTATGGCTTGCCGGCCAGGCGCCGAATCAGCTGATCCATAATGATAATGCAACGCCGCCGGTGACAATCGGCCAGGCCGATTTCCCGACCGCGCTAGCCGCCTGGAATGTCATAAAAAACTGACGTCAGCTTGCCGGTGCGAAGGCGAAATGCACCGCGTCGGCGTCACATGCAGCGGCGGGGAAGGTCCAACGGATCGAGACGTTGCTCTTTCCCTGGCCGCCGAGCACGCCCCAGGAAGCCATGGGAAATCCGGAATGATCCGGGTCCGCCGCGGGATGCACGATCGCGACATGGCCGTTGGTGTGGGTGCCGTAACCCGCGTCAAGCTCGGCCAATGTCATGCCCGCCACGACCAACCCGTCCTTGGCCCATAACATCGCGGTTACCGGATTCGTCGTGGTTTTTGTAAATGGCGCGGCCGGGAACGCATCGACTATCTCGTCGGCGTCGAGACCGGGGTCGATCGGGACGCCGAATTTTCCGGCGACTTTCTTCACGAAAGCATTGCAGTCACGCATCACGGGGTCATTGGCGCGATCGAGCGAGAGGCAATAATTCAAAATGTCAGCGCTGATCGAATCCGGCGTCGTGTCCATTCATCCTCCAGTTCAAATATTGAAATCGTTCCACTCCTGACCGTCGATTCCGGGATCCGGAGATATCTCTCTAACTTTGCCGGCGGCCTAGCCTTTTTGTCTAGAACAGTTGCTTCAGAACCCAGCCAGAAAGACGGTGGCTTGGCTGGGGGCGGAGGAGGCCAAGCCGGTGCCGGAGATGTAGCCGACGATATCCGCATCCGGCGTTGCGCGTTCCAGGTCGCGTTCGATGAGATGGTAGTCCGGCGGGTAGAAGGCCAGCGTGATCTTGCCGGAATTGAGCGCCGGTTTCGGCAGTGCCTGCCAGCAGCGGCGCATGGCTTCGGGCGGAATCAGCTCATCATGGCCGCCGTAGAGAAACAACGCCGGTTGATTGAAAGCGGCGCAGGCGGCCTGCGCCTGGCCCATCAGTCTCACCAACCCGGCGACGTTATCCACGCGCGGGGCGTGGATGGTCAGCGGGTCTTCGCCGAAGGCGATCAGCGCCGGCATATTATCGCTCGCCATCACATGCACCGAGCCGCCGGTGACGCGCTTGCCGGGGTAGGTCAGCCGCGCCAGATCCATGCTGGCGCGCAGCATCGGGTTGAGCGCCTTGCCGCCCCAAACGGCAGGGGCTGAGAGAATATAGCCATCCACCGGCGGCGGGTTGGGCGAGGCACCGAGCAGGATGCCGACGGCGCCGCCCATGCTCTCGCCCATGATGAGAAGCTTGGTGGTCGGATATTGGCCCCGAAGCTGGATTGCCATGTCGCGGGCCTCGTTCACCAGCGTTGCGGTGCCGGGCCAATGCCCGCGATTGACGGTGGCGCCGAAGCTGGACTGGTCCGGCGCATAGACGGCGATGCCCTGGGTATTCAGCACTTTTGCCAGCATCGCCCAGCCGTCCCGGCTATCGGTATAGCCGTGCAAGGCCAGCACCACGGCCTGCGGCGCCCCGGCCGGAAGATAGCTGCGATAGGGCAGCCTGGCGCCGTCGGGGAGGTTGAAATAACCGCTGGTGATGATGGGGCGCTGCGGTGTGCCCTTGGGGATCCCGAAGGGAATGGCGCAGGCGGCGAGCGTGGCTGCCAGGATGCCGGCGAGAAGGTTCAAAGTAATCGGCGCAGGTCGCTTTGTTGCCATCGCTTTTAGGGCTATCATCAGACGCGCCAACTCCCAACCCGTGAGGCCGATAAATGCCCGAAGGCTCGAAAACGCCGACCGAAATTATCCAGACCAAAACCCGCACGGTCTCCTGCGATGGCGGCAACGGCGCTTACGGTCATCCAAAGGTGTTTTTACGCATTTCGCCGGATCTGCCGGAACAACAAATCATGTGCCCGTATTGTTCAAGGCTTTTCGTGCTGGAGGGTAGCGGGAGCGAGGCGCATTGAACGAGTCTAAGCTGAGCGCGCAGTCGCACGACGCCAGCACCCCGGTGCGGCTGGTGCTGGTGGACGGCTCCGGCTTCATCTTCCGGGCCTTTCACGCATTGCCGCCGATGAGCCGCCCGGACGGCACGCCGGTCAACGCGGTGTTCGGCTTCTGCAACATGATCACGCGGCTGATGAAGGAGCATACCGGCACCCATCTGGCAGTGATTTTCGATGCAGGCAGCAAGACCTTCCGGAACCGGATGTATGACCAGTACAAGGCCAACCGGTCCGAACCGCCCGATGAGCTGATCCCGCAATTTGCACTGATCCGGGAAGCGACGCGGGCCTTTGGCCTGCCCTCGATCGAGCTTGCCGACTGGGAGGCCGATGATTTGATCGCCGCCTATGCCAAGGCGGTGAAGGAAATTGGCGGCGAGGCAATCATCGTCTCATCCGACAAGGATTTGATGCAGCTGCTGGGCCCGGCGGTCACCATGCTGGACCCGATGAAGAACACGCCGATTGGCCTCGCTGAAGTGGAGGCCAAATTCGGCGTGACGCCGGATAAGGTGATCGAGGTGCAGGCGCTGATCGGCGATTCGGTGGACAACGTGCCGGGCGTGCCGGGCATCGGTCCGAAAGGTGCGGCGCAGCTGATCAATGAATACGGCACGCTGGAGGCGGTGCTGGAAGCAGCACCCGGCATGAAGCCGAGCAAGCGCCGCGACATGCTGATCGAGCACGCGGACAAGGCGCGGATTTCCAAAGAACTGGTGATTTTGCGCGACGATGCGCCGCTGCCGGAGGCGATCGAGGATCTGGTGCTGCGGCGCTGGGACGACAAGATTTTAAGCGATTTCTTCGATGTGCAGAATTTCAAAAGCATCAAGCACCGGCTGGCGCTGATCGATATCGGCAAGGACGAACCCGAGCCCGAGACCGTTGCCGCTCTGGACCCGCACGGCGCCGATGCGCCGTTTTCCGGCTATCAGACCATCACGACCGCAGCGCAGTTGGAGGCTGTGATCGTCGCCGCCCGCACGGCCGGACGGGTTGCCGTAAAAACCCAGACCGACCGGCTGGACAGTTTCAATTCGAGCCTGATCGGGATCGCGCTGGTAACGGCGCCGGGGCAGGGGGGGTATATTCCGGTCGGCCACCACCTTGGCCTGGATGACGCACCGCAATTGCCGATGGTGGAGGTTTTGCAGGCGCTGCGGCCGCTGCTGGCGGATGCCGGGGTTTTGAAAATTCTGCACGACGCCAAGTTCGGGATCGAGGTGTTGAATCGGGCCGGGGTGGAAACGATCTGGCCGGTGGATGACGCCATGGTGATCTCCTACACGCAGGATGCCGGCCGGCACGCGCATGCGCTGGAAGAACTCTCGGCGCTGCATCTCGGCCATACGCCGGTCAGCCTCGATGCGGTTACCGGAACCGGGCGCAACCGGCTGTCTTTTGCCAACGTGCCTGTCGATCGCGCCACTGGCTTCGTGGCTGAGGATGCGGATGTGGCGCTGCGGCTATGGCTGGCGCTGAAGCCGCAATTGCGCGGCAATAAAGCGTTGGCCTTGTATGAGCTGACAGAGAAGAAGATGATCCCGGTGCTGGTGGCCATGGAAGAGGCCGGGGTGCGGGTGGATCGCGGCGATCTGCAGGCGATGTCGAAGGAATTCGAAGGCCGGATGGCGGATTTCGAGACCGAGATTTTTCGGCTCGCCGGGCAGAAATTCAATACCGGCAGTCCGAAGCAGCTCGGCGAGATATTGTTTGAAACTTTGCGGCTGCCGGGTGGTAAAAAGAGCAAACTCGGCGCCTGGGGCACGGATTCCGGCGTGCTGGAGGGGCTCGCCGAACAAGGCCATGAGATCGCGCAGCGCGTGCTGGACTGGCGGCAGCTATCGAAGCTGAAATCGACCTATGCCGATGCGCTGGTCGAGAAAATCGACCCGGCGACGGGCCGCGTCCACACCAGTTTCGCGATGGCGGCGACCACCACCGGACGGATATCTTCCACAGATCCAAATCTTCAAAACATCCCGATTCGTACGATAGAGGGCGCGCGTATTCGCAAGGCATTTATTGCCGCTCCCGGACATTCTCTGATTTCGGCCGATTATTCGCAGATCGAGCTGCGGCTGCTGGCGCATGTTGCGAATATCCCAGCGCTGAAAGATAGTTTTTCAAAGGGTGAGGATATTCACGCGCGCACGGCCTCGGAAGTGTTCGGCGTGCCGATGGCCGATATGGACGGCGCTACGCGCAGGCGCGCCAAGGCGATTAATTTCGGTATTATCTATGGCATTTCCGCCTTTGGCCTGGCGCGGCAGCTCAACATTACCGGCGGCGAGGCGAAGATTTATATCGACGCCTATTTCCAGCGCTATCCGGAAATTCGCGATTATATGGAAAATACCAAGGAACAGGCGCGCATCGACGGCTATGTGCTGACTCCCTTCGGCCGCAAATGCTGGGTGCCGCGCATCAAGGACAAGATGCATGGGCTGCGGGCGTACGCGGAACGGCAGGCGATCAACGCGCCGCTGCAGGGCGGGGCCGCGGATGTGATTAAACGGGCGATGATTATATTGCCTGCGGCTTTGCAGACGGCAAAATTATCTGCGCGGCTGATTTTGCAGGTACATGACGAATTGTTGTTTGAGGCACCGGAGGAAGAGGCGCAGGCGACCGCAGAAATTGCGAAGGTAGTTATGCAGAATGCGGTGTCGCTGTCGGTTCCGTTGACGGTGGAAACGGGCATCGGCAGCAACTGGGGAAGCGCGCATTAAGGAAAGATGGATTGCTTCGGCGGCTGCGCCGTCTCGCAATGACGGTTTTTGGCGCGGAGAGGTTGTTTCAGAAGTCGCTCTGGTGAGTCGGATGGCGGTGATTTTTGAGCACCGGAGGGGAGCGGCCTACTGGCCGTGAGCGCCGGCGCGCAGAAAATCGCCGTCAGGCGGCCGCCAGAGTGGCTTTTGGAATAACCTCTTAGATCATTGCCATGCCGCCGTTCACGTGCAGTGTGGTGCCCGTGATCCAGGCAGCTTCGCTGGAGGCGAGGTAGACGACCGCGGCGGCGATGTCGCTGGGGGCGCCGAGGCGGCCCAAGGGGATTTTTTCGGCCAAAGCTGATTTCTGGGCGTCGTTCAGGGCGTCGGTCATCGGGGTGGCGACGAAGCCGGGGGCGATCAGGTTGACCGTGATGTTGCGGGAGGCGATTTCCTGCGCCAGCGATTTGGTGAGGCCTACGAGGCCGGCCTTGGCGGCGCAGTAATTGGCCTGGCCGGGATTGCCGGTGGCGCCGACGATGCTGCCGATATTGATGATGCGGCCGGATTTGCGGCGCATCATGAATTTCAGCGCGGCGCGCGACAGGCGGAACGGCGCGCCGAGATCGACATCGAGCACTTTCGACCAATCGGCGTCGGACATGCGCATGGCCAGGCCGTCTTTGGTGAGGCCGGCGTTATTGACCAGGATTTCAACGCTGCCCATTGCAGCTTCGGCGTCCGCGATGAGGGTGGGGGCTGCTGCGGGGTCGGAGAGATCGGCCGGCAGGATGTGGATGCGTTCGGAGAATTCTGCACCTAAGCTGTCCAGCGCTTCGCGGCGGGTGCCCGAGATTGCAATTGTGGCGCCTTGCGCATGCAAAGCGCGGGCGATTTCGGCACCGATGCCGCCGGAGGCGCCGGTAACCAATGCGGTTTTGCCGGAAAGGTTGAACATCAGAGGACTTTCAGCAGATTTTCGATATCGGCCGGCGAACCGGCGGAGAAGGTGGCGGCATCCGGCGCGATGCGTTTGACCAGCCCGGCCAGGACCTTGCCGGTGCCAAGTTCGATGAAGCTGTCGACGCCGAGGGCGGTCATGGCGAGCACGCTTTCGCGCCAGCGGACGGTGGCGGTCATCTGCTGCACCAGCAGATCGCGGATTTCGGCGGGGTCGGTCACCTTGGCGGCGCTGACATTGGCGACCAGGGGGATGATCGGGGCGTGCGGCGGAGTGTTGGCAAAGGCTTCCGCCATGGCGTCGGCCGCCGGCGCCATCAGCGCGCAATGGAAAGGGGCGGAGACCGGCAGCAGCATGGCGCGCTTGACGCCCTTGGTCTTGGCGATCTCGATGGCGCGTTCAACCGCGGCCTTATGACCGGAGATGACGACCTGGCCGCCGCCGTTATCATTGGCGCAGGCGACGATTTCGCGGCCGGAGGCGGATTTCTCGGCTTCCAGGCATATTTCGCGGGCCAGTTCCAGTTCAACGCCAAGCAGGGCTGCCATGGAGCCGACACCCGGCGGCACGGCGAGCTGCATGGATTGGCCACGCAGCTTCAATAGCGCTGCGGTATTGGCGATGGAGAAGGTATTGGCGGCTGCCAGCGCGCTGTATTCCCCGAGCGAATGGCCGGCGACCAAAGCGGCTTTTTCCTTCAGCTTGATCCCGCCTTCGGCCTCCAGCACCCGCAGCACCGCGAGAGACACGGCCATCAATGCCGGCTGGGCATTTTCGGTAAGCGTGAGCTCCTCGATGGGGCCCTCGAACATCAGCTTGGAGAGCTTTTGTTTGAGAACCTCGTCGACTTCCTCGAATACCGCCCGGGCCGGGGCAAAAGCAGCCGCGAGGTCGCGGCCCATGCCGACGGCCTGGCTTCCTTGACCGGGAAAAATAAAGGCGTGAACCGCCATGCGTACAGTCTCCTAATACCAAGGCGGGGTAGCCAGGGCGCAAGCCGCTGTCAAATTGTTGCCCTATAGCAGCGCCAACTCGTTTAGCGCGAGCCGCATGATTTCCGGAAGCGCGTCGATGCCTGAACTCGGCGCCGTCCCGAGATCGGCGGGAGCGTCGGCGGCGTTGAGGTAGCGCCAGCCCTGAAAGGGTTTGGCGGCACGGGCGGCGACGCGGATGAGCTGCGGGTCGAGCACCAGGGCGCCGCAGGGGGAACCGTCATCGCGCTGGTCGCGGATGACGCCGATGATGCGTTGGCGCACCAGGATGGCGCGATTGATAACCCAGTAAATCGAGCCGCCGGAAATGATTTCCTCGGCGCGCTTGGGGCTATTGCGGGTTTTATGGCGGAGCGGAGGGTCCGACTTTGCGCGCAGTTGCTGAATTTCAGCAAGATGCGCGACGTCGCGCACGCCGACCGCGAGTTTGATGATGTGAAGCATGTTTAAGGATAATGGCTGCAGTTTTCACGGGCAAGCGCGCTGATGATCGGGTCGCCGGGGTCAGGTAAAATATCCGGTAGTTAATCTTTGGTCATTTATGGTTGAATAAGCTTAACGGGACGGGCAATACAGTTAGATTAGACCTTATGGATATTCCTCATATTCAGCCGAACCCGAATGATGCGGCCAGAAGGAGCGCTGTGCCTTCTGAGGGCCGGACTACCGAGGCTAAGCACACGGCGCTGTTCAGTACCGTTTTTCATCAGCCTTGGTGGCTGGATGCGGTGACTGGCGGTGATTGGCATGAGACGAAGGTAATTTCGAACGGTGCCGTTGTTGCCCGCCTGCCTTATGTAACAAAACGCCTGTTGGGCGTGCCCGCAGTTGGAATGCCGCCGCATACTTATGTGCTGGGGCCGCAACTGCCGATAATCAGAGGCGCGGTGGAGCCGCGGTTTTCCAATCGCCGCGCGCTGTTGACCGAATTGATGACCAATCTGCCTGAGCACAAGTATTTCAATCAGATATGCGACCCCAGCGTTACCGATGGGTTACCATTTTACGCCCTGGGGTACGATAGCTCGGTGAAATACACGTTGCGGGTCACGCCGCGGGGTACGACGGATCAGATGCTGCAGCGGATGCGTAAGCAAGTCCGCTACGATATCCGCAAGGCGGAGAAGATGCTGTCCGTCGACCTTGACCTCGGGATCGACGAATTTTGCCATTTTTTCAACGTCTGTACGCAGGCAAACAACAAGCAATGGTGGTCGAAACGCTTTGTTAGGCGGGCAGATGCCATCAAAATCAGACTATATGAGGCCTGCATACGCGAGGGTGCGGGTTGCCTGCTGGCAGCCCGTGATAGCGCCGGTATTCTGCGCGCCGCCATCTTATTGGTCTGGGGCGATGGCGTCATCTATTACCTTCTCACCGCGCATGATGCCCAGCCGGAAGGGGCGGGCTCCGTCAAGCTTCTTATTTGGGAAGGTATAAAGCTTGCCCAGCGCATGGGAATGATTTTTGATTTTCACGGCTTACCGCGCCCAGGCGCGATCAACATTCTGA
Source organism: Rhodovastum atsumiense (assembly GCA_026225115.1). Lineage (GTDB taxonomy): Bacteria > Pseudomonadota > Alphaproteobacteria > Acetobacterales > Acetobacteraceae > Acidocella > Acidocella atsumiense_A. Next base: position 57,864 of record JAMFSE010000144.1, read on the forward strand.
CCGGCTTTGGCGGTGTTGTCGCCAACCGCATCGTGGTGACGAAGATCCCGCCGGCGCTGTACCTTGCCCGCGAGGTCGCTTCGCGGTTGCGCTTCGGGCTTTAGCTGAAAACTTTAGCGTTTGACCAGCATTGAGCGCCGCATCCACAAGGCGTCGTGCAAGTCCCGTTGAGAGCGGCGCATGGCCGGCTAACAACCGGTAGATAATCGGCGCAAAAATCATGTCCATTGCTACGTCCGGATCGATATCAGCTCGAAATTCTCCCCGCGTCACGCCGCGCTGAAAAATCGAGGTAACCGCAGCCCGGCGGTGCTTTAGAAATTTTTCACGAAATTCCTCGGCTAGAATCGGATCTGCCTGCGCCTCGGCGATGAATTGTGCGAATATCCTACCCTCCGGGCCGGCGTAAAACCGGATAACGGCCTCAGTGTGCCGGCGAAAATCCTCGGCCGAATCGCCAGTATCTGGAATCAGGACTTTCGCGCGCATGTCCGCCAAATCGCCGGGCTGCTGGTGATCGCCGACGCCGCCGAGCCGCCCTTGCGCCTGCCGTTTGGGAGCGACGCCATAAAGCGGATCGAAGCCAAGAACGCCCATGTGGCGGCGGAGATCGCCCAATGGCGGGACCTTGCCATTTCCACCGATGCCGTTTGATCCGCTGCGTCAGTCCAATGCGCCGCCCGAACATTCCGCCGCTGCGCACTAGAGGTTATTTCTTGGTCGACAGAGGAGAGGTATATGAGCGAGATTCAACATGGAGCAGGAAGCGCCGGCAGTGCCGCTTTCATCCAGGCGAGCGGGTCAGCGGATCAAGCGGTAGACGTTCATAGGTCAACGTCGAAGGGGCGGTTTGAATACTTGCCGGTTGGCTTATTCGGTTCCGTCATGGGCCTGACCGGGTTGAGTGTGGCCTGGCATCTTGCCGCAGAGCATTATGGTGCGCCGGCCTGGATTTCCGGAGGGATAGGCAGCATCGCCGTCATCGCCTTCGTGGCTATGAGCATTGCTTATCTTTTGAAATTGATAACCGCGCCGGAGGCCGTTCGAGCCGAATTCCGGCATCCGATTGCCGGCAATCTGTTCGGCACGATTTCGATCAGCCTGTTATTGCTTCCCATTATTCTGGCGCCGGTCAGCCTGCTGCTGGCGCAAGCGCTATGGGCCGTCGGCGCGGTTAGTACGACGGTGTTTGCCTGGGTCATCGTCAGTCGCTGGATGAGCGACCGTCAGCAGGTGGCGCATGCGACGCCTGCGTGGTTTATTCCCATGGTGGGCATGCTGGACATTCCGTTGGCATTGCCGGCGCTGCATTTACCCGGCTTGCACGGCGTGATGGTATTGGGCCTCGCGGTCGGTTTGTTTTTTGCGGTCCCGCTTTTTACCCTGGTCTTTTCGCGGCTGGTTTTTGAAGCGCCGCTGCCCGACGCGTTGCTCCCCTCGCTGGTTATCATGATCACGCCCTTTGCGGTTGGCTATTCCACCTACGTGTTGACGACCGGACAGAACGATATTTTTTCCGAATCCCTTTACACGCTCACTTTGTTCGTTTTGGCGGTATTGCTGGGACGGCTGCGCAATTTTCTCATCTGCTGTCCTTTCAAAGTATCCTGGTGGGCGGTAAGCTTCCCACTGGCGGCATCCGCAATCACCACGCTGCGCTATGCCGCAGTGCAGCCGAATTGGTTCACGAACAGCGTTGCAATTCTGTTGCTCGGCTTTGTTACCTTGGTGATTGTGGGGCTGTTCGGCCGGACCCTGCGCGGAATTATAAATGGCGAGCTGCGGCATCTGAGCAGCTAGGCGACATCCCAGTCGGCGATAGGAGTTACCCATGAATTCGGAACAAAAAATCATTCTGCACGGCGCAAAACTTTCCGGCCATTCGCACCGGGCGGAGCTGATGCTGAACCTGCTGGGGCTGAACTATGAATTCCGGGCGGTTGATCTGGCGGCGGGCGCCCAGCGGCAGCCGGGGTTTCTCCGCCTCAATCCTTTCGGCACCGTGCCGGTGCTTGAGGATGGGCAGATTGTGGTCGCGGATTCCATCGCCATTCTCGTCTATCTGGCGGGGAAATATGATCCCGGCCATCGCTGGCTCCCGGCCGATCCGCTGCCGGCGGCGCAGGTTCAGCGCTGGTTCTCGGTGGCCCAGGGCGATGTGTTCAACGGGCCCTGCAAGGCCAGGCTGGCGAAGGTTTTCGGCTATCCCTTCGACCATGGCCAGGCGGTTGCGGTGGCTGAGCGCTTGCTGAAAATTCTCGAAGCGCATATCGCCGGCTCCGCCTTCTTCACCGGCGCGGCCGCGACACTCGCCGATGTGGCGCTCTACAGCTACATCGCCAAGGCGCCGGAGGGTGGTGTCGCCCTGGATGCCTTCCCGAACGTTCGGGCCTGGCTCGAGAGAGTCGAGGCTTTGCCGGGATTTCTGGCAATGCCCGAAGCGGGATAAGGGCGCCATGGATCAGACCGATCGGCAGGTTTGGCATCCGGGCGAGCTTGCCTGGCAGAGGCAATTGGGTTTTGCCGAGCAGATGGCGCAGGTCGGCGCGCGCTCGATCCGCGATGCAATGCCGGACCAGCATCGGAGTTTTTTCGCCCAGCTTCCCTTTATCCTGGCAGGCTTTGAGGATGCGGAAGGCCAGGTTTGGGCTTCGCTGCTATCCGGGGCGCCGGGCTTCGTCTCCAGCCCCGATCCGCGGCGGCTCAGAATTGACTTGGTTCCGGCACCGGAAGATCCCGTCGCATCCGCTTTGCGGCCCGGCCTGCCGCTGGGCTTGCTCGGCATCGAGCTTCCGACGCGGCGGCGTAACCGCGCCAATGGTCGGGTTGAGCAGGTTGATGAGACCGGGCTCGTGCTCGGCGTCGAGCAGAGCTACGGCAATTGTCCCAAATATATCGAGAAGCGGAATTACGGCGCTGTACGCCCGCCGGCGGTGGTCAAATCCGAAACGATACAGAGCTTGAGCACGGATACGCGGCAACTGATCCATGCTGCCGGCACTTTCTTTGTGGCCTCCACGGCCGGGCGTGGCGCGTTGCCGGATGTGTCGCATCGCGGCGGCCGGCACGGTTTCGTTGCCATCGATGCCGATGGCACCCTGACGGTGCCCGATTACAGCGGCAATCATTTTTTCAATACGCTGGGGAATTTTCTGCTCGATCCGCGTGCCGGCCTGCTGTTTCCGGATTTCGCCGGCGGGGATCTGTTGCAGTTGACGGGGCATGCGACGATCATCGCCGACGCGCCGGCGGGTCTGGCGATGCCGGGCGCGGAGCGCTACTGGCAATTCAAGACAGAGAGGGGGCAATGGCTGCGCCATGCCATGTCCATCGGCTTTGCGGATAGCGAAGTCTCCAGCTTCTCGCCTTAGATTTGCGGGCCTTGACAAATATGGGTAATTGCCCGTAGTTGTGATGACATGGCTCGATAGGGCGTTGAGGTACAGGAGTTAAGAATGCCGCTCGCACGCATCGATTTGATCAAGGGTAAATCCGCGGAATACCGCAAGACGATCGGAGATGTCGTCTACTCCGCAATGGTCGAGATTCTGCAGGCCCCGCCGGGAGACCGCTTTCAGGTGATCGCCGAGCATGAGGCCACGGATTTCCATTACGATCCGAATTTTTTTGGCATCGACCGTTCGGCGGACGAAATTTTCATCCAGCTCACTCTGGTCGGCAACCGGACGCTTGAGCAAAAACGTGGATTTTACAAAAAAGTCGTCGACGATCTGAACGAAAAATTGGGGTTGCGGCGCGAGGACGTGCTGATCAATCTGGTGTCCACGACCATCGAAGACTGGTCATTCGGCAATGGCGTCGCATCCCTCATCAGGTAGCTCGCGCGGCGCCGAATTCCACGGCGGTGATGTGTTGCAGCATTATGCGCATCTCCGCCGCGTTTGACTCTCCAAAAATTTTACCGAATTGAGTCTCCGCCTTGTACCACCGCTCTTTCGCAGACGCGAACAGCTTTGCGCCGTCTTTGCTCAACGCGATAATCCGCTCCCTGCCATCGCGTTCGGAGGCCGCCATTTTGACCAGGCCGCGGGTCTGCAACGGCCGCAGCAATTTGCCGAGGCTGGAGCGGTCCATGACCAGAAGTGCCGCCAGATCCTGCAAAATATTCGGCCCGAAGCGATCCAGCTTGGCAAGAATCGAATATTGATTGAGGCTGATGCCGTCCGGCGCCAAAGCCTCGTCGTAGAGCCTGCTCAAATGCCGGGCGGCCTGCCTGAGCGCCGAGCAGCTGCAAATTTCCGGCAAGGTTTCTTCCATCTGCAACCTCCATTTTGAGATCCAGAATATATCGGCAATTGCCCGTAAATTCAAGCCTGGATCATGAGGCACGGGCCGCGCGCGCCGCCGCGACCATGTTTTCAATCGCCAGCCGAACCTCCGGCCATTTGCGTGTTTTCAGGCCGCAGTCCGGGTTGACCCATAGCCGGTCCGCCGGCAGGCGGCCGGCGGCGGCGGCAAGCAGCGACGTCATTTCCGCCGCGGCCGGCACGCGGGGGGAATGGATGTCGTATACCCCCGGCCCGATTTCGGCCGGATAACGATAACCGGCAAAAGCATCGAGCAATTCCATCTTCGACCGGGCGGTCTCTATGGAGATCACATCCGCATCCATCGCGCCGATCGAGGCGATGATATCGTTGAATTCCGAATAGCACATATGGGTGTGGATCTGGGTGGCGTCCGTAACGCCGGACGCCGTGATGCGGAAGCACTCCACGGCCCAGTCGAGATAGGCCTGCCAATCGCTTTTGCGGAGCGGCAGTCCTTCGCGCAGAGCCGCCTCGTCGATCTGGATGATGGGCGCGCCGGCGGCCTCCAGATCCACCACCTCGTCACGGATCGCGAAGGCGAGTTGCCGGCAGGTCTCATCGCGCGGCTGGTCGTCGCGCACGAACGACCAGTTCAGGATTGTTACCGGCCCCGTCAGCATCCCCTTCATCGGGAGGCTGGTCAGGGATTGGGCGTAGCGCCACCATTCAACCGTCATCGGCCGCGGGCGGGAGACATCGCCGTAGATGATCGGCGGGCGCACATAGCGCGAGCCGTAGGACTGCACCCAGGCATGTTTGGTGAACACGAACCCGGAGAGCTGTTCACCGAAATACTGCACCATGTCGTTGCGCTCGAACTCGCCATGCACCAGCACGTCGAGCCCGACCGCTTCCTGCCAGCGAATAGCCCGCGCGGTTTCCTCGCGCAGAAAAGTTTTATAGGCGGCATCGCCGATCACATGCTTATCGTGGTCGGCGCGCGCTTTGCGGACTTCAGGGGTCTGCGGAAAGGAGCCGATGGTGGTCGTCGGGTAATCGGGCAGATGCAGTTTTTCGCGTTGGATCCGGCGTCTGGTCTCAAACGGCGACGCACGGCGGGCGAGGGATTCTTCGCCGGCCGCCGCCCGCTTTTTCACTTCGGGATCGTTGATCCTGGCAGAGATGCGGCGCGACGCCACGGCCGCGGTGGCGGCGTCCAGCACATTGCGCACGCTGTCGCGCCCTTCGTTCAGCGCTTTTGCCAGCACGGTCAGCTCGGCAATTTTTTGTACCGCGAAAGCCAGCCAGTGTTTGACTTCCCCGTCGAGCCCGGTCTCGCGTTCCAGATCGATCGGCGTGTGCAGCAGCGAGCATGAAGGTGCGAGGATTATTTTTCGGCCCGAGGCAACGACAGGTTCGAGCCGATCCAGAACGGCATTGAGATCGGCCTTCCAGATGTTGCGGCCGTCGATGACGCCGAGCGACAAGGCAAGGTCGGGCCGCGCGCCGGCGAGCACCGCGCCAAGCTGCCCCGGCGCGCGCACGAGATCGACATGCAGGCCATGAACCGGCAGTGCCAGCGCCGTTGCCAGGTTATCGTCCAGCGCGCCGAAATAGGTTGCGAGCATCAGGGATAGGTCGGGCGCCGCAGCGGTCAGCGTTTCGTAGGCAACGGCAAAAGTCTCGCGCGCCGCAGCGGTCAGGTCGAGCACCAGGCAGGGTTCGTCTATTTGAACCCAAGTGGCGCCAGCCTGGGCCAAGGATTTCAGCACTTCGGCATAGACCGGCAGCAGCCGCGGCAGCAGCGTCAACCGATCGAAATCGCCGCCTGCAGGTTTGCCGAGGAGCAGAAAACTGACCGGCCCGAGCAGAACCGGGCGGGTCTCAAAGCCCAACGCCTTGGCCTCGAGATATTCGCTCAATGCCTTGTTCGAGGCGAGTTCAAATTTCTGCCCGGCCGTGAATTCAGGGACGAGGTAGTGATAATTCGTATCGAACCATTTGGTCATCTCGGCGGCCGGCGCGCCTGCGCCGTCATGGGAATGGCCATGCGCGCAGCCTTCATCGGAAGAGGCGCCCTGGGCACCGCCGCGGGCCATCGCGAAATAGGTCTCGATTCCGACCGGACCCGTCTTCCAGCCGTAAACCGCCGGGATGGCGCCGACCATCGCGCTTGTATCCAGCACATGATCGTACAGCGAGAAATCATTCGACGGGATGATGTCGGCGCCAAGATCGCGTTGCCGCGTCCAGGCAGCGGCCCGCAGATCGGCCGCGGTGGCGAGCAGCGCACCGGCGCCGCTCTTGCCGGCCCAATGGCTTTCAAGTGCGGATTTCAACGCGCGTTTGGGGCCGATACGGGGAAAACCAAGCGTTGCTACAGTGACGGTCATGACAGCCTCTATCGATGTGTGCTGCGTTCCAACACGCGGATAGAGAAAATGTCAATATAAAGATATCCTTATGTCGTGAATCGTAGACCCCATAGCGGAGCCGGGCCCCTCGCCGAAACGGGGGAGATGATCTCTCGGAAAACCATGCTAAAAGCCGCGCCATGAACGAACTCATCCGACCCGTGCTTACCCCGCCCAAGGGCGAGAAAAAGGTGCTGCTGCATTCCTGCTGCGCCCCGTGCTCCGGTGAGGTGATGGAGGCGATGCTGGCGTCCGGCATCGATTACACAATCTTTTTCTACAACCCGAACATTCATCCCAAGCGGGAATATCTGCTCCGCAAGGACGAGAATCTGCGTTTTGCGGAAAAACATAGCGTGCCTTTCATTGATGCCGATTACGACACCGATAACTGGTTCGCCCGCGCCAGGGGCATGGAGTTCGAGCCCGAACGCGGCGTTCGCTGCACCATGTGCTTCGACATGCGCTTCGAGCGCACCGCACTCTACGCCCATGAAAACGGATTTCCCGTTATCACCAGCTCACTCGGGATCTCGCGGTGGAAAAACATGGCGCAGATCAATGATTGCGGCGTGCGGGCGGCCGCACCCTATGAGGGCCTCACCTATTGGGAGTTCAACTGGCGCAAGGGCGGCGGCGGCGCCCGTATGATCGAAATCAGCAAGCGCGAGGAATTCTACCAGCAGGAATATTGCGGCTGCGCCTTTTCGCTCCGCGACACCAACCAGCATCGCGTGAGTCAGGGGCGGCCGGAAATAGAGATCGGGACGCAGTATTACCGCGTGGAAGACAAAACCAAACCCGAATAATTCCTATTGATAAGACATAAAGATATCTTTATATCTTATCTCGAATGACCAAGATACTCGAAATTTTTGCAGCGCTCGCCGATCCAACGCGGTTGCGAATCCTCTCGCTCCTGCGGGCCATGGAGCTGTCGGTCGGTGAACTCGCGCAGGCGCTGGGGCAGAGCCAGCCGCGCGTGTCCCGCCATGTCAAAATCCTCGCCGATGCCGGTATTGCCGAGCGCCGGCGGGAGGGTAGCTGGGTATTTCTCGGCCTGGCGGATCGCAGCCGGATTGACCCGCTGCTGGCGGCAATCGACGCCTGGACCGCACAGGATGGCGAGGACCATTGGACAGTAGCGGACACCGCGCGCCTTGCCGCCATCCGTGCCGACCGGGCCGCCGCCGCGGAAGAATATTTTAACGCGAATGCCGCCAAATGGGACGCGATGCGATCGCTGCACGTGGCTGAGAGCGAGGTGGAGGGAGCCATTCAAGACGCGCTCAGCGGTCTGCGGATCGGCCGGCTTGTCGATATCGGCACTGGCACGGGACGCATGATCGAATTGTTCGGCGCCAAGGCGGAAACCGCCATCGGCGTCGACCGCAGCCCGGAAATGCTGCGCCTGGCGCGGGCAAAACTGGCCTCGGCGGGATTGGACCAGGCAGATTTGCGGCAGGGCGACATCTATACGCTGCCGCTGGCGAGCGAATCCGCCGACGTTGTGATCCTGCATCAGGTCCTGCACTACGCGCAGCAGCCAGGTGCCGCGATTGCCGAGGCCGCCCGGTTGCTGGCGCCGCGCGGCCGGCTTCTGGTGGTCGATTTCGGGCCGCATGAAAAGGAAGAACTGCGCAGCCAGCACGCGCATGCGCGGTTGGGATTCACCGACGAGCAGATTGCCGGCTGGTTCGCCGCTGCGGGGCTTCGCAGCGACCCTGCCAGGCAGCTTGAAGGCGGTGAACTAACCGTAAAACTCTGGCTCGGACACCGTCCGGCCAAAGCCAATCTGAAAGAGGTCGCCGCATGAATATTACCCCGCAGCCGCAGGAAGACGCGCCGCTTTTTGCCGACCTTGCCGGCGATTTCGCGGTCTCCTTCGAATTCTTTCCGCCGAAGACCGAGAAAATGGATCAGGCGCTCTGGGAAGCCGTGCAGACCCTGGCCCCGCTGGAACCGCGTTTTGTCTCGGTCACCTACGGCGCCGATGGCTCCACGCGCGACCGCACGCATCAAACCGTGGCGCGCATTGCGGCAGAGACCAAAATTCCGCCGGCGGCGCACCTCACCTGCGTCGGCGCCAGCAAACACGAGATAGCCGAAATCGCAGAATCCTATTGGAACGCGGGCATCCGCCACATCGTCGCTCTGCGGGGCGATCCGCCTCCGGGACAGAAATTCGAGCCGCATCCGGAAGGTTACGTGAACGCGGCGGCGCTGGTTGCGGGATTGAAAGCCGTCGCGCCCTTCGAAATCTCGGTCGCCGCCTACCCGGAACGCCACCCGGATTCCGTTTCTCTCGCAGCGGATCTCGATAATTTGAAAGCCAAAATCGATGCCGGCGCCGACCGGGCGGTTTCGCAATTCTTCTTCGCGCCGGAAATTTTTCTGCGCTTCCGGGATCGCGCCGCCGCTTCCGGCATTAGTGCGGAAATCGTCCCCGGCATCCTGCCGGTCTCGAACGTCGCGCAAACGCGCAAATTCGCCGGCCAATGCAATGCAGAGATCCCGCTCTGGATGGACCGGCTGTTCGAAGGCCTGGACGATCACCCCGAAACCCGCCCTCTGGTCGCGGCAACGATCGCCGCCGAAATGTGCCGGAAACTCTACGCCGGCGGCATCCGGCACTTCCATTTCTACACGCTGAACCGCGCGGCACTGAGCTACGCCATTTGCCATTTGCTGGGGAAAAGGTCAGTTAAAGTTTAAGGCAAGCAGTCGCTTTTTGAAAAAAGCTCCGCAAAAATTTTTTTGAATCTGGGCCTGGGGCGATGGCGACGCCGCGCCCATGCCCCAGAGTAAAAAAGTTTTTTTGCTTCTTTTTGTTCACAAAAAGAAGTCATTAATTCCTTAATACGCCGCCTGTCGCTTTTCCGACCGCCGCAACAATCTTTGCCGAGACCGCTTCGATTTCTGTTTCGGTTAGCGATTTTTCCGTCGGCTGCAGTGTTACTGCGATGGCCAGCGAGATTTGACCTTCCGGCAGGTTTTTACCGGCGTAGCGGTCGAACAAGGTGACGTTGGTGATGAGATTGCGATCGGCGCCTTTGGCGGCGCGGATCAGCGTTTCGGCGGGCGTTGCTGCCGGCACCAGAAATGCGAAGTCGCGGCGGAGCGGTTGGAAGGCGGGCAGGGCCGGCGCAGATTTTTTGCGGCGCTTGGGTTCGGGGATGGCGTCGAGAAAAATCTCGAAGGCGACGGTGCCGATCGGCAGGTCGAGTTTGCTGCAGATCGAGGGATGCAGGGCGCCGAATTGGGCGAGGATGATTTTCGGGCCTTGCCGCAGCAGGCCGGATTGTCCGGGGTGGAAAAATTTCGGCGCCTCCGCGGTGGCGGTTATCGCGTCCGTCGCTACGCCCAAGGCGGCGAGCACGGCGAGTGCGTCGGCCTTTGCGTCCAGCGCATCGAATTTGCGGGATGCCGCCAGGGCGCTCAAGCCGGTTTCTCCGCTGCGCAATCCGGCGGCCGCCAGAATCTGCGAGCCCGGTTCCGGGTAGGCAGGGCCGACTTCGAAGAGGCCAAGGTCAGGGTAGCCGCGGGCGATATTGCGCGCGGCCACGGCAGCGAGCGTTGCGATCGCGGTAGGCCGCATCTGGTCAAGGTCGGCGGCAATTGGGTTGGCGAGGCGCAATGCTTCATCGGCTTGCGCAAACAGCCCAGCGATGTTGTGGTCGAGGAAGCTGAAGGTGACGCATTCCATCAGGCCGCGTGCCGCGAGGCTACGCCTGGCCAGTGCCGTGCGGGTTTGTTTCGGCGTAAGATTCGGTGCTGGAATGCTGCGCGATAAAGGGAGCGACACGGGGATAATGGCGTCCAATCCGCGCAGGCGAAGCACCTCCTCGATCAGGTCGACTTCCGGTTCGATTTCCGCGGCGCCTTCAGCGGTGGTTTTCGCGGTAACCGGGTCGAGGTCCGGGGATTGTTCGAGGGCAGGCGTCTGGGCGATGTCGTTGCGCCAGGAGGGCACGTCCAGCACCGCGTGCGCGCCATCGCGGCGGTAGACGGTAAAGCCAAGTTTTTCGAGCGATCCCACGGCCTCATCCGGCCGGATGTCGGCGCCACCGAAGGTTTTCAGCCGGGCAAATCGTATTTTGGCCTTGCGGCGCCAATGCGGTTCGCTGCCGGCCTGGGTAATTTCGCTGGCGGTCCCGCCGCATAGATCGAGGATCATCGCTGTTGCCGCATGCAAACCGTTGGGCAGCAACGCCGGATCGATGCCGCGCTCAAAACGCTGCCTGGCATCGGAATGAATCGCGTGCCGCTGACCTGTCAGCGCAATATGGACCCGGTCGAACAACGCGCATTCGATGAACACGGTTCTGGTCGAAAAATCGCAACCCGTGGCCACGCCGCCGACAATACCGGCCAGGGACTGCGCGCCGTTCTCATCGGCGATGACGCAATCATCGCTGCTCACCACGACCTGCTTGCCGTGCAGCCCGGCAAATGTCTCGCCGGGTACCCCGTGCCGCAGCGTCAGCGTTGAACCGGCGATTTTGTCGGCATCGAACACATGCAGTGGGCGCCCGAGGTCATGGGTGAAGAAATTCGTGATGTCGGCGAGTGTGTTGATCGGCCGCAAGCCGATGGAGGTCAGCCGGGCTTTCAGCCAATCCGGGCTCTCGCCGTTGGTGACGTTTGAGACGGTGCGGCCGAGCACCCAGGGACAGGCTTCGGCAAAATCATTCCGCCAGCTGATCCGGCTGGCGCCTGCACCCGCAACGGGTTTGGGGTTGAAAGCCCGCAATGTCCCCAGCCCCGCCGCCGCCAGATCGCGCGCAACACCGCGCACGCTCAGCGCATCGCCGCGATTGGGGGTGACCGAAATCTCGATCACCGGATCGTCCAGCCCGGCCCAGACGGCATAGGCAGTGCCTACCGGCGCATCTGCCGGCAACTCGATAATCCCGTCATGCTCGTCGCCCAGCGCAAGCTCGCGCGTGGAGACCAGCATGCCCTCCGATTTCACACCACGAATTTCGCCCACTTTAAGCGTGATGCCGCTGCCCGGGATGAACGCGCCCGGCGGCGCGAACACCGCTTTCATGCCGGTCCGCGCATTCGGCGCCCCGCACACCACGGAAATTTCCGCGCCGCCGATGCTGACCCGGCAGGCACGCAGCCGGTCCGCATTCGGGTGCGGCGCGGCCTCCAACACTTCGGCGATCACGAACGGCGCCAGCGCCTCGGCGGCGTTATGCACGCCTTCGACCTCAAGGCCGATCGTGGACAGTTTCTCGATGATTTCGGCAGCGGAGACGTCAGTGTCCAGCCAGGTTTTTAACCAGGAGAGGGAAAATTTCATCGATCAAATGCCCTCATGCAGATTGGCCGGCGCCAGCGGCGAAAAACCGTAATGGCGCAGCCAGCGGACATCGTTTTCAAATAAGGGCCGCATATCGGCCATGCCGTGCTTTAGAATGGTTATTCGGTCGATCCCGACGCCAAATGCAAAGCCCTGATATTCGCGCGGGTCGATTCCGCAGTTGGCGAGCACGTTCGGATGCACCATGCCCGAGCCGAGTATTTCCAACCAATCCGAGCCCGCGCCGATTTCACCGCTTTTGCGGTCCCGGCCGATATCGACCTCCAACGAAGGCTCGGTGAAGGGGAAGTAGCTGGCGCGGAAGCGGACCGGCAGATCCGGCACGTTGAAGAAGGCCCGCAGGAAATCGATAAGGCAGCCTTTCAGATGTGCCAGCGTGATGTCTCTGCCAATCACCAAGCCTTCAACTTGGTGAAACATAGGCGAGTGGGTAGCGTCATGATCTGAACGGAAGGTGCGGCCCGGCACGATGATGCGGATGGGTTCGGGGGTTGCGCCGGTTGCCTCCGCTTTTGCCCATTCCAGCATGGTGCGAATCTGCACCGAGGATGTATGCGGCCGCAGCAGCGCCCGGCGTTCGCCGATTTTGGCGTTGAGGTAAAATGTATCCATCATCGCCCGCGCCGGGTGGTGCCCCGGAATATTCAGCGCGCCGAAGGCAAACCAGTCGTCCTCGACATCCGGGCCTTCCTTAACCGAAAAACCCATCGCCCCGAAGATCGCCGCGATCTCTTCCATGGTCCGGCTGATCGGGTGGATGAGACCGGCCGGCTCGGGTCGTACCGGCGCCGAAATATCCATTCGCTCGGCGCTTAAACGCACGGTCAGCGCCGCTTCCTCCAGCCCGCCGCGCCGGGTTTCCAGCGCGCTGCTGATCGTCTCCTTCAAGGCATTGCGCAGTGCCGCCCGGATCGGACGCTCGGCCGGGGGTAGGCGCCCGACATCCTTCAAAAGCCCTGCCAGCTCGCTCGCCTTGCCCAGCACTTCTACCCGGCAGGTCTCCAACGCCGCCAAATCTGCGGCCTCATTGAGCTTGGATAACACCGCTGCCTGCAGCGGTGCCAACTTCGAAAATTCGTCGGCCTCAACGGCCGCGGGGTCGATTTCAGACATGTGGCTGGGGAGACAAGGATGCGCGAAAAAAGTCAAGCGACGGCATTCCAGGTGTTACAATTTATCAACAGCAACAAAATTCTTTGCGAATTCTTTGCGAATAGGATGTAATCCGGGGTTGAAACACCCAAATAACCCTTGTGGATGCTTGACCCGTTACGGTCCAGCGCGCTAAGGCCCGAGGGGGATTTGCAGCCGTAGTGGTTGCGAAACCACTACTATTTTTCGATTTCAACGTTATTTCGGACAGGGACGGTTTTAATTATGAATTTCAAAGCATTGGGCGCTCTCGCCGGCCTTGCCCTGCTGGCAGCCTGCTCTTCTACACCCGCTCCGGCGCCGACCGCCGAGAGCTCGGGCGCAGGTGCCACCGGCGCTGTTCCGGGTAGCGAGCAGGATCTGGTTGCCGACGTCGGCGATCGCGTGTTCTACGGCTTCAACGAGGCGACCCTCAGCTCCGACGCTGACGCGACCCTTGGCCGCCAGTCCGCCTGGCTGGCGAAATACCCGAGCGTGAACGTTCTGGTTGCCGGTAACACCGACGAGCGTGGCACCGAGACCTACAACCTGGCGCTTGGCCAGAAGCGCGCTGACGCTGCCCGGGACTACCTGGTCTCCCAGGGTGTCGCCACTGCACGCATCACCACGATCTCCTACGGCAAAGACAAGCCGGTTGCTCCCGGCAATGACGAGGCTGCCTACCAGCAGAACCGCAATGCCATCACCTCGGTGGCGGGTTCCAACCCGCAGAGCTAGGCTATCCATTCCGGGCCTGCCCGGATGATCGAAGCAAAACCGGCGGCTTTCTGCATTTGTAGAAGCCGCCGGTTTTTTTTAATGCCTCCTTATCTTTTCATCACCCGGCGCCCGGATTAGACCCGTTCTGAATTTTGGATTGATGTGCATGCGCCAGAGCGTTTTTGTAATTGCCGCCGTCGTCGTCTTGAGCCCGTTTGCGGCGCTGGCGCAGCCGTTGATACAGAGCCAGGAAGGCATTGCCCTGCAAAACCAGATCCTGCAGCTGCAGAGTCAGGTGCAGCAGCTGCAGGCAACCTCCGGCGGCGGTAATTCCGGCGGCTCCAGCCTCAGTGGCGATAATACGCCGCCGCCATCCAGCAGCGCGCCGGCGCCTTCCAGCGACATTGTCGGTAATTTGCTCAATCAGGTCAGCCAGCTGCAAGCCCAGGTGCAGCAGCTCAGCGGCCGGATCGATACGCTGCAGAACCAGGTGGATACGCAGCATGCCGCTACCGAAAAGGAAATCGGCGATCTGACGTTCAAGGTTACCGGCGCCGCCCCCGCGGCTGCGCCTGGTGCGCCCGGGGCGCCTGGGGCGCCTGGGGCGCCGGCTGCCCCTGACGCCTCCAACGCTGATACGCCCGCACCCAGCGGCCCCGGCGCCCCATTAAGCCTCACCGCCGGCACCTTGGGCACCGCCCCCGCGGCGCCGGCCGCTCCGCCCGCATCGCCGGCCGCAGCACTCAAACTGGCGCAGACCGCTTTGGCCAACGGCAATTACCCGGCGGCGGAGACCAATGCGCGGGCCGTGCTGGCAAATTCCAAATCCTCGCCCGAAGGGTATCGCGCACAGTATATCCTGGCGCAGTCGCTCTATGGCCAGAAGCGCCCGCAGGACGCCGCCATTGCCTATGACGATGCCTATAACCGCAACCGCACCGGGCCGAATGCACCCGGCGCCTTACTGGGCCTCGCCAATTCGCTGACCGATATTCAGCAATCCGCCGCGGCCTGCGACACGCTTTCCTCGCTCAACAGCCAGTTTCCGACCCCGCCGCCCGGCATGGGCCCCAAGATTCTGGCTGCCGAGAAGCGCGCCAGCTGTAATTAGGCGTCGCTTTATGGGCCTGGCCATCGTCTTTGCCGCCGCCATGGCGGAGCTTGGACCCTTCGGTCCGGCGCCAAAACTCGCGGTCGCCGTTTCCGGAGGCGCCGACAGCACGGCATTGGCCCTGCTGACCCAGCAATGGGCCGCCTCCCATGATGCGAGCGTCATTGCGCTCATTGTCGATCACGGGCTGCGTGCGTCCTCCGCCGGTGAGGCGGAGGCGACCCGGACCCGCCTCGCCGAACGCGGGTTGGAGGCACGAATCCTCTCGCTTTCTGGTCTTCCGCGCGATGCGCGATTGCAGGAAGCCGCCCGGTTCGCACGTTACGCAGCGCTCGGCGCGGCGGCGCGCGCGGCGGGTGCCGTTTTCCTGCTGCTTGGGCACCACCGGGCCGACCAGGCTGAGACCGTGGCAATGCGCGCCGCCCGTGGCACCGGCGGCCTGCAGGGCATGGCATGCTTTGTGGCCCGGAACGATGTGGTGCTGCTGCGGCCGCTGCTGACGAGCCCGCCCGAAATACTGCGCGCCTTTCTGCGCGCCGAAAAGATGCTTTGGCTGGAAGACCCATCCAACACCGATCCTCGGTTTGAACGCGTGCGCCTGCGGCTTGCCGGCGCAACAACGGCGCCGGAGGCGGCGGGAGCGCGGCAGCGCCAGGAAGCGCAGGCGGCGGAGTTTCTGGCGCGCCACACGGTAATCTCACCCCAGGGCTTCGCCGTCATCCATGCGGAAACGTCTCCCCAGCCGGCGCTGGCCGCGCTGCTGCGCGTGATCGGCGGCGCCGATTATGCGCCGAGGCGCGATGCGACAGCGGCGTTGGCGGCACAATTGCGCCCGGCGACATTGGGCGGGGTGCGCATTCTCAAAGCCGGCAAACGCGGCCCGGGCTGGCTATTGGTGCGCGAAGCCTCAGCCTGCGCGCCGCCGGTTCCTGCCGTCGCGGGCGCGCTCTGGGACGGACGCTTTCGTCTCGCGGAGTCCTCCCAGGCCGCCAGCCTTGGCGCATTGGGCGCGGACGCATCGAAATTCAGGCATGGCAGCAATCTGCCCGCCGCCGTTCTGCGTGGCCTGCCGTGCATCCGTCCAACCGATCGGCCCGGGGAATTGCGGCTTGCAGCTGCCGTTTTTGTCCCGCCCAGCCCAGCCGCGCCGCACCCTTTCGTGGCCGCGCGCCGCGGCGTCGATTTACGCTGATGGCAATTTATTTGTGCAGGGGTGCCAAATAGGTGCAGAATGCCCATGTGAGTTTCCGATGTGAATTTTTTATGGCCGCGTGCTTTATGGCGTGGCAGGGTTGAGAGACGAACATTGCCTGGCGGGCCACACGGAGCGTGGCGCTTATTTTAAGGAATTGGACAAGGCTAGATGAATAATCTCGGTCGAAATATCGCGCTTTGGGTCGTTGTAGCGCTGTTTCTGGTGGTTCTGTTTAACGTCTTTCAACCCTCCAGCACGTCGAACAACGCGACCGAGTTGGCCTACTCCAACTTCCTCACGGATGTGAACAGCGGAACGGTGCAGGATGTGACCATCTCCGGTCATGACGTCACAGGCACGACCAAGGACGGCAAGGCGTTTGAGACCTATACGCCGGATGACCCCGGCCTGGTCGGCAAGCTGATCGCTGCCGGCGTGCATGTTGATGCCAAGCCGCAGGGCGACAACATGAACCCGATCCTGAAAATCCTCATCTCCTGGGCGCCGATGCTGCTGCTGATCGGGGTGTGGGTCTTCTTCATGCGCCAGATGCAATCCGGCGGCGGCCGTGCCATGGGCTTCGGCAAATCCCGCGCCCGGCTGCTGACTGAAAAACAGGGCCGCGTGACCTTCGAGGACGTCGCCGGCATCGATGAAGCCAAGGGCGAGTTGCAGGAAATCGTCGAATTCCTGCGCGACCCGCAAAAATTCCAGCGCCTAGGGGGTAAAATCCCGAAGGGCTGTTTGCTGGTAGGTCCCCCCGGTACCGGTAAAACCTTGCTTGCCCGCGCCATCGCGGGTGAGGCAAACGTGCCGTTCTTCACGATCTCGGGCTCCGACTTTGTCGAGATGTTCGTCGGCGTGGGTGCCTCGCGCGTCCGTGACATGTTCGAGCAGGGCAAGAAAAATGCGCCCTGCATCATCTTCATTGATGAGATCGACGCAGTCGGCCGCCATCGCGGCGCCGGCCTCGGCGGTGGCAATGACGAGCGTGAGCAGACCTTGAACCAGATGCTGGTCGAGATGGATGGGTTTGAGAGCAATGAGGGCGTGATCCTGATTGCCGCCACCAATCGGCCGGACGTGCTGGACCCGGCGCTGCTGCGTCCCGGCCGTTTCGACCGTCAGGTCGTGGTGCCGAATCCGGACGTGCTGGGACGTGAGAAGATCCTGAAGGTGCATATGCGCAAGGTGCCTTTGGCGTCCGACGTGGATCCGAAGACCATTGCCCGGGGCACGCCCGGTTTCTCCGGCGCCGATCTCGCGAACCTGGTGAACGAGGCGGCGTTGCTCGCCGCGCGCATCGGCAAGCGCGTCGTCGCCATGGCGGAATTCGAGCATGCCAAGGACAAGGTGATGATGGGCGCGGAACGCCGCAGCCTGGTGATGAGCGATGACGAGAAGAAAATGACCGCCTATCACGAAGGCGGCCATGCGATCTGCTCGATCACGCTGCCCGAATGCGACCCTGTGCATAAAGCCACCATCATCCCGCGCGGCCGTGCGCTCGGCATGGTGATGAGCCTGCCCGAGGGCGATCGCTACTCCACCAGCAAGGTCAAGCTGCTGCAGCAATTGATCATGGCGATGGGTGGCCGCGCCGCAGAGGAAATCATTTTTGGCGCCGACCGCGTCTCCAACGGTGCCTCCGGCGATATCAAAATGGCGACCGACCAGACCCGCCGGATGGTGACCGAATGGGGCATGTCGGAGAAACTCGGCATGATCTCCTATGGCGATAACGGCCAGGAGTTGTTTCTGGGTCATTCGGTGACGCAGCATAAGAATGTGTCGGAGGCGACCGCGCGCGAAATCGATAACGAGATCAAATCGATTATTGATCATGCCTATTCGGAAGCCAAACGCATTTTGACGGAGCGGCTGGCTGATTTGCACGCGCTGGCCAAGGGCTTGCTGGAGTATGAGACGCTGTCGGGTGATGAGATCCGGATGGTGATCAATGGCGAGAAGATTATTCGCAAGATCATTGATGACCCGATGCCCGATCAACGCCGCGCCTCGGTCCCGACTTCCAGCCCGAAGCCGGATCTAGGCGGCATAAACGGCCCCCTCCCAGCCCCCGGCTAGGGCTAAATTCTACTGTGGTGGTCATCTGAGGCGCTTTTTTCGGCTTCCGGTGCTCGCGTACGTTAAGTACGCTCCGCTCCGGGTCCGAAAAAATCGCCCCAGCTGACTCACCACAGCGAATTCGATAGGCCGGTGGCCTTTAAGGGCGCTCCAGACCTTTTTACCAAATCGCGCAGGTCGTTGAACCCGTTGCGTAGATCTTCCCATTCGCATCCGTGATTTTGCCTTCTGCGAAGGCGGCTCTGCGGCCGGCGTTGATGACTTTTCCCTCCGCCAGCACTTCTACCAGCGCGTCAGTCATTGGCCGGAGATAGTTTATTTTTATCTCCAACGTCGCGTAGCTCTGGCCTTGGGCCAGCAGGGAATGGACGGCGCAACCCATGACGGAATCCAGCAGGGTGGCCGCGGCGCCGCCGTGGACGGAGCCGATGGGGTTGTACAGATACTCGCCGATCGGCAGCGTCATCGTCACCAGTCCCGGGGCGACGGTCCCCGCGTTGATGCCGAAAAGTTTCAAAATCGGCGGGGGCGGAAGCTCGCCGTTGAACATGGCGTTCAGATATTCGATCCCGGACAGAGTTTGGCCCTTTAACGCCGAGCCCTTGGGGTCGTCCCAGGTGATTAGGCGGCTGCGTTCGGTCATGGCGGCGGTTCCTTTGTCTGTGTGGAATTTGACGATCCCGCAGTATGACGTATACGTCAATCTGTGCAAAAATTTGACACGCCAACGCCACTGCTGCCCATGCTAACGCATGCCAAAACGCGTCTGCCGTCTGCTGCGCCTCGGTTGCGCTTTATGCTGCTTCGCCGGAATTCTGCCCGGCACCGGACTGGCACAGAGTGTCCCCGGTACTCAGGATCGCTATTTCGTCACCTCTGACGGTGTCCGGCTGCATTATCTGGAATCCGGTCCCGCTCTGGCGCCGACCCTGGTGCTGGTGCCGGGCTGGGCGATGCCGGCCTGGATTTTTGAGCCGCAAATCGAAGCGTTTTCATCGAAATATCACATCATCGCCTTCGATCCGCGCGGTCAGGGTGACTCGGAGGTGGCGCCCGGCGGCTATAATCAAACCCGGCGGGGTGAGGATATCGGCGAATTGCTGGAACAGCTCGGACCGCAGCCGGTCGTGATCCTGGGCTGGTCGCTCGGCGTGCTGGACACCCTGGCTAATATTCATGTCGAGGGTGATGCGCGGGTGGCCGGGCTGGTGCTGGTCGATAACTCGGTTGGCGAGAACCCACCGCCGAAGCCCGTACCCTACCATCGCGAACCGCCGATCAGCCATGCCGACTACATGCGCAATTTCGTCGCCGGAATGTTCTTAACCCCGCGGACGCCGGCGTATTTGAATCGGCTGACGGCCGCGACGTTGCGGCTGCCCGCGCCGGATGCGCAGGCTTTGCTCGCATATCCTGTCCCGCGCAGTTATTGGCGGGAGGCGATTTTCAGCACCGCCAAGCCGGTTCTCTACGTCGTTCGGCCGCATCTGACCGGCCAGGCGGATAATTTGCTGGCGGACCGGCCGAATACCCAGATTGCGATTTACCGCGGCGTCGGTCACGCGCTGTTCGTGGATGCGGCGCCACGTTTCAATCTGCTGGTGGCGCAATTTCTGGCCACTCAGGTTTGGCCGCCACCGGGCGCGCCGCCCCAATGAGCCTGCTGCCGCTATTTCTCGTCTCCTTGGCCGCGGCGGGGATCGAGACCGCGCTGACGCGGTATTTCGCGGTCTCCAGCTGGTCGGATTACGGCTATTGGATCATCTCGATCGTCATGGCCGGGCTGGCGTTGAGCGGTGTCACCCTGGCGCTGGCGCGCGAGGCGCTGGTGAAGCGCGCCGATCTGTTGCTGGCGGTGCTCCCCAGCCTGCTCGTGGCCAGCGCCGCCATTGGCTATTGCTGCTGCATCCTTAACCCGTTCAACCCGTTGCAGATGCAGAACCCGGTGACCTATCTGCCGCAGCTGGGCAATGTCGGGCTGTTTTATCTGGCGCTGTTACCGTTCTTCTTTCTGGCCGGGCTGTTTATCAGCCTCAATTTCGTCATCAACACAAAGCGGATCGGGCTGGTTTATGCGGCCGATCTGACCGGCGCCGGGATTGGCTCGATCGTCGTGCTGGGGCTGATGTATCTCATCGCACCCTTCGCGCTGGTGCCGGCCTTGCTGCCGGCTTTGGCCCTGGCCGGCGCCTTTGCGAGAAGCTATCGCCGGCGGGCGCTGTTCGGCGCGGCACTGACGTTGGTCGCGGCAGAAGCACTGCTGTTTCTGGGCCCGCAAGCCAGCATCAGCCAGTACAAGCCGATCTATCCGCCGCTGCATACGCCGGGCGCGAAAGTGCTGGCCACGGTTTTCGCGCCGCAGGGGGAGTATCAGCTGCTCGATGATTTCACCGAGCGGGTGAACACCGATATTTCGAACGACGCCAGCATGATGGGCTATCCGGACCCGCCGCGCAGCTACGGCCTGTACCGGGACGGTATTCGGATCGCCAGCCTGCCGAGGCCCGGACCAAGCTCCACCGGCTACGCCCCCGGCGCGCTCGATGCGCTGCCCTATGCGATGCGGCCAAACCCCCGCCTGCTGCTGGCCGGCTCCTCGGGCGGATTCCGGATTGCGGAGGTGCAACAATTGGGGGCGGCGCAAATTCTGGCGCTTGAGCCGGAACCGGTTCTGTATGCGGCGCTTCGCCAGGGCATGGGCAAATCGCCCGCGTTGAAGACGGATCACCGCGTCGATATTCTGCAGTTGAGTCCGGTGGCCGCAGCGCGAAATTTTGGGAAGTTTGACGTCATCGATCTCTCTGCCGACTTCCTCGATGCAACGCCTTCGAATGTGAACAGTTTTACCGCGCAGGCCATCGCCAGTTATTTGAACCATTTGAGTCCCGGCGGCATCGTCTCGATCCCGGTCTCGATCGAGGATTTCCCGGTCTATGCTTTGCGCATGCTGGCAACCGCGCGGGCTGCCCTCGCGATCGACGGCATCAGTGATCCACTGTCGCATGTGATCGTGTACCGCTCCGCCTGGAACGCCCGCATCCTGCTCAGCCCGCGGGCATTTGTCCCAGGCGACATCAGCCTGGTTCGCAAATGGTGCGACGACCGCTCGTTCGATGTCTCCTATTACGACGGCATCGACGTGGCGGCGGCCCGGCCGGATATCTATAACGACCTGCCGGCGGTCTCTTTCGACGCCGGCACCATCACCGCCGACGGCCCGGATGATTCCATCGCCGATGAAGCGCAGGCCGTTTTGCTGGGGCAGAGCACGGTTTCAACCCGCGCCTTCAACCTCAGCCCGGTGACCGACGACCGGCCGGCCTTCTATTCCGTGCTTCGCCTCTCCCGGCTGAGCCTGTTGCTGGCGCGTCTGCAAATCCTTCCGCAATCGGAAATCGGCGCGCTGGTGAATCTGGCGGTGCTGGTGCAGGCAACCGTGTTCGCGCTGCTGGTGCTGCTGTTGCCGCTGCTGGCGCCGCGCGCGATCGGCGCCAAGCGGCCCGGTCTGGTATTGCGGCCGATCATCTACTTCCCGGCGCTGGCGTTGGGCTTCCTGTTCATTGAAATTTTTGCAATCGAAAAAGCCAGCGCGTTTCTGGATGATCGCGCCATGGGCTTTGCCTTGGTGCTCAGCTTCATGCTGATTTTCTCAGGCCTGGGCAGCCTGGCCAGCGGCCGGTTTGCGAACCGGCCGGGCGTGGTGTGGCTGGCCTGGCTGGTGATCGCCCTCTGGTCCGTGCTGATGCTGACGGCGCTGCCCTGGCTCCTGCTTGCCGGCGGCAGCCTGCCGCAATTCATCCGGGCGCTGGCGGTGGTGCTGGCCATCGCACCGGTCTCGCTGGCCATGGGGCTGCCCTTTCCGCTGGGGCTGAGCGAAGTCTCGGAGGGCAGCCTGCTGCCCTGGGCCTGGGGGTTGAACGGGGCCTTCTCCGTGGTGGCGACGCCGCTCGCCAATCTGGTCGCCCGAAATTTCGGTTTCGATGCGGTTTTGACGGCGGCGATTTTGCTGTATGGGCTGGCCGCAGCGACTTTTCCAGCATTCAGGAGACATCACGCGTGGCTATTGCCAAACCCCCAATCAGCCGCCGCGGATTAATTGTCGGGGCCGCTGCTTTAGCAGCCGCCCCGACGTCTTGCTTTGCCGCCAATGCTGTCCCCACGCCCGCCGCAACCCCAATTCTAAGTACGCCGCCCACGCCGAACGGCGCGCCCTGGACCAAAGCCGCGTTCCAGACCGCAATGGCAAAATCCGGCCGCCCGGTGGAGCTCACCGATGCTCAGTTCGACGCCATTCAGGCCCGCAAACAACCGGCGATGAAATTGATCGCAAGCTACCTGCAGTCTCGCCTGGGCGAGGCCGACCCGGCCGTGCTCGCCGGCTTCCAGGCGCTGCCGCGCGAATACTACCATTACAATTATGCGCAAGGCCGCACCACTTGCGGTGATGCCTACGATCAGCCGCCAAAACCCTGGGCAATCGGCTACGGCTCGGCGCTCTCCGATTATTTGGGCCAGGCCTATATGACCCAGGTCTGCAAGCCCGGACCGAATGATGTGTCGCTGGAAATCGGCACCGGCAGCGGCTTTCAAAGCTCGTTGCTGTCGCGCATCGTAAAATCCTCCTACTCGATCGAGATCATCCAGCCGCTCGGCAACGCGGTGCATAAAATCTTTGGCCCGCTGGGCTATGACAATATCCAGACCCGCGTCGGCGATGGCTATTACGGCTGGCCGGAACAGAAAGATGGTTTCGATATCATTATCGTCACCTGCGCCGCCCAATACGCGCCGCCGGCCTTGTTCCAGCAGCTGAAGCCCGGCGGCCGCATGATCATTCCCATCGGCCAACCCTTCAAACAGGGCCAGGTGCTCTACATCTACCGCAAGGATGAAAACGGTAAAATCCACTCCCGCCGCGACATGGGCGTGTTCTTCATCCCCATGACCGGAACGATGATGAAAATACCGGCGAGTGCTGCCAAGGCTTCGCCAGGTTAAGCAGTTCTTTTTCTGAAGAAAAAGAACCA
This sequence comes from Rhodovastum atsumiense, assembly GCA_026225115.1. Classification (GTDB taxonomy): domain Bacteria; phylum Pseudomonadota; class Alphaproteobacteria; order Acetobacterales; family Acetobacteraceae; genus Acidocella; species Acidocella atsumiense_A. Next base: position 81,153 of record JAMFSE010000144.1, read on the forward strand.
AAAAGACTTTTATTAATCTGAGCCGTGGGCTTGTATGCGCCAGCGCCTAGGGACGCATTGTCAGGCCACCATCAGCTGCAATGACCTGTCCAGTTATGTAGCCCGCATCGTAAGATAACAAAAAAGATCCTAAGGCCGCGTTATCTTCGGGCTTACCGTCGCCAGCGACCAATACGTTAAGTCCAGCAAGTTTCTGCGTCATTTTGATTTTCCTCCGTCATTGTTTTTATATTAAGTAAGCCGCTTTTTGAAAAAAGCGGCGCAAAAACTTTTGTTAATTTGGGCCATGGCTTTGGCCGCTCAAACACCCAGGCGCCGGATAAACAGAAGTCTTTTTGCTTCTTTTTCTTCAGAAAAAGAAGTGCTTTCTAGCTTCCTGCTTCCAAACGTAACTGCGCGGCGGCGGGTTGGCGTAGGACGCGGGAGGTTGTGGTGAAGCCTAGTGCCAGCATCAGGGCGATACTGCCCAGCAGGGTTGCGAGCATGATGCCGGGCTGGAAATGCCAGGTCAGGTGAAAGACCTGCTCGACCGTGATGAATGCGGCGAGCGTGCCCAGCACTGCGGCGGAGATGCCTGCGGCGCCGCCGGCGATGGCAAATTCGGAGATCCAGGCGCGGCGGATCTGGGCGGTGCTGGCGCCCAGGGTTTTCAGGACCACCGCTTCGGCGATGCGCGCTTGGCGTTCCGCCGCGATCGCGCTTACCAGAACCAGCGCGCCAGATATGAGTGCGATGACGCCGACGACGCTGACCGCGGTGCCGATTTCTCCCAGTACTCCGCCCAGGGCGCGCAGCACGGCGCCGATGTCGATTGCGGTGACGCCGGGGAAGGTGTCGCCGACCGCGGTCAGCACCCTGCCTTCCTGGCCGGGGTCGACCCTTGCCGTTGCGACCAGTGTGTGCGGCGCGCCGGCAAAGGGGTCGGGTGTTCCGACCATCAGAAAATTCAGCCGCAGGGATTGCCAGTCGATATCGCGCAGGTTGGCGATTTTCAGATGGAAGCTGCGGCCGAGCACGTTTACGGTCAGGCTGTCGCCGAGTTTCAGTCCCCAGCTTTTGGCGATTTTGGAATCGAATGACAGCAAGGGCGGCCCGAGGTAATCGGGCGGCCACCAGGCGCCGGCGCTAAGGGAGGTGCCGGGCGGGGGCGTTGCGGCATAGGTGAAGCCGGTATCGGTGCCTAGCGGCCAGCCGCTTTGGCTGTTTTTCGGGTGAAATTGTTCGGCTGGAACATTGTTGATTGCGGTGATGCGCGCGCGCAGGCTCGGCATGGTTTGCAGATCATGGGCGGCGCCGGTGTGCGCGAGCACCGACTTGAAACTTGATAGATCAGAAGGCTGCAAATCGATAAAAAAGAAACTCGGCGCCTGCGCGGGCAAAGCGCCGGTGAATTCGCTCACCAGATTGCCGCGGATTTCCGCCACCGCGACCAGCACGGTCAGGCCGGCGCCGGCAGAGAGCAGCATTAGCGGCAGTGATGAGGCGGGACCGGTGAGCCGGCGCAGGCCGAAGGCGATGGCCGCGTCTCGCGGCCGGGGAAGCAGCGGGAGTGCGCGCATCAGCAAGGCGGCGATGCCGCGCAGCAACAGCAGGGTGATCACCGTTCCGGCGCAGAACCCCAGCGCGATGTAGAAACTCGGAACCACCCAGATCGCGAGTGCAATCAGTGCGGCCCCGGCGGCGCTCTGCACCGCTGTGGCGGTTGCCGAGAATGGGATTTGCGACGGCAGGCCGGCGGGGCGGAACAAAGCCGCGCCCGAGATCGCGGTCGCGCGCCGAAGTGGCCGGAATGCGAAAACGAAGCCGACGAGCAATCCGAAAATTCCGGAAACCAGCAAAGCCTGCGGATACACGCCGATATGCGCTGGCAGCGGCAGTTTGTTCCGCAAAAATGGCAGCACCAGCAGCGGCGCGCCGGCGCCGGCGGCCAGGCCGAATGCGATGCCGGGTAGGCCCAGCACCAATAATTGTAGTGCTTGGATCAGCCCGACCAACCGGGCGGAGGCGCCGAGGCATCGTAATGTTGCGATGGTTCGGGCCCGTGCCGTCAACCAGGCTTCCACCCCGTTAGCGACGCCGATACCGCCGACCAGCAATGACGCAAGGCCCAGCAGCGTCATGAACAATGCCGCCTGATCGATAAACCGCGTCAGATCCGGTGCGGCGTTGGTTTTGTCCCGCAGCCGGAAATCGCTTTGCGGGAAATCTTTGCGAAATGCGGTCTCGATGGCGGTGATGGAGGTAGCCGGAGGCAATAAGACCTGCATGTTGAACATCACCAGCGCGCCCGGTTGCACCAGCGGTGTGTTCGTTAATGCGGAGGCCGCCACAAAACATTTGGCGCCGAACAACTGGCCATCCCCGATGCTGTCAGGAGCGCTTTCAATGCGGCCGCGAAATTGCAGTTTTACGCCGCCGAGCGTGACGCTGCCGCCGGGATGCAGCCCCAGCGTCTGCGCCGCTTCCGGGGCCAGCAGCAGCCCCGGCGATCCATCGATGTTTTGCGCCAGTGGCGCGAATTCGGCCGCTGGGGTGGTTACAATTGTGCCGAGTAATGGCCAGCCCGGACCCACGGCTTTGACCGCGGCCAGCAAACGCCGGCCGGAGGGTGCGACGAGCATCGAGCGAGTGTCGATCGTCTCCGAGATATTCGCGCCACGCTGCGTGAACCAATTCTGCATCGGCGTGGCGATCGGTCCCAGGCCGGAGGAGATTTCGATATCGCCGCCGAGGATCGCGCGGCTGCTCTCCGCCATCCCCTGGTCGAGGGCGGCGCGGAGCGAAAATATTCCGGCGACCGAGGCCACGCCGACGCCGAGGCATAATAGGACAATCAGCAACCCGCCCAGGCCGCCGCGCAAATCGCGCAGCGCCAGGCGCCAGGCCAGACGGATCATGCGGCGATCACGCCGTCGCGCAATGTCACCGTACGGCCGCAGCGTGCCGCCAAAGCCGGGTCGTGGGTTATCAGCAGCAATGTTGCCCTGGCCGCGCCGCAAAGCCCGAACAGCAGGTCCATCACCTTGCCGCCGGTGGCGATATCCAGATTGCCCGTCGGCTCGTCTGCCAGCAGCAGTCGCGGCCCGGGGGCAAGTGCGCGCGCCAATGCGACACGCTGCTGCTCGCCGCCGGAAAGCTGCGAGGGCAGGTGGGTCAGCCGGTGCGACAGGCCGACCTGGCCGAGCGCGGCGGCGGCGGCGGCCATCGCATCGGCGCGGCCGGCAAGCTCCAGCGGCACGGCAACATTCTGCTGCGCCGTCATGCTCGGGATCAGGTGGAAGGACTGAAAGATGATGCCGAGATTTGCCAATCTGAACCGCGCCCGGCGGTCTTCATCCAGCGGCGCCAGATCCTCATTCGCAACTTCGATGCTGCCCGAGGTCGCGCGCTCCAGCCCGGCCAGTAGCATGAGCAGGCTGGTTTTGCCGGAGCCGGAAGGCCCCACCACGCCGATGGTCTCGCCATCAGCGACATCGAGGTCGATCCCCCGCAGGATATTGACGGGGCCACTCGCGGCTTGGATGGTCAGGTTCACTTTGCGCAGCCGGATCATTCGGGACGCCGCTTGAGGGTATCATTGATCATACAAGTTCCATATAGGCGCAAAACATGGTGCGGCCAGTTCCTGATCGGCACGGCGCTGGCGATCTCGCTCGTTTTCGCGGCGATGCCGGCGATGGCGGCGCCGTTGCAGCTGCTGGTCCTTGGCGATTCGCTGACCGCCGGCTACGGCCTGCCGGCAAGCGAAGGTTTTCAGGCGAAACTGGCCGCGGCGCTGCATGCCAAGGGCGAGAATGTGGTGCTGATCGATGGCGCGGTTTCCGGCGACACCTCCGCTGATGCCGCCGCCCGGCTGGACTGGGTGCTGGCGGGCGGACCGGTGGATGCCGCGATCGTCGAACTCGGCGGCAACGACGGCCTGCGCGGTCTGGACCCGGCGCTGATGCAAAAGAACATCAATTATATTCTCAATGTTTTGACCGCCAGACATATCCCGGTTCTGCTCACCGGCATGGTTGCGCCGCCTAGTTTCGGTGCTGATTACGGCAATAAATTCCAGGCGGCGTTCACTGTCTTGAGCAAGCATCCGGGGATCATCTACGATCCGTTTTTTCTTGCCGGGCTGCCGGGTCATCCGGCACTGGTGCAGGCCGACGGCATTCATCCGAATGCGGCCGGCGTCGACATCGAGGTCGCCCGGTTGCTGCCCCTGGTCGAGCTCTTGCTGGCCGATGCGAAACACCCGCCGGGATGAACAATCCGCAGCTCAGCTCCGTTGACTCCACAGAGGCGCCAGGTATGAAACGGGCAAACAAACGGGGAAAATGCCATGATCACCTATGCAACAGTCGGCACCAACGACGTGAAAAAATCCGAAGCTTTCTTTACCTCATTATTCGAGACCCAAGGGATCACCAAGATTTTCGATCACCCACGGGGCGGCATGATGTATGGCAAGGACGGTAAGATCGTTCTCGGCGTATTGTCGCCGTTCGATCGCGAAGCGGCCACCGTCGGCAACGGATCCATGGTGGCGCTCGGCCTGCCGACACGCGAGGCCGTGGATGCATTCTACGCCAAGGCGATTGAGCTGGGTGGTACCTGCGAAGGCAAGCCCGGCGAGCGCGGGCCGAATTTTTATATGTCCTATTTTCGCGATCTCGACGGCAATAAATTCTGCGCCTGCAAGATCGGCTGAACTTGGACCGCGTTAGCCGCTAACGTCGGCTTCGGGGTGATCGAGGCCGCGCGCGAGCTCGGTCCGCCAGGCGCCGTCCGCATCCTGATACTCGATGGTCACGGTCTCGCCGGGGATTTGCAGTTCATGCACCACCCGCTTCGCGGCCCGCAACGCGGCATCATGTGTCGGGAAGGGTTCAGAGAACACGTCGCCCAACTTATAGGCCCAGCCGCCGTCATGTTGGACGATTTTGTAATGAATGCTGCTCATGGGCGTCGTTCTCCTTAAGGTCTTAATATGGGGCGCGGTTGGCAGGAGAGAAGTGGGGGGTTTCTGTTGCTCGGTACCCCCCGAACCGCGCTTATCTCTGCTTATTAGGCAGCGACAGCGAATGCCTCATGATTATCATTGGCACCTGTAGAAAAGCCCGATAACGGCGGTACAATGCCGAGCGAAAGACGAGTCTTTACCACGCGTGTCGAGCCTATTTCGCCCCCCTAAAATCCGGGGCGCCTCGATGACTGAGCGGCAAAGCCGCGAAGTCTGAATCGAGCCGCCCGGAATACTTGGAGGCGCCGGGTACCGCCCCCGGGTCCACAACGTTTATTCCACGAATCGTTTATCGCCATAGCTGGCGAACCAGCAAAACCAATATAGGCAATCCGCCCGAGATATGAAAGAGAGGGGTCCATGACCCTCAATGCACAACAGAACGGCGAGATCGCCGCGGCCCGTGAGAAGACCAGCCAGACCTTGCGGCCATCGGTGCCGGCGCTGGAAGCCATGCTGTTTACCGCGCTGCCGGTGCTGGACCACGGTTTTGTGCGGGTGGTGGATTATATGGGGGACGACGCCGCCGTGGTGCAGGCTGCCAGGGTCTCTTATGGCCGCGGGACCCGCAAAACCAGCGAGGATGAAGGCCTTATCCGCTATCTGATGCGGCATTATCATTCGACGCCGTTTGAGATGTGCGAGATTAAATATCACGTGAAATTGCCCATTTTCGTCGCGAGGCAATGGATCCGGCATCGCACGGCGAGCGTAAACGAATATTCGGCGCGGTATTCGATCCTGGATAAGGAGTTCTATCTGCCGGCGCCTGAGCAACTGGCCGTGCAATCGGCGGATAACCGCCAGGGGCGGGGCGCGGTGCTGGAAGGCGACGCGGCGGCAAGAGTCATGGCTCTGCTGCGCCAGGACGCCGAACAGACCTATGGCAGCTATGAAGAAATGTTAAACGAGGACGGGCCGGATGCGATCGGCCTGGCGCGCGAGCTGGCCCGCATGAATCTGACGCTGAACACCTATACCCAGTGGTACTGGAAGACCGATCTCCACAACCTTTTCAATTTCCTGCGGCTGCGGGCCGACCGCCACGCGCAATTTGAAATCCGCGTCTATGCGGAGGCCATGCTGGAGACCGTAAAAGCCTGGGTGCCGCTCAGCTACGGCGCATTTTGCGATTACCGGCTTGGCGCGGTGACGTTTTCCGCAAAAATGCTCGAGATCGTCAAACGCATGCTGGCGGGCGAGACGGTGGAACAGCCGGAAAGCGGAGTTTCCAAACGCGAATGGGCGGAGATGATGGCGACATTGGGAAAATAGCCGCCGCGTCGGTCGCAATCGTATAACTTGCTCGTGCCGGGTGAGAGGTGCTTTAAGTCAGCCGTGACCAAGGGCGAACGCCCGCTGACAGATACGAGATCCAAGAGGCACAGCATGACCGAACCCCGCAAAACCACTGAAGGTTTCACGATTTACCGCGCCTCGGAAGCGCCCGAACTGGTAGAAGCGGGTTGCATCACCCCGTCGCCGATCACGGATGTGCAGATGGACGGCATGAAGCGGATCATGCAGGCCGGCTACCGCGAAGGCGATGAAATCAAGGTGCTTTGCAATATTCCGGGTTTCAGCCTGGTCTATAGCTGGTTCAAGCCGGGTTTTCCGCTGCCGCTACACAGCCATGATGCGGATTGCCTGTACTACATCGTCTCCGGATCGATCCGCCTGGGTACCGAGGATCTGGGGCCGCGCGACAGTTTCTTCATCCCGAACGGCGTGCCCTACACCTATAAAATGGGCCCCGAGGGCGTCGAAATTCTGGAATTCCGGCATGAGACAAAGTTCAACTTCCTCAATCTCGCCAAGGGTGCTGCCTTCTGGGACAAGGCGGTGGAGACAGTGGCGGCGCAGCAGGAAGAATGGAAAACTGCTAAACGGCCCTCCGTTCACGCCTGAGCGGACAGACGGCGCTTCGCCGCACCGAAACAGCTTCCAATTGACTCCGAGCCAAAATTGGCTTTCTGCTGGCGCCCGGAATTCCATGGACGACCATGCATAAATTTTTGGCAAAATGCGATGAGGCTTTGGCCGACATTACGGCGCAGGGCCGGTACCGGCGTTTTGTCGCCTTGGAAAAACTGGCGGACCGGTTTCCCTATTACCGCGTGACGATGGAGGGGCGGACCCAGAATATTCTGGTCTGGTCCTCGAATGATTATCTGGCCATGGGAACCGATCCGGAGGTTATTGCGGCCTCGGTCGATGCCGCGCAGCGCATGGGTGCGGGCGCCGGCGGTACCCGCAATATCGCCGGCTCCTCGCCGGTGCATGTGGCGCTGGAGGAAGAACTGGCGGATCTGCATGGCAAGGATGCGGCACTGCTGTTCACCTCCGGCTATGTCTCGAACCAGGCCAGCCTGGGGGCGATTTTGAACGCGCTGCCGGATTGGCAGGTTTTTTCGGACGCCAAAAACCATAATTCGATGATCGTCGGCATCAAGGACGGCCGCCACGCGGCCGTGCATATTTTCAAGCATAACGATCTGGCGGATCTGGAGCGGTTGTTAGCGGTTGCCCCAGCGGATGCGCCAAAACTGATTGTGTTCGAGAGCGTCTATTCGATGGACGGCGATATCGCGCCCATCGGCGCAATCTGCGATCTAGCGGATAAATACAACGCGCTGACCTATCTGGATGAGGTACATGCGGTTGGCATGTACGGCGGCCACGGCGGCGGCGTTTCCGAACGCGACGGCGTGGCGCATCGGGTGACGATTATCGAAGGCACACTTGCCAAGGCGTTTGGCTGCCACGGCGGCTACATCACCGGTGATTTCAAAGTGCTGGACTATATCCGCTCGGTGGCGCCCGGTTTTATCTTCACCACCGCGCTGCCGCCGCCGACGGTTGCCGCGGCGCTGACCTCCATCCGAATCTTGAAGGCGGACCATGCCCGCCGCGCCCTGCTGTTCAACCGGGCGCAGACACTGAAAGCCAAGTTCGAAGCCGCCGGACTGCCGGTCATGCCGAGCGAAAGCCATATCGTGCCGCTGATGATCGGCAATGCCGCCAAAGCCACGGAGGTGAGCATGCGGCTGATCCGCGAATTCGGCATGTACGCCACGCCGATCAACTATCCCACGGTCGCCGCCGGCACCGAACGCCTGCGCTTCACGCCGGGGCCCAAGCACACCGAAGCCATGATGGATGAACTGGTTGCGGCCTTGCAACATATATTGCTTGGGCATTCGGTTAAGGCTGGGGTTAAGTAGGCAGCGCATTTTCGATAATGGGACCGATCGATTCGGTTTGATTCGGTTGAATTGACCGACAGCAACTCTGGTCTGGGAAGCCGTTAAAGGGAACGGTCGGCGCGGCAGATGCGCTTAATTTTCCATTAGCTTGATTGCAGCATCGTAAAGCCGCGCCATCGAGAAAGCCTGGAGAGAGTGCCTCGCACAACGTCAACCAAATATTTCAGTTGAATTGGATGGTTTTCGCCATCGCGCTGTTGCCCCAGCAGGTGATAACCTACTGGTGAACAACAAACGCCGGCAGCGATGCCGCAAGCCGTTCCCCGCGCTTATAGCTTTGTTGTTGTTATGCGTCATTGTTCAGCCGCTATCTACATCCCGGGCCGCGACGTTCGGCGGCAGCTTCAGCCTGGAGAACGCCAACGGCCAGCAGGTGACCGACAAAGATTTTCGCGGAAAATTTCTAATCGTTGCCTTTGGCTACACAAACTGCCCAGATTTTTGCCCGATGATGCTTTACAGCATTAAAGTGGCGCTGCGCATGATGGGCGATAAGGCTGAAAGCGTGCAGCCGATTTTCATCACGGTCGATCCGGCCCGCGATACTCCCGCCATCATCGGTCATTACGTTGCATTGTTTTCGCCGCGGATCATTGGCCTCACCGGCACGAAAGCGGAACTGAGCCAGGTGGAAGCGGCGTATCACGTCTATGTCGGACCAACCGACCCTAAGACCGGCGCCATCGCCCATAGCGCCATGCTCTACATTATGGCGCCGGACGGCAGTTTTATAACTGCGCTGAATGGCAACGCCAGCGCTCAAGGACTTGCCAACAGGCTTGCCAAGATTATCGCAACGCCCAGCCCTGATTTGCCGGCTCAAAATGACTAGCGGCAAACGCAAGACCTAGACTGGCCGGCTTTACCGGTCTCAGTTTGCGCAGAGGCGACAATGCTGAGGCGGCCGCCATTTCGGGCTAGCCGGCTGCGCCTATCAAAACAAGTTTCGCCGGCGATCGCTGGACCGAATTAGCTGGGTGTTGGGAATTGCTGGCGGCTTCCTTATCTGAGACCTGGAACTGCGCAACGAGCTCCGCCAGCGCCTGAGCTTCATTGGTAAGGCCGTGGCTGGCAGCGGTGGACTGCTCCACCATGGCCGCGTTTTGCTGGGTAACCCGGTCCATTTGGTTTACCGCAATATTCAATTCGGCAAGGCCCGACGCTTGCTCCTGTGCAGAGCCCGCGATTTCTGAGACCAAATGGTTCAGCCTGGTGACATTCTCCACGATGCGGCTGAGCGATCTGCCGGTTTCCCCCACCAGCTTAACGCCGTCGATAACATGCCCGCTGGAAGTCGTGATAAGGTTTTTTATTTCTTTCGCGGCCTCGGCCGATCGCTGCGCAAGCGCCCGCACCTCCGTCGCGACGACCGCGAAGCCGCGGCCGGCGTCACCGGCGCGCGCAGCCTCGATACCGGCATTCAGCGCAAGCAAGTTGGTCTGAAACGCGATTTCGTCGATGACGCCGATGATACTGACAATCTGACCGGAGGAGGTTTCAATGGCGTTCATGGCGTCTACTGTTTGGCTTACCACATCCCCTGAACGTTCAGCGTCGGCTTTTGCATTCTTTGCAACCTCCCGCGCGGTGCCTGCGCTCTCCGCTGTCCTTCTTACCGTCGTGGTAATTTCATCAAGAGCGGCGGCGGTCTCTTCAAGGCTGGCGGCCTGTTGTTCGGTACGGCGCGAAAGATCGTCGGAGGCTTGCGTTATCTCACCTGCGCCGGAGCGCACGCCCTGGGTGTTCGTTGCAATTGATTGCATCGTCGCCTGTAACGTATCCATGGCTCTGTTAAAGTCGTTGCGCAGGTTTTCATATTCTGGGCTGAATGGCTCCGCTAGCCTGGCAAGCAGGTCGCGATCGGCCAGCCTTCCCAGCCCAGTTGCAACCGAAGTTACAACGAATGCCTGTGATTTCGCCGCAGACTCCCGTTCGCCCTCGGCAACCCTGCGTTCAGCATCCACAGTATTGCGTTCCATTTCTGCCTTTTCGGCCAACTCGGCGACAACCTTTGAAGCAGCGTGAGCCTCCGCCAAATGCCGCTGGGAATCACTGAAGAGTTTCACAATGCGCTGTGTCATCCAAACCAGCGCACCTGCCTCCACTATTACGATACCCGCATGCAGCAGGACCCGCCGGAAATCGGCTCCTCCCGGAAAGATCAGGGCGGGCATTAGAAAATTCATTGTTATGTGTTGCACCGCTATTACCGCGGCACCGGCCAGAATAACGTTGCGGTCGCAATACGCGGCTAGAACCGCCAGCCCTGCAAAGTAATACATATGGACATCGATCTGCAACGGGCTCCCATGGCACGCCGCCAGGATAATTGAGATCATTCCTACCAGAGCCACGGCGATGGTGAGTCGGGTGGTGGCGCTGGAAGGCGCGTATAGCCAGGCGGCGGTGGCGGCGCCGACGATCCCGACAGAAATAATTCCCGGCAACAGCCACCCATTCCCAGCGAGCCGCGCAACCAGAACGGTCAATAGGACATGGCACCATAGCACTGGCACCATGATCCGGCTGACGCTGTCGCGCAGAATTGAAAGCTCGTCTGTCATCATTGCCTCGCGGGCTGTTGCGATGTGTTGCCACAGCCGCCTAAAAACTGCGGGTTGAGAACAAACCAGGCGCCATTATGCTGAAGCGTGACCACCGGGCTGCGCACATTCGGCTCCACGATCATGACAAATGGCGCGCCGAACCGTACCACGGAGCCGGCCGCGGATGCGGCAATGATCGACCGGACGCTGCCCCACCATGGCGGAAAGACCGCTGCAACCGGACCGGAGGACGGCGGTGCGAGCATGACTCCCATCGCACCCAGCAGCGATGCAGCGAAAATCACGGTAGGCAGCAGCAGCATTCGAAGCTTGATCGATTCGGAGGATGGGATCATGACGCGGCCCAACCTACCGGTCAGTCGTTTAAGAACGGTTACTTTAGTAGGGCAGCACGGCTGCCTTCATTGTGCTTGCATTCCACATCAGCGCAATGTTGGCGCGGATCATCAATCGGCACGTGCCGTTACCGGCAGCGCTTTTCGACGGGACGACAGATGCAGGGGTTAATCAGCCGCATATCCCGCGACCGTGTTCGCAAATCCGGCCCATAGCGTGCTCATGGCTGCAGCTGTGCCGGCGGGATCGGGGGTGGCGGGGGTGCCGCTGGATTGGATCGTCTTCGTTAATCGCAAGCTGCCGTTGGGGTTCTTCAGGGCAAACTGCACAATCAACACGATGCTGCCGGAAGAATCGGGATCAAAACGTAAGACATTGATCTCAACCAGCAGGCCGGCGGGCGCGCCGATTGCGCCGCTGCCGGTCACCGTCGTTTGCGGCAGGCGCTGCGTCAGATTTTCCACCAGCGTCGATTGCAGCATATTGCCGAGCTGGTCGGCCCAGAGCGCATTTGGGAAAGAGGCGAGTTCATAGGCAGCACCTGGCTTGGCGATTTTGGTCTGATCCAGGTAGGCCGGAATGCTGACCTTACGAATCCGGATGGTTTGCGGCGCTGTGTTCAGAACCGGGCCGGGCAAAGCGGACAGGCGGTAATATAGCGTCGGCGTCGAAGCGCAGCCCGCGAGCCCGGCAAGTGCAACACCCGATGTTATCCGCAAAATCCGGCGGCGTGACAGTGTCATTGTCCGCTCCCGCGTCCAAGCAGCAACGCATTCGGATGCCGGTCCAGATAATCGGACAGCTGCTTGAGCGAGCTCAGCGCGGCGCTGCTCTCTTGCATCAACTGCTGCAGATTGCTCTGGAATTCGGAATCATTGCCAAAGCTCGTGTTCAGCATGCTGAGCGTCGTGTCCATCGTTTTCAACGTAATGGCCAGCTGCGCGATGGCCTGCTTGGTCTGCGCGCTGCCCAGCGTGCCGTCCGCCGTCTTCAGCAGGTGGTTCAAATTCTCGCCGATTTGCTGGAACGGCACTTTGTCCAGCTTGGTGGAAATGTCGGAGAATGCCGCCAGCACGTTATCGAGGTTGCTGTCCACGCTCGGGAACACGTAAGCATCGCCCTCCTGCGTCAGCTTGACCGGCGCGGCATGGGGAACGACTGCCAGCGTGATGTTTTTCTGGCCGGTGACAAAACTGGTGGTTGCGATCTCCGCGCGCATGCCGCGGTCGATGATTTTCTGGAACAAAGCCGCGGTTTGCGCCTTGGTGGCGAAATCCGCCGCATGTGCGTTGCGTTCGGGCTGCATGGCCATGCCGACGCGAATTTTTACCTCTCCGGTTTTCGAATCCAGCAGGAAATTGACGCTGGTGACCACGCCCACCTGGATGCCGTAGATTTCAACCGGTGATCCGACCCGCAGGCCGGAGACGGAGCTGTGGAAATAGGCGACGGCCGGGATCAGCTTGTCGAAACCTGCGGATTTGGCAGCATCTTCCGTCGCATATAGCGGGAAACTGGTATTGATCGGGCTGGGCTTGGTGCCGGCGGCCGTGCGCGGCAGGCTGAAGGCGACGGCGCCGGAGAGCACCGCTTGTAGCGATTCAAACTCCAGGTGAAATTCTCCCGGCAAAACATCCATCGATATGCCGGAAGCGTTCCAGAATCGGCTCTCGGGCCGGACCAGGTTATCGTAGGGCGCCTTGACGAAAATCGAGACTTTGACGTGGGAAAGACCATCGCCGAGGTCATAGCCCAGCACCTCGCCGACGATGGCGTCGCGGAACAGAACCGGGGAGCCGGTTCGCAGCGAACCGATCTTGGCGACGGTAAGCACGTAGGTTCGGCCGGGCTCGCCTGAGCGCACGCCGGGGGGGCCGTCCAGACCGGTAAATGAATTCTGATATTTGCCCCCAGGCAAGCCTGGATCGACGGCGATAAAGGCGCCGGATACGAAACTGCCGAGGCTGGAAGGATCGTCCAGCGAGAAATGCGCGCCCTCGACCCAGAAGCGGGCGTGGTTGGTCATGAACCGGCGGCCGACATTGTTCATCCGCACCTGGATGATGACGTGGCTGTTGTCCTTGCTGAGGTCGATGCTCTGCACCGTGCCAAGCGCCACCGCCTTGAATTTCACCTGGGTCTGGCCGGCGCTCAGGCCATCGGCGGAATCAAGGGCCAGCGTCAGCACCGGACCTTGTTCAAGATAGGTCCTGTAGCCGAGGAAGATTGCGATGCCGGCGGCCAGCAGCGGGATCAGCCAGACGAAGGAGAACCGGCGCCGGCGCAGGCGGACCGGCGGCGGTGACGGCGGCGATTGCGGGGACGGGGTTGCTTCAGGCGTGGTTTCGCTCATGCCGGTTCCGCGCCACGATGAATATGGCCTGGTTCCGCATGGCGCTCGGCCGCGCGGTCCCACATTAACCTGGGATCGAAGGCGTTGACGGCGAACATGGTCAGCACCACCACGGCGGCAAAGCAGGGCGCGCCCACCTGCGCCTGCACGCTGGAGAATTTTCCAAAGCGTACCAGCGCCACCAGAATCGATATCATGAACACGTCGATCATCGACCAGCGGCCGATGAAATCGACGAAGCGGAAGGACATGGTGCGGCCGACCAGATGCTGCTCGCTCCGCAAATGCGTCTCGATCAGCATGATGGCCAACGTCAGCAGTTTGAATACCGGGATCAGGATGCTGGCGAAAAATACTAAAAGGCCGAGCGGCCAAAGTCCGCGCTGGAACAGCTCGAATATGCCGCCCATGATGGTGAAATCCCGGCTCTGCACCAGGTTGGAAATCGTCATCACCGGATAGAAGTTGGCCGGCACGTATAATATCGCGGCGGCAATGATGAAGGCCCAGCTGCGGCCAAAGCTGGCCGGTTTGCGCGCCTCCAGCACCGCGTCACAGCGCCGGCAGGTGTCGCCGGGCATTGCGCGGTTGACGATGCTGCAGCTCGGACAGCCGATCAGGAGATGTTCGTCCGAGGGCGCCGCGCAATCGCGCACCGGCTCGCCGGAATCCAAAGCGCGCCAGACTGCTTCCGTATCGAGAAAGGCGTTTGCCGCGGCGGTTGAAACCATCAGCCCGACCAGCGCGAAAAGTGCCGTGTCCAGATGCACGGTGGCGATAACGGCAAGCCGCGTGTAGGCCACCAGAAAGCCCAGCAGATACACATCCACCATCGCCCAGGGCTTGATCGGCTCATACCAGCGGAAAATATCTTTTAATACGCCCCTGGGCAGCAAATGGGTCTCCAGCCCGGTCAGCGTCACCAGGATAATAAGCAGCTTCGCCCCCGGCAGAATGACGCTGACGCCCAGCACCAGCAAACCAACGGCATCGAACCCCTGCGCGGCCAGTTGATATGGGCCGGTCACGATCCGGGCCATCTGAAACTGGCCGTGGGACGAGATTTCAATGAACGGGGCGATTACCGCATAAAAGAAGAACAGCGCCCCCGCCAAGGCGCAGCCCAGAGGCAGTTCGAAATTGCAGCTGCGCATTCGCCACAGCACATGGTGGCAGCGCGGACAATCCGCGGTCAGCTCCGGCCGCATCGCCGGCAATGTTGAGATCAGCCCGCAATGCGAGCATTCCCGCCAATCGTCCAGGATCTTCTCGACCTGTTTCAAAGCATCCGCAATCAACCCGAACAAATCCCCCGTAGCCTAGCATATATCGCTCCCGCCGGCCGCCAATACCAGTGTGGAAGGAGGAAGCGGTTGTTTTTTGAAAAAAAGAACCAAAAAACTTCTGCTACGCTGGGCATGGGCGCGATGATGCCAACGCCAAGGTCCCGAGCGAC
>JAMFSE010000145.1 GCA_026225115.1 Rhodovastum atsumiense
GATCCTTGCCAAGCTGAAGGCGGATAACGAGGATCAGCGCGTCGGCGTCGAGATCATCCGCAAGGCGATCCAGGTGCCGTTGCGCCAGATTGCCGAGAACGCCGGTGAAGACGGTGCGGTCATCGCCGGCAAGGTGCTGGAGAAGCCGGACTACGCCTTCGGCTACGACGCCCAGACCGGCGTGTTCAAGGATCTGGTCAAGGCCGGCATCATCGACCCCACCAAGGTCGTGCGCGTCGCCTTGCAGGATGCGGCTTCGGTCGCGGCCATGATCATCACCACTGAGGCCGGCATCGTCGAGCGCTCTGAGAAGAAGCCGGCGGGCGGCATGCCTGGCGGCGGCATGGGCGGCATGGGCGATATGGATTTCTGATCCAGAAAACGCCAGACCGCGAAATAAAAAAGCTGCGGGCAGGTGCCGCAGCTTTTTTTTCATAGTTCAGACAGCAGTTTTCGGCTAAAGCCATACTGCAATTAAATCTGGTTTTCCATGACACCTGAATCCATACCAAGCGACGCACCCGGCGACCCTTCCTGGCGCGCCATGATCGCACCCTATGTCAAGCCGGATAATGGCCGGGCGCTTATCCAGCTTATCACCACGGCGCTGCCGTTTTTATCCGTCATGGCCATCATGCTCGTGGCCCTGAGCCATGGCTATCTGATCGCGCTGGTATTGTTTCCTTTAGGCGGCATTTTGCTGGTCCGCCTCTTCATGTTCCAGCATGATTGCGGTCACGGTTCATTCTTCCGGGCCAACTGGGCGAACGATCTGCTCGGCTGGGTCCTCGGTGTCCTGACGCTGACCCCCTATAAATCCTGGAGCCGCGAGCACGCGGTTCACCATGCCGGCATGGGCAATCTGGACCGCCGCGGCATTGGCGACGTGACCACGCTGACACTCGCTGAATATCTCGCATTGCCGCGCCTGCGCCGTCTCGGCTACCGGCTCTACCGCCACCCGCTCGTCATGTTCGGCATCGGTCCGGTCTGGCTGTTTTTCATCAGCAACCGCATCCCGAGCGGCAACCCGAAGCGCGAATGGAAAAACTGGCTGAGTGTTCTTGGCACCAACCTCGCTTTGGCCTTCGGCTTTGTCCTGCTGCTGGTGCTGTGCGGCCCGGCCGGCCTGCTGGCCTGGCTGCCGGTCGTGCTGCTGGCCGCGACCATCGGAGTCTGGCTGTTCTACATCCAGCACCAGTTCGAGAACACCTATTGGGAGCCCCGCCTGCAGTGGAGTTTCTATTCGGCAGCATTGCAGGGTGCCTCCTTCTACGACCTGCCGCCGTTCATGCACTGGCTGACCGGCAATATCGGCTTCCACCACATCCACCATCTTTCCAGCAAAATCCCCAATTACCGGCTTCGCGAGTGCCATAACGCGAATGCGATCTTTCAAACCGCACCCCGGCTCACGCTATGGAGCGCCTTCAAATGCGCGCGTCATGCGCTATGGGACGCAGAGCGCCGCAACCTCATCCCATTCTCGAAACTGCGCGCCATCCGCGCCGAGGAAAAAGCCCGGCCGTTCAGGGATATTTCCGCGGCGGGTTGATGCCAGATATGGTCCGCGGCTGAAAATTACTGCTCGTCTTTTGGACGAAATGCTGCGCCGCCGTCGCGCAGCTTAAGGCCAGAATTCAGGAATTGCGAGGCATCGCCTTCGGCATATAAAAACAGCACGGCCGCCACCAGCCCGGTCCAGCCGGTCTGATGCGATGCGCCGATACCGGCGCCGTTATCGCCATGAAAATATTCGTAGAACAATATATTATCCCGCCAATGCGGGTCCGTCTGAAACTTTTCCGTGCCGCCGAACACCGGCCGCCGTCCCGCCGCGTCGCGGGTAAAAATACTGGTCATCTTTTCCACCAGCGCCGAGCTGACTTCATAGAGGTTTTTTAGAACGCCGGACCCGGTCGGGTATTCCACCAGAAAATCATCGCCGTAAAACAGATAGAATTGCCGCAACGCCCGGAACAGCAGCGTATTGATCGGAAACCATACCGGCCCGCGCCAATTGGAGTTGCCGCCGAAAAGCCCGCTGCTGGATTCCGCCGGCTCATATTTCAACTGATATTCCGCGCCGCCGGCGTTGAGCACATAAGGATGTTCCAGATGCCAGCGAGAGACCGCCC
>JAMFSE010000146.1 GCA_026225115.1 Rhodovastum atsumiense
CGCCTGGTCGCGCAGGCAATTCCCCTCCTCCAGCAGCATCAGCTGCGCCGGATCGAGGCTGTCGAGCGACACTGCATTGGCCTCCGGCCGCAGCGCCGGCGGGCAGGCGAGCAGAAAAGGCTCGAAGAACAGCGCGGCGTCGACCAGGCCCTCCGGCGGCAAAGGCGGCGAGAGCAGCGCCACATCCAGCGTGCCCGCCGCCAGCCGGTCGAACAGCTCGGCGGTCTTGGCCTCGCTCAGCACCAGCTCCAGCGCCGGATAGGCCGCGCGCAGCGGGCGCAGGATCTGCGGGAAGAGATAGGGGCCGAGCGTCGGGATCGCACCGATCCGGCAGGGCCCATGCAGCGGCCCCTCTTGCCGATGTGCCAGATCGAGCAGCCGATGCGCCTCGGCCAGCACCGTGCGGGCCTGGCGCAGCACGTCTTCGCCCTTGGCCGTGACCAGGACGCGCCGGCTGGTCCGCTCGAACACGGCGCAGCCGAGCAGGGCTTCGAGCTTCTGGATCTGCGCGCTCAGCGTCGGCTGCGACACGGCGCAGGCCTCGGCGGCATGGCCGAAATGGCGATGCTCGGCGACGGAGACGAGATATTCGAGGTCGCGCAGCGACAGGGCAGCGAGCGTCATGGCGCTACTCTAATCTAGCCGGACAGAGCTGCGGGTTGCCATTTTTAATCATCCATAAATCGCGGATGGCGAGAGTGGGCGGCGTTCCGCCTCATATTCGCGACGTGAAAGGGCCGAAACGGCCGTGAGTCAGTCCCTGCTGAGTGATATTGCCGTACCGACCGACTGGCTCCGCATCGAGCAATGGCACCAGGATCTGATGGCAGGGCGGCTGGAGCGGATCCGCGCCGTCTTCGCCGCGAACGGGCTGGGCGGCTTCGAATTCGCGCACTCGCCGACACCGGCGATGCTGCAGGCGCCGGCCAACCGCTTCCTGCTGGACTATTGGCTGGCGCAGCATGGTGCCGATGGCAGCCTGCCGCCGGTCAGCGCGGTCGACCCGATCCAGCTGGTGCCGGCGCTCGGCCGGCTGCTCGTGGTCGAGCCGGTCGATGGCGGCACCGATTTCCGCTACCGGCTGTTCGGCAGCAAGATCGCCGCCTTCATCAATGCCGAGATGACCGGCAAGCTGCTCACCGACCATCCGGTCGGGCCGGAGATGATCTGCTTCGGCATCGCCCTCTACCGCGCGCTGATGGAACGGCCGGCACCGGTGCTGACCACCTTCGTGCCGGCGATCGCCGAGTATGCGCGCTGGGAGCGCCTCGCTTTGCCCTTCATCGGCAAGGACGGCACGGTCCGCCGCTTCGTCGTCGGCAATGTGCCGTTCGGCGAGGACGGGCGCGAGTTGCAAGGCTGACCGGTCGATGGTGTAGGTAGTAGCAAAGGCTACCGAAACGCCATACTCTCGAGTCCGGGCGTGTTTTCGCCCGCTGCGCATCGATCAGGGAGAGCTCCGGCTGATGGCCAAGTTTACCGGCACCGCCTCATATGTCGCGACCGAAGACCTGAAGGTCGCGGTCAATGCCGCGATCACGCTGGAGCGTCCGCTGCTGATCAAGGGCGAGCCGGGCACCGGCAAGACCATCCTGGCCCAGGAGGTCGCGAGTGCGCTCGGCAAAAGGCTCATTCCCTGGCATGTCAAATCGACCACGAGGGCGCAGCAGGGACTCTATGAATACGACGCCGTCTCGCGCCTGCGCGACAGCCAGCTGGGCGATGCCCGCGTCCACGACATCAAGAACTACATCGTCAAGGGCAAGCTCTGGGAAGCCTTCGAGGCCGATGTGGCACCCGTGCTGCTGATCGACGAGATCGACAAGGCCGATATCGAGTTTCCGAACGATTTGCTGCTCGAACTCGACCGCATGGAGTTCTTCGTCTACGAGACGCGCGAGACGATCAAGGCCACGAACCGGCCGATCATCATCATCACCTCGAACAATGAGAAGGAGCTGCCCGACGCTTTCCTGCGCCGCTGCTTTTTCCATTACATCCAATTCCCCAACCGCGAGACCATGGAGCAGATCGTCGAGGTGCATTATCCCGGCATCAAGCTTCTTCTCCTGCGCGAGGCGCTGAATTCGTTTTTCGACCTGCGGGAAATACCGGGCTTGAAAAAACGCCCGTCCACTTCCGAACTTCTGGATTGGCTGAAACTGCTGTTAGCCGAGGATATCGGTCCGGAGCTACTGCGCGAACGCAATGCCGCCAAGCTGATCCCGCCACTGCACGGCGCTTTGTTGAAGAACGAGCAGGACGTGCATCTGTTCGAGCGTCTGGCTTTCCTGCACCGGCGCGGCCAGAACTAAGCGGATGCGTTACCACGCACCCACTCTGGTTTTGGGCGATCAATTTCATGGTTTCATGTTGCAGCTGACGATTCAACATGAAACCATATTGATCTAATGTTCATCGGCTTCTTCCTCGCCTTGCGGGCAGCGGGCGTAAAAGCCTCGCTACGCGAATACCTCACGCTGCAGGAAGCGATGCAGGCCGGGCTTGGCGATTATGATATCGACACCTTCTACTTCCTGGCCCGCGCCACGCTGGTGAAGGACGAACGCTTCATCGACAAGTTCGACCGCGTTTTCGCGGAGAGTTTCAAGGGCGTGCTGCGACAAAAGCCAGCCGGCCCGGATGGCGTCGAAGTGCAGGAACTGCCCGAGGAATGGTTGCGGCTTATGGCCGAGAAAATTCTAACCGAGGAAGAAAAAGCCGAGATCGAGGCGATGGGCGGCTTCGAGAAGCTGATGGAAACCCTGCGCCAGCGCCTGGAGGAACAGAAATCCCGGCATCAGGGCGGCAATAAATGGATCGGCACCGCCGGCACTTCGCCCTTCGGCGCCAACGGCTTCAACCCGGAAGGGGTTCGCATTGGCCAGAATAAAACCCGCAATAAATCCGCGGTAAAAGTCTGGGACAAACGCGAATTCAGAAATCTCGCCGGCGACGTCGAAATCGGCACCCGCAATATGAAAGTGGCGCTACGCCGACTGCGGCGCTTCGCCCGCGAAGGCGCTGCCGATTTGCTGGACCTGCCGGGCACCATCGGTTCCACCGCGCGCAACGCCGGATATCTCGATCTCAAAATGATGCCCGAGCGGCATAATGCGGTGAAAATCCTGCTGCTGCTGGATATCGGCGGCTCGATGGATGAGCATGTCTCGCTGTGTGAACAGCTCTTCACGGCCGCCAAGGGCGAATTCAAACATCTGGTGCATCTGTATTTTCACAATTGCCCATACGAGACTCTCTATCAGGACGCCCGCATGCGCATCGGCGACCGCCTCGCAACGGCGGATGTGCTGAACAAATACGACCACACCTGGAAGCTGATCTTCATCGGCGATGCCTCAATGAGCCCCTACGAGTTGATCCAGCCAGGCGGTTCGGTCTCGCATTGGAACGAGGAATCCGGTCAGGTCTGGCTTTCCCGGATGCTGCAGCATTACCAGAAAGCGGTCTGGATCAACCCAGTGCCGCCGGCGCATTGGCAGCACTCGCAAAGCACGAAAATCATCCGCGCCCTGTTCGAAGACCGCATGTTCGGCCTGACCCTGGAAGGCCTGGACGCCGCGATGCGGAAGTTGATGCGGAGTTAGGCAAGCGGTTCTTTTTCTGAAGAAAAAGAACCAAAAAGACTTTATTACTCTGGGCCATGGACTTTGGCATGCCAAAGCCCATGGCCCAGAGTAATAAAAGTTTTTTGCGCCGCTTTTTTTCAAAAAAGCGGCTTCTTCAACCATTATAGATCAACCGCATGCCCGGCTCCGGCCAGCGCATTTTCATCAGCATGCCGGCCTGTGCGTAGGTGATGTAGGCGTCCCGCATATCCGCGCCGCCGAAGGCGATGTTGGTGGTGTAACGGTCTTTGGTTGGTGTCGAGGTTACCTGGCCCGAGGGGGTTACCGTGGAAATAGCGGGAGCACTGCCTATGGTCGCGATGCAGATATTGCCGGCTTCCGTCATGGCCAGGCTGTCGAGATGCACGTCGCCTGGGACCGTCGCCAGCAATGTTGCGGTTTGCACCGCTAGTTTCCGATCAACGGTGTAGAGCCGGGCCTGGAAGGTGTCGGAGACGTAAACCGTTTTCATATCGGGCGAGATCCCGACCCCGTTATAGCTCAGCGCCGCATCTACGATGCGGGTGATGGCCGAGCCGTCCGGCCTGCAGCAATAGAGGCCGCCGAATTGTTTACCGTTTGGCTCACGCTTGCCGAAATCGGTGAACCACAGATTACCGTCGCAATCGAAGACCAGATCATTTGGCGCGCTCAATGCACGGTCGCCGCAGGCATCATACAGGCGCTCATGGCGCCCGGTTGCTAGATCGATGCGCTCGATCCTGCCGGTTTTGCCATCCTCCGGCTGTTTTGGCCCCATGCCGCCGTTATTGCAGACATAGAGCGCGCCGTCGGGACCGATCGCGGCGCCGTTCGGGCCGCCGCCCGGCTCGCAAATCGTCTCCCGTCTACCGTTCCAACAGCGCGAAACGCGCCCGGCAAAAATCTCGACCACGATGACCGATCCGTCCGCCATCACAACCGGCCCTTCCGGGAAACCTAGTCCGTCGGCGATGATTTCATGCTCGCTTTGCATGCTCCCTCCCCATTATTCTTATTGCCGCCACCGATTTGGATAGCGGTCGCGGCGCTCCGCGCCAAGCCTTGTATTTATGCAGGGCCTGCCTTGCCTTGCCCGCCTCCGCGCCGACCGATATGGTGGCCGGAGTGACCTCTTCACGCGATTGGGACCCGGATTTGGACGGAGCGACGCCACCACCCCCGGACGCTTTGGGCCGTCTGACCGCTTTGTTGGACGACGATCTGCAAGCCACCAACCGCGCCATTGTCGCGCGGATGGAGAGCCCGGTGGCGCTGATCCCGCAGCTGGCGGCGCATCTGGTAGCCGCCGGCGGCAAGCGTATGCGGCCTTTGCTCACTTTGGCTTCTGCCAATCTATGCGGCTACCAGGGCACGAGGCATGTGCAGCTGGCCGCCTGTGTCGAGTTCATCCACACCGCGACCTTGCTGCATGACGATGTGGTGGATGAGAGCGTGCTGCGCCGCGGCCTTGCCAGCGCCAATGCGCTGTTCGGCAACAAAGCCTCGGTGCTGGTGGGCGATTTCCTGTTTGCCCGCGCCTTTCAGCTGATGGTAGCCGATGGCTCGCTGGAGGTGCTCCGCATCCTCTCCGCTGCCGCCGCGACCATCGCCGAGGGCGAAGTGCTGCAGCTGACAACGCAGAACGATATCGAGACCACGGAGCAAAAATATTTCGAGGTCATCCGCGGCAAGACCGCGGCGCTATTTGCCGCGGCCTGCGCGGTCGGCGGCGTCATCGCAGAATCCCGGCCCGAGGAATGCGCGGCTCTCGCGGATTACGGCATGGATCTCGGCATGGCCTTCCAGCTTGTCGACGACGCACTGGATTATAACGCCAATACTGCCGAGCTCGGCAAAACCGTCGGCGATGATTTCCGCGAAGGCAAGCTGACCTATCCGGTGCTGCTCGCCATTGCCGGCAGCAATGCCGAGGAGCGCGCATTCTGGCAGCGGACCATCGGCGAGGGTGAACAGAACGAAGACGACCTGGCCACTGCGCTTTCGTTGATCGCCCGGCACGATGCCATCAACCGCACCATCGCCCGCGCCCAGGTCTTCACCGAAAACGCCAACCGGGCATTATCCGTGTTCGCACCCTCGGAGTTGCGCGAGATGCTGCGCGACGCGGCCCGCTACACGGCCGAGCGAAGGTTCTGAATGACGTGCATGGGCCATGGAGATAATCGCGACCTCGAATGATCCTGTTCGACTGAGTTTCCTAATGGTTTTCCTGCGGGATGCGGGGCTCGAGCCGGTATTATATGACAGCAACATGGCCACCATGCTGGGAACCGCGGGCGCGGTGCGCCAGCGGATCGCCGTACCGCCGGAGCAGGCCGTGACGGCGCGCCGGGTTTTAAAAGAAGCCGGACTTGAGTGAGAATGCCACCAGGCCTGTCACGGAAGGCGGCCTGCTGGACGGCAAAATCAAATACCGACAATTCGCCTCCGGTCACCGCAGCGGGTTTGAGCCGGTATTGCTGGCGGCCTGTGTGCCCGCACAGGTGGGAGAGCGCGTGCTGGAAGGCGGCTGCGGCGCCGGCGCGGCGCTGCTCTGCCTTGGCCATCGCGTGCCGGGTATTTCCGGGCTCGGTGTGGAAATTGAGCCGGACATGGCAGCTCTTGCGGATGAAAACTTTAAATTCAATGGGTTCAGAAATATTTCTAGTCTTTGTTCAGCCGTTGAAGCGCTGAATATCGCGGCGGCGTTCGAGCATGTAATGGCCAACCCGCCCTGGCACTTGGGTACGAGCACGCAATCCTCAGACAAACTCAGGGCATTGGCACATCATGCCAGGCCATCGCTGCTCAGCGAATGGATCGTAAAATTGGTGGCCTGCCTCAAGCCACACGGAACCCTGACTTTGATTTTGCCGGCCATCGCAATGGCCGAAGCCGAAGCTGTCATGCGCGCCCAGGAATTGGGCGCAATCACGGTATTTCCACTGTGGCCCCGCGCCGGCCGCCCGGCAAAACTCGGCATCATTGCGGGAGCCCTGAATATGCGCGGGCCGGACCGGGTATTACCGGGCCTGATTCTGCATGATGAAAATGGGATAACCGAAGCCGCTCAAGCGGTCCTGCGCGGCGGCGAAGCAATTAGTCTAAGCTAGCCAATCAGGGAGCTGAATCGGAAAGTTGAACCAGATCCGTCTGCACCAGATCAAGCTTGGTCTTGGTCAGCCTGCCGCCGGACATGATAGCAATTTGCGAAAGGCTCATATCGTCGAACAGCGGATACTCCCTGCTGGCCATCACACCGGGAATATCTTTTTCAAGCACAGCCTTGCCGTTCGGGTCGGCCGCAATCTTGCTGACGGGCGTATCGAGGGTGAAATTGCAGGGCGGCTTGCCCGGCGCGCCGGTATTGGAAGCTGTTACAGCATGCGGCGCGGCGCCACAGCCAGCAAGCAATGCAGGTCCCATAAGGCTATAAGCGACAGCGCGGTATCGAACCGATTTTAACATCTGACGACATCCTTAACATTCCGGCTTTACGTGTAAGCCCGATGCCGGAGCTAAAAGCTGGCCGGCATCGCTAATAACATAATCATCTTGGCGGAAGATTGCAGCAAATTTTGTCGAGTCAGAATTAATATGCGGTTAGATAGAACATTAAATTTAGGGCGCCATGGGCGTGTTTTCGTATTTGACTTCAGTTGGCGGAGCGAAGCGAGAGGTCCTGCATAGTCGCCGCAATCCCAATGGCAGCCAAAGCGAAGGCGGCGCAGGCAAGAAAGGCAGCCGGAAAGCCGTGATGGAGCATGATCGTGCCCGCCAGCGTGGCGCCGGTTGCGCCGCCGATGGCGCGAAACAGCAGCATGCAGCCGGTGGCGATGCCGACATCCGGACGGGCGGCGGCGTTTTGGATGGCGACCGTGATATTGGGCTGCACCAGGCCAATGCCGCCGCCCAGAATCACCATAAAGATCAGACAAAGTGCAATCGGCGTGGATTCCCCCATGCTCGCCAGCAGGCAAAGCCCGGCCAGGCAAAGGAAAAGCGCTGCCAGCATCGTCGGTTTGGTACGGCCGATACGGCGCGAAATCTGCCCCCCGGCATAGGACATAACCACGAACGCCAGCATGAAAGGCGTTGAACAAAGCCCCGATATGGCG
This sequence comes from Rhodovastum atsumiense, assembly GCA_026225115.1. Lineage (GTDB taxonomy): Bacteria > Pseudomonadota > Alphaproteobacteria > Acetobacterales > Acetobacteraceae > Acidocella > Acidocella atsumiense_A. Next base: position 7,730 of record JAMFSE010000146.1, read on the forward strand.
GCGTTGGTGTGCAGGATGAACTGAAAATACAGCGGCAGCAGCAAGGTGGCGCCGAAGGTGCAGAGCGTATTGGTAAAGGAAAGCGCCAGGCCGCCCAAAACGATTTTATTGGCAAATATATGCAAAGGCAACATCGGCGCCGCGGCGCGCATTTCCTGCAACACGGTGAGCGCCAGAAATACGACGCCCGCACCGGCCAGCCAGGCCGCGTCGCGCGAAAACCAGCCGAAATCCTCGCCACCGGAAGAGATGAGCATCAGCGCGGCCGTGATGGTCGCCATCAACAGCGCGGCGCCGGCATAATCGATTTTGACCGAGCCTGCAGCATGCACCGGCAAATGCCGCAAGGCGCGGCTGCTAATGATGAAGGTGGCGAACCCCAGCGGCAGGTTGATCCAGAAAATGGCGCGCCAGGAGACGAAATCCGTCAATATGCCGCCAAGGATCGGCCCGCCAAGGCTGGCGATCCCCCACATGCCGCTCATATATATCTGGTAGCGCCCGCGCTCCCTTGGCGGGATCACATCGGCCATCGCGGTCTGCGCAAGTGTAATAAGCCCTGCCCCGCCCACACCCTGCAGCGCGCGCAGCAGCAGCATCTGCGGCAAGGTCTGGGCGATAGCGCAGCCGAGCGAGGCCAGGACGAACAGAATGATGGCCGGCTGCAACAGCCTACGGCGGCCGTAGATATCGGAAAGCTTGCCGAACACCGGCGTCGCCGCGGTGCCGGTAAGCAGATAGGCCGTGACGATCCAGGCCAGATGCTGATGGCCGTGCAACTGCGCCGCCATGGCCGGCACCGCCGGCACCACAATGGTCTGATCCAGCGCCGAGAGCAGAATGCAAAGCGCCACGCCGCGCACTACCGGCAGGATTTCGGGATGCGTCAGATAGCGGGGCGCAGGATCGGACAGGATCGCGGACATCGCTTTGGGATACCCTGGCGGCCGGTCCGGCAGTACCCCGTTTTTCGCGACCGCGAACTGCAAGATCGGAGTCGGTTCTGCTTGCGATGCCGGGAGGCCCGCACTATCATGGAACATACCATAAACATCTGCGCGGCGCGAAGATGAGCGTCCTGTAAGACTCGCGACAGAATCGACGGCGCGAATATTTTTGAGCGCTAACTGTAGTATAGCGTTGATTATAGCCCTGCTACATGTAGTGTGGTTTTCCGAAGAACAGAGGGGCTCAGCGAATGAACATGATTTCCAAAACCGAACCATCGCTGATTGATGAAGACATCCAGATGCCCGGCCGGCATCAGGTGCATGTCGACCATTCGCGCGACGCCCTGTTGACCGATTTCGGCCGCGCCACGCTGGATGACCGCTACCTGCTGCCGGGTGAAACTTACCAGGATCTGTTCGCGCGGGTGGCGTCCTATTACGGCGACAACACCGCCCATGCACAGCGGATCTACGACTATATGAGCAAGATGTGGTTCATGCCCTCGACCCCGGTGCTCTCCAACGGCGGCACCGATCGCGGCCTGCCGATCTCCTGCTTTCTGAACGAAGCGTCCGACAGCCTGGAAGGCATCGTCGGGCTTTGGAATGAGAATGTCTGGCTGGCCTCCAAGGGTGGCGGCATCGGCTCCTATTGGGGCAATCTGCGCTCGATCGGTGAGAAGGTCGGGCAGAACGGCAAGACATCCGGTGTGGTGCCCTTCATCCGGGTGATGGACAGCCTGACGCTGGCAATCAGCCAGGGCTCGCTGCGCCGCGGCTCGGCTGCGGTCTATCTTCCCGTCTGGCATCCCGAAATCGAGGAGTTTATCGAAATCCGCCGGCCAACCGGCGGCGACCCCAACCGCAAGGCGCTCAACCTGCATCATGGCATTCTTCTGTCCGACGCGTTCATGCGGGCGGTGGAATCAGATAGCGAATGGATGCTCACCTCGCCGAAGGATCTGGCACCGGTGCGCAGCATCTCGGCGCGCGCCTTGTGGATCCGCATCCTCACCGCGCGGATCGAGACCGGCGAGCCGTATCTGATCTTCTCCGACCATGTGAACAACGCCCGCCCCGAGCAGCACAAACTGGCCGGGCTGGAAGTGAAAACCTCCAACCTCTGCGCCGAGATCACGCTGCCCACCGGCCTCGATCAGCACGGCAAGCAGCGCACCGCGGTCTGCTGCCTGTCCTCGCTCAACCTCGAGACCTGGTTCGAGTGGCACAAGGATGAGCAGTTCATCGAAGACATCATGCGCTTCCTCGATAATGTTTTGTCGGACTTCATCGAGAAGGCGCCGGATTCCATGGAGCGCGCCAAATACGCGGCGATGCGTGAACGGTCGGTCGGGCTCGGCGTCATGGGCTTCCACTCCTTCCTGCAGGAGCAGAACGTGCCATTCGAGAGCGTGATGGCGAAGGTGTGGAACATCAAAATGTTCAAACATCTGCGCGCCGGCGCGGATGCCGCCTCCAAGAAACTGGCGCTGGAGCGCGGCGCCTGCCCGGATGCGGCGGATTACGGCATCCAGGAACGCTTTTCTCACAAAATCGCGATCGCGCCGACGGCCTCGATCTCAATCATCGCCGGCAATACCAGCCCGGGCATCGAGCCCATCGCCGCCAATGTGTTTTTGCAGAAAACCCTCTCCGGCAGCTTCGTGGTGCGCAACCGGCCGCTGCAATTGCTGCTGGCCAAATACGGCCGCGATGATGAGGAAACCTGGTCCTCGATCACGCTCAACAAAGGCAGCGTGCAGGCTTTGGACTTCCTGACCCAGCACGAGAAGGATGTGTACAAAACCGCCTTCGAACTCGACCAGCGCTGGATCATCGAACACGCCGCCGACCGCACGCCCTATATCTGCCAAAGCCAGTCGATCAACGTCTTCGTTCCCGCAAATGTGAACAAGCGCGACCTGCACCAGATTCATTACCAGGCCTGGAAAAAAGGCGTGAAATCCCTCTACTATTGCCGCTCGCTGTCCATCCAGCGCGCGGACAACGTGTCGGAAAAAGCAATCCGCCCGGACGAATTCACGGGCATTCCCGTCAACCCCGACGCCGTGGTGCCACTGGCCGCGGCCTCCACCAATTACGAAGAATGCCTGGCCTGCCAGTAAGGCAAGGGGAAAGTAAGCGCTTCTTTTTGTGAACAAAAAGAAGCAAAAAAACTTTATTTGCTGGGGTATGGGCTGCGGCGCGGCCAACGCCCGTGCCCCGGAGTAAAAAAGTCTTTTGGTTCTTTTCTTCAGAAAAGAACCACTTTCCTTAACTTGCTGCAGCGCAACACATGGACGCCAAAATGGCGGGGTTCCCTATAGGGAACAACTGATATATTTTGATCTCATAAGACCATATCAGCTCGGCGAATAATCCGTAAAAGGACAGCTTCCATGTGCACGCTATATGCCAATCAGGATCCACAATATTACGCGCCGGTGACCCGTTCAGTCCGCATCGGCGGGCTGGCCACGAGTTTGCGGCTGGAGGCCGCATTCTGGACATTGCTCGATGAACTTTCCGCGAGCCAGGGCTATGTGACGACCAGCCGGTTCATCAACAAGCTGCATGATGAGGTGTTGGAGATACATGGCGAGGTGACAAATTTCGCGTCACTGCTGCGCGTCAGCTGTCTACTATATGCTGAAGGGCGCTCGCCGCTTTCATCGGATGTTGCTGCAGCGCAGCAAGTTCGCAAGGTCGCCTAATAAGTTAAGGCTATTTAACGCATGTAGTAGCGGGACAACACCCGGGGTTAATTTTTTCCGCTAATCATGCTTGGCATGAAATCTTATCGTATCGCGGCTTTAAGTCTCGCAATTGTTTTTTCCGGAAGCGCTTTTGCCCATGCCGGAATGCCCCCGGGCGATCCTGCCAAAGGGGCGGCCCTGTTCACCTCCAACTGTGCCGCCTGCCATTCCGCCGTCAACGGCGGCGGTGATGAGCAGGGGCCGAACCTCTATGATGTGTATGGCCGCAAGGCCGGCAGCGAGAAGGGCTTTGCCTATTCCGCCGGGTTTGCGAAAGCGGATTTCGTCTGGGATGACGCGCATCTCGACAAATGGCTGACCAAGCCGACCTCGGTCATTTCCACCACCTATATGATGTACGCCCAGCCGGACCCGCAGATCCGCGCCGATATCATTGCCTATCTCAAATCATTGGATACCAAGTAATGGCTAAAATGCATCATTCCATGATCCGCGCGTTGGATGAAGCGCGTTCCATTTCGTTCTACGAAGCGGCGTTCGGGCTGCAGCCCTGCCACCGGATGGATTTTGACGATTTCTCGTTGATTTATCTGCGCAATCCCGAAGACGATTTTCAGCTTGAGCTGACCGTGAACAAAGGCCGCGAGGAACCCTACGACCTTGGCAACGGCTATGGGCATCTGGCCCTGAACGTCGCCGATCTGGATGCCGAGCATGCGCGCTTCAAGGAACTGGGTTTCAATCCGCGGGACATCAAGCAATTCGACAAGGACGGGAAAAAACTCGCGCGGTTTTTCTTCGTCGAAGACCCTGACGGCTACAAAATAGAAGTGCTGGAGCGGTTTGGCCATTTCGCGTGATGCGGGCTGGCAAAATTATCGTTTTCAAAGCGAATTAAAAACGGGAGAAAACAGATGAGACTTGTTGAAAAAACGCGGCGCGTTTCGCGCCGGCGCTTTCTTGGAGCATCGACCGCGACCGTCTTCGGCACGGTTGCGGTCAGCAGCGGAACCCTGTTGCTGGATCCGAAAGGCGCCTGGGCTATTCCCCTAAAATCGCTGAAGCCCGCGACCATGGCGACGCTGATTCAGATGGCGCGCGATACCTATCCGCATGACCGGCTCACCGATACCGTTTATGCAAAGTCCGTTGCCGATTACGATGACAAAGCTGCGGCCGATGCGGGCGTGAAATCCATGCTGGAAAACGGCTGCGGCGAGCTCGATAAAAAGGCGCAGGCTGCTTACAGCGTGAATTACGTGGACGTGCAGTGGGAAGAGCAGCGCACGGGCATTTTGCGCGACATGCAGAACACCGAATTCTTCCAGACCATTCGCGGCGGTTTGATCACCGGGCTTTATAACCAGCACGATATATGGATGAAGTTCGGCTACGAGGGCGCTTCCGCCGACAAGGGCGGCTATCTGCATCGCGGCTTCAACGACATTGACTGGCTACCCAAAACGCAAAGCGCCAGCAGCACGGAAGGAACCAAATCATGAGCGCGCCATTTTCACTGAGTGACGATCATGTTGTGGTGATCATCGGCTCCGGTGCCGGCGGCGGTACGCTTGGCAATGAGCTTGCGCAAAAAGGCATCGACGTCGTGATTCTGGAAGCCGGATCGCGCTACGAGATACCCGATTTCATCAACGACGAATGGGCGGCATTTCAGCAGCTCGCCTGGAAAGACAAGCGCACCACTTCGGGCAGCTGGCGGATCGCCACGGACTTCCCGAACCTGCCTTCCTGGATCGTGAAAGCCGTCGGCGGCACCACCGTGCATTGGGCGGGTGCCAGCCTGCGCATTCAGGATTACGAGTTCAAGGCCCGCACTACCTATGGCGATGTCGCTGGTGCGACCTTGCTGGACTGGCCGATCACCCGCGAAGAGCTCGATCCGTATTACGCCAAGGCCGAGTCAAAAATGGGCGTCACCGGAACCAATGATATTCCGCGGCTGCCGGGCAATAATAATTATCAGGTGCTGGCGGCCGGCGCCAAGAACATGGGCTATAAAACCTACCATACCGGCAATATGGCGATTAATTCGCAGCCGCGCGACGGCCGCGGGTCCTGCCAGCAGATCGGCTTCTGTTTCGAGGGCTGTAAATCCGGCGCCAAATGGTCGACGCTTTACACCGAAATCCCGGCGGGTGAAGCGACCGGGCATCTGGAGGTCCGGCCGGATTCACAGGTAATCAAGATCGAGACCGATGCCTCTGGCAAGGTGAATGCGGTAATTTACGCCGACAAGACCGGCGCCATGCATAAACAGCTGGCGCGCGTCGTGGCAGTGGCCGGAAACTCCCTGGAAAGCCCTAGGATGCTGCTGAATTCAGAGAGTTCAAAACATCCGGACGGGCTTGCCAACTCCTCCGGCCAGGTGGGCCGAAATTATATGCGCCACACCACAGGCAGCGTCTACGCCATGTTCGAGAATCCCGTGCATATGTATCGCGGCACCACCATGGCAGGCGTCGTCCGCGATGAGGTTGCCAATAATCCGAAGCGCGGCTTTGTCGGCGGCTATGAACTCGAGACGATTTCACTCGGCCTGCCCTTCATGGCGGCGTTCATGAATCCCGGCGCCTGGGGCCGCGATTTCACCTCGGCGCTGGATAATTACGACCACCTCGCAGGTCTTTGGATTGTCGGCGAGGACATGCCGCGGGCCGACAACCGAGTGACGCTGAACAAGAACGTGCTGGATAAATTCGGCATGCCGGTGGTGAACGTGCATTTCGATGATCATGAAAATGATACAAAGATGCGCGATCACGCCTATGCGCAGGCAACCGCGCTATATGATTCCGTCGGCGCCGTCCGTGCCTTCCCCACACCGCCCTACCCTTCCACGCATAATCTCGGCACCAACCGTATGAGTGATAATCCGCGGGATGGCGTGGTGAATAAATGGGGCCAGACCCATGACATCAAAAACCTGTTCGTATCCGATGGTTCGCAATTCACCACAGGCGCTGCGGAAAATCCGACGCTGACGATTGTCAGCCTTGCAATCCGGCAGGCGGATTATATCGAAAGCCAGATGAAGACGAATACGATATAGTTCGATCGAGTTTCGCACGAGGCCGGCTTGTTCCAGCCTGCCTCGTGCAATCGGACTATGGATGGAGTTTGCGATGACCGCTGCGGCAGGCTGACGTGACCAATCCCGGCAAAGGCGGCGGCTCGTTCGATAAAGCGGAATTTCTTGCAGCGCTGACACGGATCGCCGGCGCTTCCCATGTGCTGAGCGGGGCCGCGCAGACCCGCAGCTTCACCACCGGCTATCGCTCCGGCAGCGGCGAAGTGGCCGCCGTCGTGCGGCCGGGGAGCCTGGTTGAGGCTTGGCAGGTGCTGCAAGCATGTGTGGCGCACGGCGTCGTCATCATCATGCAATCTGCCAACACGGGCTTGACCGGCGGTTCCACGCCCGATGGGGTTTACGACCGCCCGGTGGTGCTCATCAACACGCTGCGGATCACCGGGCTGCATCTGATCGACGGCGGGACTCAGGTTGTTTGCCTGCCCGGCACCACCCTCTATGATCTTGAGAAAACACTTAAACCTTTGGGCCGGGAGCCGCATTCGGTCATCGGTTCATCCTGCATCGGCGCTTCGGTCATCGGCGGTATCTGCAATAATTCCGGCGGCGCGCTGGTGCAGCGCGGCCCGGCCTTCACGCAATTGGCCCTTTATGCGCGGCTGGACGCGCATGGCGAACTGCATCTCGTCAACCAGCTCGGCATTCAACTCGGCAACGACCCGGAATCGATTTTGCGCCGCATCGAGGCCGGCGATTTCTGCACCGGCGATGTCGTGCATGATGCAAGCCGGGCGGCATCTGACCATGGCTACGCCACACATGTGCGCGAGATCGATGCGGATACACCGGCGCGGTTCAATGCCGATCCGGCGCGGCTGTATGAGGCCTCCGGCAGCGCTGGCAAAATCATGCTGCTGGCTGTCCGCCTCGATACCTTTCCGCAAGAAGTGCTGACCGCCACCTTCTATATCGGCAGCAATGACACTGCCGATTTGACCGCGCTCCGCCGGGAGATCCTGGGACGTTTCAAATCTCTCCCCGTTAGCGGCGAATACATCCATCGCGGCGCTTTCGATATCGCGGCGAAATACGGCAAGGATACATTTCTGGCGATCCGTTATCTGGGCACCGACCGCCTGCCCGCTTTGTTCAAATTGAAAAGCCGCGTCGATAATATTGCCGCCAAAATCCCGCTGCTGCCGAAAAATTTCGGCGACCATGTGCTGCAGGCTGCGAGCCGGCTGCACCCGCAGCATTTGCCCGCCCGCATGCTGGATTTCCGTGACCGCTTCGAACACCATCTGATCCTCAAAATGGCCGACGACGGCATCGAAGAGGCGAAGGCCTATCTGGCCAAAACATTCCCGACAGCGGCCGGCGATGTATTCGAATGCAGCAGGCAAGAAGCGGAAAAGGCATTTTTGCAGCGTTTCGCCGTGGCCGGCGCCGCGGTGCGCTACCGCGCCGTGCAGCATCGCAGCGTTGCGGATATTGTGGCTCTGGATGTCGCCTTGCGGCGCAATGACGGCGACTGGTTCGAAACCCTGCCGGAGTCGATCGAAAAGCCGATCCTGCACAAATTATACTATGGGCATTTTTTCTGCCACGTCTTCCACCAGGATTACATCATCGCCAAAGGCAGCGACCCGGTTGCGCTGGAGGAAGCGATGCTGCTGTTGCTGGATGCCCGCGGTGCCGAATATCCGGCGGAACATAATGTCGGGCATCTCTATCATGCCAAGCCGGTGCTGCAGGCGCATTACCGGGCGCTGGATCCGTGCAATTGCTTCAATCCCGGAATCGGCAAAACCACGCGGGCTGCCAATTGGGTTTGCGAGGACGCCTGAACGACGGCCGCCGCAACGTCGTGTGATCCATCGCTCAACATCTAGGTGTTGTGGACATTGCGCCAGTTGATAACGATATATAGCGAAAAAACACTGCTTCGGGACAAATCGTCAATTGCAATTGGCGCTTAAAGCCTTCATGATCGGGGTTACGCGATTTTTGTGCCGCCGATCTTTTATTTAGGTTTACGCCATGAGTGCATATGCTTCGTCCGACGAAAATCCCATCAAATTGGACCTGCTGACCGAGAACCCGGTCTACAAGCCATTTCGCTATCCCTGGGCCTATGAAGCCTGGCTGACGCAGCAGCGCGTGCACTGGTTGCCGGAGGAAGTGCCGCTGGCTGACGACGTGAAGGATTGGCACAAGAATCTCACCTTGGCGGAGCGTAACCTGCTGACGCAGATTTTTCGCTTTTTCACCCAGGCCGATGTCGAGGTGAACAATTGCTACATGAAGCACTACAGTCAGGTCTTCAAACCGACCGAAGTGCTGATGATGCTATCCGCCTTCTCGAATATCGAGACCGTCCACATCGCCGCATATTCGCATCTGCTGGATACGGTGGGCATGCCGGAGGTCGAATACACGTCCTTCCTCAAATACAAGGAGATGAAGGACAAATACGATTACATGCATGGCTTCAGCACCGCCAACAAGCATGACATCGCCAAAACCCTGGCGGCCTTCGGCGCCTTCACCGAAGGCCTGCAGCTCTTCGCCTCCTTCGCGATTTTGTTGAACTTCCCGCGCTTCAATAAAATGAAGGGCATGGGGCAGATCATCTCCTGGTCGGTGCGCGACGAATCCCTGCATTGCATGTCGATCATCAAGCTGTTCCGGACCTTCGTGCAGGAGAATCCGGAAATCTGGACCGAGGAATTGCGCCGGGAAATCTACCTGACCTGCGCGACCATCGTCGATCATGAGGACGCGTTCATCGACCTCGCCTTCGAACTGGGCCCGGTGGACGGGCTGACCGCCGAGGAAGTAAAGCGCTATATCCGCTACATCGCCGATCGCCGGCTGACGCAGCTTGGGCTAAACGTCCTGTTCCATGTCGACAAAAACCCCCTGCCCTGGCTCGATGACATGCTGAATGCCGTAGAGCACGCCAACTTCTTTGAGAATCGCTCCACCGAATATAGCAAGGCCTCCACCACCGGCAGCTGGGAAGATGCGTTTTCTGATTTCGAAATGGCCGAACCCGCCAACATATTGCCGGCAGAGTGAGCGGTTCTGTTGCGCCGACGATATAAAGGTGACAATCGTCTCATTCCATGAGGACAAATTACAATTAGAACGTGTAGAATTGCCTTTACGCGTCTAATTTTTTATTTTAGGGTGGCGCGACGCCTAAATTTGGTTTAATGTGCGGTGGACGATCGGTTAATGGCTTGTATATTGAACAAGCGCCGCAAATAATCTCCGATTCGAATTTTTACCGCAAAATATTCAAATGGGGTACGAGATACGTGACTGGGACCGACGAAGCGAATGTAGATATTGCAAGGCACGCCGGTAATGCGCCGCGCTACAGCCGTCGTCTTTCCGACAAAATTCTGATCTCGTTCCATCACGCCTGCGACCAGGCCGATTACGAAATTGCCGAGCAGCTGCTTCATATTCTGGAAAACATGCTGACCCGGCGCACCGTTCCGCCCGACACCAACCGGCGCAAAAGCATCGAAAGCCTGGTGGCGGCGCATGAGCGTCTCTGGCATCTGCGGCACCCGGAAAAAGCCTACGGCTGATCTCTGCCTTGCTTGCCCGCCGCGCTGGTCAGACATATTTTTCGTAGCTGATATCACCATCCTTCTGGAATTCCAGCCGCGACCAGTTGTTATATTGGTCGTACCAGATGCTGAGGTGCAGTTTCCCGCTTACATCGAAACGCTGCGCCAGGATGGTGCCGCCGGTTGCAGCCGGCACGTTATACCAACCCGGAGAGGCGACGGTTACGGGATAGCTGTGCGCCGTCTGAATATTCAGAACCGTGCCGTTCAGCATCGCTCTGTTCCAATAGGTCAACGGCAGGGTATTTGCCGGTGCCGTATAAAGCGGCACATGGGTGCCGCGCACGCTGTAGCCGGCAGCGGTCCGCTCGGCATGCACCTCCAGCGGCGAACCGTTGAAATTCACCGCGCTGTCGACACTCTGAAACACGCCGCCGCTCCAGCGTTCGGTCGCCGTGACCGAATAGCGAAACACCGGGATCAACGCCATCGTGACCAGCAGACTGGCATTGACGGAAACCGTGAGGTCATCGCCCGTCTGGCTGAAGCTGATCATATGATCGCCGACCGCGGTGCCGTTTCGAAAAACCTTGAAATGCATCTGGTTACCGGCCGGAATAGGCAATGCAAAAGCGCCCGCGCTCAATAGGAACGATCTTCTATCCATTGTTTCTCCCCTACCCCGAGAATATCGCGTGGACCGGGGCTTAGATAGGGGCGACATCCCAATCGCGCCATGGCAGAATGACTTCATGCATCAACTGATTTTACTTCGGCACGCCAAAGCAGTGCGCGGAACGCCGGAACTTTCAGACCATGCCCGGGCGTTGAGCCCGGATGGCAAGCGCACGGCCGCGGCGATGGGCGCGGCAATGCGCGGCCTAGGGCTGACGCCGGATGTGATTCTGGTATCCTCCTCCCTTCGGACGCAGGAGACTCTGGACGCGCTGGAGCCCTGGGAAGACCGGCCCAATACTGAAACGATCTCGAGCCTTTATATGGCAAGCCATCTGCAGATTCGGGATATTTTGCGGGAATTGCCGGAAACCATGCGCAGCGTTTTGGTCATCGGCCATAATCCCGGAATTCATGAACTGGCGCAGTTGCTGGCCGGCCCGGCTGCATCGGATCTCCCACGGCCAGACCATGCCCGCCTCGCCGATGAATATCCCACCGGCGCGCTGACAGAGTTCGTGATCAATACGCCCTGGCGTAAAATCGGCGGAGCTGGCGCGACGCTGAAACGCTTTCTTTGCCCTGCCGATCTGCCCGTCGCGGGACGCTGATCGGTCCTGCCCCCAATGCTGCAACCGCGAAGGTTGCCTTTTTTACATCCGCGTATTTAATGCGCTCATGGCATGCGGCGAAATCTCAAACGTGCCGCCACGGCGAACGGAATTTCTAACTATTCATCGGTAATTCTCTGTTTTCAAAGGTAATTTTGCATGGCCCAGACAGCAACGAGCAAGCAGATCGGCACCGCCACCTTGAACTACGAGGGCAAAAGCGCCTCGCTCCCCGTATTAGCGGGAAGTCTCGGGCCGGCCGTCGCCGATATCCGCAAGATCCAGGGCGATCTCGGCATGTTCACCTTCGATCCGAGCTATGGCGCCACCGCCTCCTGTGAAAGCTCGATCACCTATATCGATGGCGATGAGGGCATTCTGCTCTATCGCGGTTATCCGATCGACCAGCTGGCGGAAAAATCCACCTTCCTGGAAGTCGCCTACCTGCTGATGAACGGCGAATTGCCGACGAAGCCCGAATTCGCCGAATTCACCCATCACGTCACCATGCACACCATGCTGCATGAGCAAATCCGCCGGTTCTGGGACGGTTTCCGCCGCGATGCGCATCCGATGGCGATGCTCTGCTCGGTGGTCGGCGCGATGTCCGCCTTCTATCCGGACAGCATCGATATCCACGACCCCAAGCAGCGCGAGATCAGCGCCTTCCGGATGATCGCAAAAATCCCGACGATCACCGCCTGGGCGCATAAATATAACGTTGGCCAGCCTTTGGTTTATCCGCAGAACGACCTTACCTATTCCGAGAATTTCCTGCATATGTTCCACGCCGTGCCGGCGGAGCCGTATAAGCAGAACCCGATCCTGTCGCGCGCCATGGACCGGATTTTCATTCTGCATGCCGATCATGAGCAGAACGCCTCCACCTCCACCGTGCGGCTCGCCGGCTCCACCGGCGCCAACCCGTTTGCGTGCATTGCCGCCGGCATTGCCTCGCTCTGGGGCCCGGCGCATGGCGGCGCCAATGAGGCTGTGCTGAAAATGCTGGCCGAGATTGGGCATAAGGATAATATCCCCGCCTTCATCACCCAGGTGAAAGACAAGAATTCCGGCGTCAAGCTGATGGGCTTCGGCCACCGGGTTTATAAAAACTTCGATCCGCGCGCGAAGATCATGCAGCGCACCTGCTACGAAGTGCTGGAGGCCTTGGGCATCAAGGATTCACCGCTGCTCGACCTGGCGATGGAGCTGGAGAAGATCGCGCTGGAAGATCCGTATTTTGTGGAACGCAAACTCTACCCGAATGTCGATTTCTATTCCGGCATCATCCTGAAGGCGATGGGCTTTCCGACCACCATGTTCACGCCCATCTTTGCGCTCGCCCGCACCGTCGGCTGGGTCAGCCAGTGGATGGAAATGATCGAGGACCCGCAACAGCGCATCGGCCGGCCGCGGCAGGTCTACACCGGCGCGGTGCAGCGCGATTACGTGCCTGTTGAGCAGAGGTAATTCCTCCTACCCCTGAATCGCGCGATCCGGAGCCCCTTAATTTTATACGGCGGATAATGAAGAAACGCCGGAAATCCGGATCGCTGGGGTCTCGTCTTAGCAACTCGCCGATCCATAACCTGATCGGCGGGTTCATCTACATATTGGCGGTCGTCACCGGCGCCAGCTGGGCCTATGTCCTTAAAGGCTGGAGCTGGGGTGATGCGTTTTATTTCGTCGTCATTACCGTCTGGACGGTAGGTTTTGACGAACTCCACCCGATCGTCGGCGATGCGCTTCGAACCATCACCATTTCCACCATTATCCTGGGGTGGCTCGGCCTCGCCTTTCTCGCGGCTGCCTTTGTGCAGTACATTACGATTGCCCAAATTCAGCAACTGCTCGGGACCAAGCGCATGAAAACCCAGATCGATAAAATGAGCGATCATGTCATTATCTGCGGCTATGGGCGGATCGGCCAGATGCTGGCCGACGAGCTTACCGCCGGGCAGTCGGAATTCGTGATCCTCGAGCTGAATGAGCAGCGCTTCAACGAATCCGTGGCGCGCGGCTATCCCACTTGGCGGGGCGATGCCGCGGACGAAGAGGTGTTGATCGCTGTGGGCATCAAACGCGCCCGAGCGCTCGCAACCGTGGTCCCGAACGATGCGGCGAATGTGTTCATCACGCTATCGGCGCGCAATCTGAACAAGAATCTCGAAATCATCGCCCGCGGCGAGGCGCCGAGCACCAAGAACAAGCTGCTCCAGGCCGGCGCGAACGCGGTCGTGGAGCCGACCCATATCGGCGCCGAGCGGATCGCGCAGCTGATCCTGTATCCGGCGACATCCAGCTTTACAGACGGCTCCGACCGGATGCGCACGCTGGGCATCGGCCTGCGGACCCTGGGCCTGGAGCTAGAAGTCATGGCGGTGGCGGCGGACAGCAAGCTTGCGGGCGCCACGATCTCGGCCATCGAGCACGAAGCCATCGGCAGCGTTTTCGTTGTGGCGGTCAACCGCCATTCTGGCGAAACCCTCACCCGGCCGCCGCCCGACACGATCATTTCGGCGGGCGACGGCGTGGTTGTCATAACACGTTCGGGACGGGATACTCCCAGAATTAGTTAAGAGAACAAATCCAAGAGGAGATGGATGATGCCGCGCATTGAACCGCTTCCATGGGACGCCCTCAGCCCCGAACAGCTTCACCGATTCAAAGTCTCCATCGAGCAGGGCGGATCGCCGCCGGAAAAGACGGCCTCGCTGATCCTGGCCTATGCCGAACACAATCATGTCCCAGACGATGGCGACCGCCATTTCAATTATCCGCGACACCTGTTGGGCGGCCGGCTGTTGGAGATGCTGCGCATCCGCAGCGCCCAGCTCGGCGGCTGCGAGCCTTGCTCGCAGGCGCGCAAGGTCGCCAGCATTACCGACGACGTCGTTGCCTGCCTGAGCCCGACGCTGCGCGACGATCTATCCCTGCGCGAGCGCCGCGCGCTCAACTTTCTCGATCTGCTCGCGGGCGACCATCACAAAATCGATGATGCGGTCTACCGCGGTCTCGCCGAGGTCTTCACGACCGCCGAGATTGTCGAGCTGGGTAAAACCTGCGGCGCGATGATCGGCACGCATCGGTTTATCCATACGCTCGACCCCTTCGGTGACGCGCCGCCGGTGATTAAATACGATCCGGCGCAGATCGGCGTGACCTGGTCGGAGCTTCACGGCGAACCCAACAATGTCTAGCTAAGCGCTTCGCTCAACCCCTCCATGCGATAAATGCTGCGATGCAGCACTGTATTTCGTAAAAATACGAAATATATTTCGCTGTATGACGATGGATATTGCGCAACAGTCTGACGGCGATATCGACGAAGTTTTAAAAGCGATTTCAAACCCAGTGCGGCGGGAAATCCTGCAGTTGATGCGTGAGCCTGAGCGCAATTTCCCGGGCCAGGAGCATCCCTACGCCTTTGGCGTCTGCGCCGGCAAAATAGATGCCCGTTTCGGCCTCTCGCAATCCACGGTATCGGCGCATTTGGGGGTTCTGCAGCACGCCGGCTTGATCACCTCCAAGCGCGTCGGTCAGTGGATTTTCTATCGGCGCAATGAGCAGGCTTTGGCCGCGTTTCTCGAACGGATCGGAAAAAGCCTATGAAGATTGGGTATTTTCCGGCGCCGCTGATCGCCCTCGCACTCAGCGCTTTCGCCATCGGCACCACCGAATTCGTCATCATGGGGCTTCTGCCGCAAGTGGCGAGCAATCTGCAGGTCTCGATCCCCGCGGCGGGCTGGCTGGTCACCG
>JAMFSE010000147.1 GCA_026225115.1 Rhodovastum atsumiense
GCCGCACAGCCGCTTGCCTTCCGGCACCGCGAATGTTCAATAAGCGATGACCATCCCCCACCCTGCCGGCCAGCCCCCAAACCTACCCGCATGAACGGCCGCGGCAAGCTTACCCTGCGCGACATCCTCTTCGCGATGAACGGCTCGGTCCTGCCCGAGATCGCGCCGCGCCTCATCTTCCTGGCGGCCGTCACGATCGTGGCTGTCCTGTTAGAGCACCGGCACCCAGGCATAACCCGCGGCCTGACCGCCGTGCCCTTCACCCTCATGGGCCTGGCGCTGTCGATTTTCATGAATTTCAGAAACAACGCCTGCTACGACCGCTGGTGGGAGGCCCGAAAACTCTGGGGCCAACTGATCGTCACCGCGCGCAGCTTCAGCCGGCAAACCGCCACGCTTGCCAGCGACTCCCGCGAACGCCTCCTCACCGGCCTCTGCGCTTTCACCCGCGGCCTGGCGGCGCGCCTGCACGGCGGCGACGAACTTGCTGCCACCGGCATCACCGGCCCAACCCCGCCCAACCCAACGGACACAATCCTCGCCGGCCTCGGCACCCATTGCGCGCAGTTGATGACGGACGGTCACATCAACGCCATCCATTATTCCGTCCTGGAACTCCGGCTGACCGAACTCTCCCAGGTCCAGGCCGGCTGCGAAAGGATCAAATCAACCCCTCTGCCCTTCGCCTACTCGCTGCTCCTGCACCGCACGGCCTATATGTTCTGCCTGCTGCTGCCTTTCGCTCTGGCGCCGGCGCTCAGCTGGTGGGCCCTCCTGCCGGTCCTCATCATCAGCTACACATTCTTCGGCCTGGACGCGCTGAGCGACCAACTCGAAGACCCCTTCGGCACCGACGCCTACGACCTGCCGCTGGATGCCATGGTCCGCACCATCGAGCGCGAATGCCTGTTCGCCTTGGGCCGCACCGACCTGCCGCCGCCTTTGATCCCAAAATTCTATTCCCGCATGCGCACCAACCCGCCCTGAGAGCCTTGAATGTCCAGCCTGTGATAGAACCGATATAAAAATTCGGCTTGAATCCATTGGAATTTCTCTCAAATATCTACCGTGAATAAGCAAAAGCTTATGTCGGATATTCTGGCCGGCTTTCAAACATTTCCGGAAGTGGACATAGGAGCCATCCTGGGCGGCCGCCGCCCGATTATTCTGGCGCCGCATCCAGACGATGAAAGCCTCGGCTGCGGCGGCCTCATCGCCGCCGCCTGCCAGGCGCAATTGCATCCTGCCGTCGTCATTTTAACAGACGGCGCCGCCTCGCATCCAAATTCCCCCAGCTACCCGCCCGCAAGCCTCAGGCAACTGCGTGAGGCCGAAGCTCTGCGCGCGGTAACAGTTCTGGGACTGCCCGCGGAAAACCTGCATTTCCTGCGGATCGCGGATACCAAACTCCCCGGCGCGGGCCCTGAATTTGAAAACATCGTCGCGCGAATCATCGACATCGCCAACCAACATGGCTGCAGCCTCGTTATCGGCCCCTGGGCAGGCGATCCGCATTGCGATCATGTTGCAGGCGCCGCGATCGCTGCCACCGTCGCGCGGCAGTTGAACCATCCTTTGCTGTCCTATCCGGTCTGGGGCTGGCTGCGCCCCGGCGAGGATATTTGTCACGAATCCCGCAACAGCGGCTGGCGCCTCAACATCGCCGAACACAGCCGGGCAAAACAGCGCGCCATTGATGCCCATGCCTCGCAATACGGCGACCTCATCCAGGACTCCCCAACCGGCTTCAAACTGCCAGCCGGGCTTCTAGAAATCTTCGCGCGCCCTTTCGAGGTTTTCATCGCGTGAATGAGCCCGCCATCCCGCCAGCACCGCCCCCAGCGCCGCAATCAACGCCAACGGCTGATCCACATTCACATTATGATTGGAATCGGGGATCTCAATTGCCTTTGCCCCCGGCGGCAGCCCGGCGATAATATCCTTCACCCGCGGCGCCACCAGCGTGGATTTCTCGCCATGCAGATATACCATCGGGCAAGGCACGGATTTCAAAATATCCGGCGAGAAGACAATCGGCAGATCGATCGACATTGCCGGATCCACCCGCCACCGCCACCCATCCGCATCTTCCCGCATCGAATGCCGCGCCAGAAAATCCATGATGAACAAATTCTCGCATGGCTGCGGCGGAAACAATTTGTAGCGCGCCAGCGCATCATTGAAATTCGGAAACAGATTATTCCGATGCCCCTGGAACAAACGCTGCGGGTCCGCCGCCTTCTTCGTGCTGAACACGGAATCAATCGCGATCAGCCCGGAAAAACAATCGAACCGCACCGCCGCCATCACCGCCACAAACCCGGCCATCGACTGCCCGATCACAATCGGTTTTCTGCTCCCAACATCCAGCTGCGCCGCCGCAATCGCGTCATGCGCCTCATCCTCATGAAACACATAATCATACAACCCATCCGGCCGCCGGTCCGATCCCCCCATCCCCGACCACGATATCGCCGCACAGCGATAATCCCGGGCAAAAAACGGCGCGATAAACCGCCACCAATCCGCGCACCCGGCCTGCCCGTGCAAAAACAGCAGCCCCGGCTTGCCAACCTCGCCCCAGGTCAACAATTCAATTTCCGCACTGGTTGAAACAAAGCTAGACCGCTCCGGCACAACCGCCAGGGCATCGGTGAACCAGCCCGGCGCCGCCGGCCGTTCGCCGCCGAACTTCGCCAGCGGATAGGCCGCATCCTCTGCCGTTCCCAATTCCGTCACCGCGCTTTCCCCCTGAAACATCTACCTATATCCAAGCCCAATCTTGGCTGATATACCTTACCGTAAGCAATACGTTGGAGGACGAATGAACCCGCATTACCCGCATCTGTTCAGCCCCATCAACCTCGCCGGCCTGGAACTCAAGAACCGGCTGGTGATGGCGCCGATGTCGACGCAGTACGGCGGCAAGGACGGCAGCGTGCAGCCCCGCCACATCGCCTTCTACCGCGAACGCGCGCTGGGCGGCTTTGGCCTCATCATCGTCGAATTCACCTGCGTGGACGCAACCACCGGCCGTACCGAGGAACACCAGCTGTCGCTCGACTCCCGTGCCAACCTGGACGGCCACAAGCGCCTGGTCGACGCCGTCAAAAACGGCGGATCAAAAGTCTTCATCCAGCTGCAGCACGGCGGCCGGTTCGCCGACCGTAAATTCGTCCCCATGCCCAAGGGCCCGAGCCGCGTCGTCTCCCGCAAGGACCCCAACAAGATCATCTCGGAAGCCTTCTCGGCCGATGAAGTCCGCAAGCTGGTCGACAATTTCGCCACCACCGCCCGCCTCTCCGCCGAAGCCGGCTATGACGGCATCGAGGTCCACGCCGCCCACGGCTATTTGGTCTCGCAATTCGTCACCCCGCTCGGCAACGACCGCGACGACGAATGGGGAGGCGACCTGGAGCGCCGTATGGCCTTCCCCACCGCCATCTCACGCGCCATCCGCGCCGAGATCGGCAACAAGCCTTTGGTCTTCCGCATCTCCGCCGACGAATTCCTCCCCGGCGGCGTCACCATCGAGGACAGCGAATACAACGTAAAACGCCTGGTCGAAGCCGGCACCAGCGTCATCCATGTCTCCACCGGCCGCGGCCCGGACAGCTTCGAAAAAGTAATGGAACCCATGTCGACGCCCGAAGGCTGGCGCATCCCCTACGCTCGCCGCATCCGCGATGCCGCAGGCGTCCCCGTCATCGCCGTCGGCCAGATCCGCACCCCATCCATCGCCGAAGCTGCCATCGCCGAGGGCAATGCCGACCTCATCGCCCTAGGCCGCCCAACCCTTGCCGACGCCCATTGGGCCCGCAAGGTCGAGGCCGGCCGCTATGAGGACGTGCGCCCCTGCACCAGCTGCAACTGGTGCATCTCGGGCGCCACCCACCCCATGACCTGCGCCGAGAACCCCCGCACCGGCTTCGAGTTGGATGCGATGATCCCGGCCACCACCGGCGCCGGCAAGCGCGCCGCCGTCATCGGCGCCGGCCCCGGCGGCCTCTCCGCCGCGCTGATGCTGGATGACGCCGGCTTCGACACCCATATCTTCGAGGCCCGCGCCTTCTTAGGCGGCGGCCTCATCGCTTCCGCCGCGCCCCCCGGCAAGGACAAGTTCGACTGGTACCGCGACTACCTGCTGCACCGCCTCAGCCTCAGCAAGGTTACCGCCCATACCGGCCGCATCATGGACGCGGACGCCATCCTGGCCGAACGCCCGGACACCGTCTTCATCGCCGCCGGCACCAAAAACCGCCCGATGGCGCTCCCCGGCATCGACGGCCCCAACGTCCTCGACAGTTTCGAAATTTTGATGGGTGGCGCCCCGCACGGCATGCATCCCGGCCAGAATGTCGTCGTCTACGGCGGCGGCGAGACCGGCTGCGAGACCGCCGAATATTTCGCGGACCTCGGCATCCACGTTACCCTCATCTCCCGCTCGCCGGCCGCCACGCTCGCCCGCGCCGCGGAATTCGTCTACCGCCGCATGCTGGTCTCGCGCATCACCCGCAACAAGGACATCGAAATCCTGACGGAGACCACCATCACCCGCATCACGGACGGCGAAGTCGAGCTGAAAACCAAGGACGGCGAAACCCGCACCCTGAAAACCGACCGTGTCGTCATCGCCCAGGGCCGCGACCCGGAAAACGAAATGGCCGCCAAGCTTATGGCCGCCGGCATCGAGACCCATATTATCGGCGACAGCCACAAAGTCGGCCGGATCGGCAACGCCGTGCACGACGCCTACCAGGCGCTCCGCGCCATGACCGCCCAGAAAATCGAGGCCACGGAACTGGCCTGCTAACCGAGTAAAACCAAAAGCAAAAAACCGAGAGGAAAATAAAATGGCGTTTGAGTTTCATAACCTGCTGCAGCCGGGCCGCGTCGCTCTGCTGCTATCGGAAGTGCAGCGCGGCATCATCGGCGATCGCGCCAAATCACCGGCGCTGGGCGACATCGCCCGCCAGGTTGGCGTCATCCCCAACGCGGCCCGCCTCGCCGAGA
>JAMFSE010000024.1 GCA_026225115.1 Rhodovastum atsumiense
AAAATTCAGCCAGACGATCCTGGTGTTTTTCTGTTAAACGACAATACTTTAGGTCCACAAAACCATCCTAGATCCGTTCAGGATCTGGGACAGCCCCAAGTTTTTTTGCTTCTTTTTGTTCACTAAAAGAAGTGCTTTATCTAATCCTTACCTTGCTTGGAACCCGGGTTAACTGCGCGGCTATTTTTAAACTTCCAGGCCATAGCTTTGCTATTTCGAATACGGCTGTTTGCGCGGCGGGGCTATTCAACAATGCGTATAGAGTGTCGGCGCGTTTGATCTGGGCACGGACGTCGATGGCGAGTTGGCGCTGGAAGGTGTTGCTGGTTTGGTCGTGCAGCACTGCACGGACTGCCAGTGCCGCGCTGTGCAGCGCGATCGACATGCCGTCGCCCGTAAAAGATTGGATGACGCAGGCCTGGTCGCCCAGTCTGAAGAGGCCTGGCGGGTCGGTTTCGGACGGTTGGTGGATAAAGCCATAGGGGACCTGGTAGATGGTGAGCGGCTGGTCGAGCAGCGGCTCGGCGCCGGTGAGCTGGCCGGCCAGAATGGGGGATGCGGCTTTGAGGTCGGTGAGCAGCATTTCCCAGCTGTTGCCGCAGTGGCGGTAGCGGTCGCGGTCTATGAGAAGGCATAGGTTGGCTTTGTTGTCTTCGATCATTTGAAAGCCGGCGTAGCCGCCGGGGAAGAAGATCAGCTCGATCGTTTGTTCCAGGCTGGCGCGCGCCGCTGGGGTAAGCTGAAAATACATTTTGAAGCCGATCAGGTTTTTTGAATTTTTTTTCGGGGTGAATTCGCGCTTGGCGCCGCGGAGTTCATGTTTGCCGGTGGCGAGCATCAGAAGTTTTGGTTCGGCGGCGCCGATGCCTTCGATATCCAGCAAGATTTTATCATTGACCGAAATTTTGCGGATGGGATGGCCGCGGATTAGGTTTACGCCGCTGATCTCCGCGTGGCGTAGCAAGGCTTCATCGAGTTTGAAGCGGGAGAGGCCTATCGCCGGGAACGGCAGGTCGGCGCTTACCGATTCCGAGCCGCGGATCATTCGCAGGCGCGAGATTGGTGCACCCCCCAAGGCGGCGACGTCCAGCCCCAATTGCGAGAGGTAGTCCTGTGCTTCGGCACTGAGGAATTCACCGCAGATTTTGTGGCAGGGCTGGGTTTCGCGTTCGATGAGCGTGACCTCGCGCCCGGCTTGTACCAGGCCCAATGCCGCCGCAGCACCTGCCAGGCCGCCGCCTGCTACCAAGGTCTCGGCACGCAGGAAGGCGGTGGTCATTTCAGCCGGCTGATGCCGTGCCGGAACGGAATATGCCAGGAGATGTCGGCGGCGATGCCGGCTTGCGCGAGCAGATCCTGCCAATCGCCACTGCGAAAGCCGCGAGCAATGGAAATTGTTCCGTCGGAGCGCACGATGCGGTGCCAGCGCATCAGCGTTGCCAGCAGCGGAAAGCCGTAATAGGCGAAGGCATGCCGGTGCAGATCGGTTATATACCAGCCCCACCCTGCATTTTTCTCGAACCAGCGGAGCAGTTTTATGATCTGTTCGCTGTTCAGATGATGGGTGAATTGCGAGGTGACGATGAAATCCGGCGGCACCGGTGGCGCGTAGTCGAACACGTCGCCGGTGCGATAATCGATATCGGTGCCGGGCAAGGTTGCGGCGCGGGCGGCGATTGCGCTGCGCGGATTGAGATCGATCCCCGATAGCTGCACCAGAAATCCGCGCCGCTGCGCCCAGCCTGCGATTGCGCGCAGAAGATCGCCCTGGCCGTAGGCAACATCCAGTACGGATAGTCTGGCGCCCTTGGCGTAATGCCGGGTGGCGCGGGATAGAAAGTTCAATACCGGGCGGTGTGTCAGCGTCAGCCGGTTTAATGCGGCGAGATCGGCCAGGCAGCGTTGGTAGATCGCTGGGTCGAGATCCCCATCGTCCATCACTTCCGGCAATTGGCTGCGCGCCGCGAGGTTCATCGGTGCCTATTCGGCCATGGAAAACCGGAAAGTTTCGGCGACCACACCGGGGCCAAAGGCCATGCCGAGTCCGCGGCTGCCTTTCTTTGCGGTGTCCAGCATGCGTTTGAGGACGAACATGATGGTGGCGGACGACATGTTGCCGCAGGCGGCCAGTACCGAGCGGGAATCCTCAAGCGCGGATTTATCGAGAAAATATCCGGTTTCAACGGCGTCCAGGATCGACCTTCCGCCGCCATGCACGGCCCATAGGTCGATGGCCTGTGTGCCCTCCCCGCGCAGCAACCCGCAGTCGTGGTCGGCGGAAAGATCGGCGCGCAGGGCGGTGGTAATTCTGCCTGGAACCTGGCCCGAGAGCGTCATGTCGAAGCCGTTGTCGCCGATATGCCAGGTGATCAGATCGGCGCTGTCGGGCAGCAAGGCGGTGCGGAAATCCCGCAATGCGATGCCGGTTGCATCGGCGGTCACCAAAGCGGCGCTGCAGCCATCGCCGAACAGCAGAAACAGCAGCGCTTTTTCGAGGTCGTCGGTGTCCTGCATATGCAGCGAGCAAAGTTCCAGATTGACCACCAGCACGCGCGCGGAGGGATCTGCCAGCACCGCATCCTGGGCAATGCGAAGTGCCGGCACCGCCGCCGAGCAGCCCATGAAACCGACGAAGCTGCGTTTTAGATCCTCTCGCAATCCCAATCGCGTCGCCAGAATCTGGTCCAGCCCCGGGGCGCTGAAGCCGGTGCAAGAGGCGACGACCAGATGCGTGATTTCGCGCTCGCGGCCCTGCAAATCGAGCTTCGCGATGGCGCGTTCCGCCAGTTCGGGTGCGTAACGTTCATAGGCGCGCATGCGCCGCGCCGTGGAGGGGAAAACGCCGGCCGCATAGAAATAATCGGCGCTTGCCGGCTCCATCGAAAGCTCGTCCAGCTGCAGTACCGAATAGCGATGGAAGATGCCGGAGCGGTCGACCATGCGGCTGAACACCCGGTCGAATTTTCCCCGGAGTTGAATTTTATTCATGAATTCGACGAACAGGCGGTGCATGTCGAGCTGCGGCACGGCGGTGCCGATGCGGTTGATATGGGCGGTGGTCATAGAATTTTTTGGTCCATTGCTGCCATGTTGCACCTCACCCCGGACTGAACAAGCCGCCAATCTATTCACCGCGATGAAATCTTTGTTTGGCTTCGACCGGGTCGGCGATTGCGCAGATGCGCGCGAGCTGAATGATGCAGAGGCTGAAGACGACGATGAGACATGCGGCCAGGGTCCCGGATATGGCGCCGATGCCGTGCGAGAGTTTGGCCGGACCGAGCACCGTGATCAGCCAAAGTCCGGAGAAATAGGGCGCCAGCCACCAGGCGCCGCGCCATTCGAGATGGGTAAGCCCGCGATGGCGGACAAACTGGAACAGTAAGTAGATGATAAAGACGGCCAGTAGGCCGCCGAAGACATGGTTGACCACGGCGGCGCCCGCCCAGAACACGACGAAATTGGCGACGATGAACGCCATTGAGGCGATGATGATGCCGTAAGGCAGCCGGAAGGGCCGCGGGAAATCACGCTCCGGCAGCGTGGTGCGAAAGCAGATCAGCACCACCGGCCCGACGCCGTAGGCGAGCACGCCGATTGACGAGAGATAGGTCACCAGCAGCCGCCAGGAAGGCAAAGGCAGAAGAAAAAGCAGCCCGACAGCGAAGCTCAGCGCCAACGCCCATACCGGCACGCCCGCGAAGGAGAGTTTTGCGAAGTGTTTATGCAGGAACCCCTCATCGGCCGTGGCAAAGACGACGCGGGCGGCGGTGGTGTTATAGATGATGCCGGTGCCCGAGGGTGAGATTGCGGCGTCGGCATAGAGCAGGATCGCCAGCCAGGTGAGGCCGAGCGTGCTGGCCAGCCCGGCGAAGGGGCCGGAAATGCCGGGAAAGGTGATTTTACTCCAGCCATTGGCGAGGTCGGCCGGGCTGAGCGCGCCGATGAAGGCGATTTGCAGCCCGCCATAGAGCAGCATGCAGAGCAGGACCGAACCCAGGATGGCGAAAGGTAATGCGGTTTTGGGATTGGCGGATTCGCCCGCGAGTTCGATCGCCTGGCGGAAGCCGAGGAAGGTGAAGATGATACCGGAACCCGCGACGGCGCCGAAAATGCCGCCGATGCCGGCCGGCGCGAAGCCGTATTGGGTGAAGTTGGCGGTGCGGAAATGCGCCAGGATGAGGGCGATGACGGTGAGCAGCGGCACCGCGAGTTTCCACCAGGTGATGGCGTTGTTGACC
This sequence comes from Rhodovastum atsumiense, assembly GCA_026225115.1. Lineage (GTDB taxonomy): Bacteria > Pseudomonadota > Alphaproteobacteria > Acetobacterales > Acetobacteraceae > Acidocella > Acidocella atsumiense_A. Next base: position 4,242 of record JAMFSE010000024.1, read on the forward strand.
GCCAGCACCAGCCGGATGGCGAGTAGATTTATAATGATGAACACCAACATCAGGGCCACCGCCGCGCCGAGGCCGGCCGGGGTGAGCACGCCGGAGGCGGGAACCACCAGGCCGGGCAGGAAATGGTCGCCGTAAGAGACAACCGCGACCGCCTCGACCGGTGCGACCGAGACATAGGCGAGGAAATTGATCCAGCTCATCACCTGGGCGGCCAGCCTGCCGTGGCAGAGTTTCGGGAAGACGATGACAGCGCCGGGGCGCGGGAACATGGTGGTGAGTTCGGCATAGACAAAGGCTAAAAGCAGGATCGCGATGCCGCCGATCATCCAGGAGATGACGGCGGCGGGGCCGGCGATGCGGGCTGCGTTCAGGGCCCCGAACAGCCAGCCGGAGCCGATCATGCCGCCGAGGCTGGCAAAGAGCAGGCCGATGCGGCCGGCGTCACGCCTTAAGCCGCCTGCACCGTCCAGGCCGTTCTGGCCGCCTGCCCCGCCCGATCCGATGGGTTCGCCTGGGCCGCTGGCCCCGCTTGTCTGCATGGGAGACTCCTTTAAGCTGTCGGACGATCTCGGTTGGACGCGCGGCCGATAGCGCCTACATCACGGATGAACAGGAGTTGGTAAAGATGCGCAAAATGGCGATGCGGCAGCCTGAGGGTTTCAGCGGCGGGAATGGCGGCGAGGCCCCGATGTGGGATCTGAGCGATCTCTATGGCGCCGAGACCGATCCTAGGATTGAAGCCGATCTGGCCAAGACGGATGCGGATTGCCGGGCGTTTGCGGCGCGCTATCAGGGCAAGATCGCCGGTCTTTCGGGCGCTGCGCTGGGGGCGGCGATTGCGGAGTATGAGGCGGTCGAGGAAGTGCTTGGCCGGGTGATGTCCTTCGCGCAGCTGCGGTTCAGTGCCGATTCGACGGATTCCGCGGCGGGTAAATTCTACCAGACGATGAGTGAGCGGGTGACGGTGATCACCACGCATCTGCTGTTTTTTACCCTCGAGATCAACCGGATCACCGAGGTTGAGCTGGGGGAGAAGCTCAAGGACCCGGCGCTGGCCCATTATTCGCCCTGGCTGCGCGATTTGCGGGTGTTTCTGCCGCATCAGCTTTCCGACGAGCTGGAAAAATATATCCATGAGAAGGAAGTGACCGGCGCATCCGCCTGGAGCCGGCTGTTCGATGAGACCACGGCCGGCATGAAGGTGATGCTGCGCGGCGAGGAGCGAACCCTCTCCGATGTGCTGAACAAGCTCTCCGATCCCGACCGCGGTATGCGCGAGGCCGCCGGCAAGGCGATTGGCGCTGCGATCGGCGCGCAGGAGAAACTGTTTTCGCTGATCACCAATACGCTGGCGAAGGATAAGGAGATCAGCGATCAGTGGCGGAATTATCCGACGCCGCCGAGTTCGCGCAATCGCTCGAACATGGTTGAGGATGAGGTTGTGGCGGCGCTGGTGCAGGCGGTTGTGATGTCTTACCCGAAGCTCGCGCATCGCTATTATTCGATGAAGGCGCAATGGCTGGGATTGGATAAATTGCAGCACTGGGATCGCAATGCGCCATTGCCGGATGATGAGGACCGGGAGATATCCTGGGGCGAAGCGCAGAGCCGGGTGCTGGGCGCCTATGGGTCGTTCAATCCGAAGCTGGCGGAAACCGTGAAGCCGTTTTTTGAACATAAATGGATCGATGCAGCGTTGCGGCCGGGCAAATCCGGCGGCGCCTTTGCGCATCCGACCGTGCCTTCGGTGCATCCCTATGTGCTGATGAATTATCATGGCCGCACCCGCGATGTGATGACGCTGGCGCATGAGCTGGGACATGGCGCGCATCAGGTGCTGGCGGCCGACCAGGGCTATCTGATGTCCGGCACGCCGCTGACCTTGGCTGAGACCGCCAGCGTGTTTGGCGAGATGCTGACGTTTCGTTCCATGCTGGACGGCGAGCAGGATCCGAAACGCCGCAAGCTGATGCTGGCGCAAAAGGTTGAGGACATGCTGAACACCGTGGTGCGGCAGATTGCATTTTATCAGTTTGAGACGCGGATCCATGCGGAGCGTAGAAATGGCGAATTGCTGCCCGAGCGAATCGGCGAGATCTGGCTGCAGGTGCAGACGGAAAGCCTAGGGCCGGCCTTTGAGTTTACCGATGAATATAAATATTTCTGGGCCTATGTGCCGCATTTCATTCACTCGCCGTTTTACGTTTATGCATATGCATTCGGTGATTGCCTGGTGAACGCGCTTTATGCGGTGTTTCAGGAATCCGAGGATAAGGCGGCGTTCGCCGAGAAATACATGACGATGCTGAGCGCCGGCGGAACCCTGCGGCATAAGGAGTTGCTGGCACCGTTTGGGCTGGACGCTTCGGTACCGGAATTCTGGCAAAAGGGTCTGGATGTTATTTCCGGATTTATCGATGAGCTGGCGGCCTGAAGCGAATGGCTGATGAGGCGCGTGAAGGCAATATTTTTGGTGAGATAAGACGGTTTGCCAAGACCTCCGGCGCTGTCGGCGGGATTGCGGCGCGGATCACCGGCGAGCGGGTGTTCGGCATCAAGACCAACCAGGCGCGGCATGCCGAGGATTTGAAATCGATCCTGGGCGGGCTGAAGGGCCCGATGATGAAGGTGGCGCAGTTTCTCTCCACAGTGCCGGATGCGTTGCCGCCGGAATATGCCGCGCAATTGGCGGAGCTGCAGTCCAACGCGCCGCCGATGGGCTGGGCTTTCGTGCGGCGCCGGATGGCGGGCGAGCTCGGCAGTGATTGGGAGCAGAAATTTGCCGCTTTTGGTAAGGAGGCAACCGCTGCGGCCAGTCTTGGGCAGGTGCACCGGGCGACATTGCCGGATGGCACGGATGTCGCGTGCAAGCTGCAATATCCGGATATGCCGAACATCATGGAAGCCGATCTGCGGCAGCTGAAAATGGCGTTGGCCGTTTATAAGCGCATGGATAACGCCATCATCCAGGATGACGTTTATGTGGAGCTGGCAGCGCGGCTGCGCGAGGAATTGGACTATACGCGCGAAGCGGCGCAGATGCGGCTGTACCACGCGATGCTGGACAATGTTGACGATGTGAACGTGCCGGAGCCGGAGCCAAGCCATAGCACCAAGCGGCTGCTGACGATGAAATGGCTGAACGGCGTGGGCATGAAAACCTGGCTGGAAGGCGAGCCGAGCCTGGAAGCGCGCAACGCTCTGGCGACCGCCTTGTTCCGGGCATGGTATATTCCGTTCTACCGCTATGGGGTGATCCATGGCGATCCGCATCTCGGTAATTACCAGGTCAATCCGGATGGCGGGCTAAATTTGCTGGATTACGGATCGATCCGGGTTTTTCCCGCGAAATTCGTCACCGGCGTGCTGGAATTATATGCCGCGGTGCGCGATGACGACCCGGAGCGCGCGCTGCATGCGTATCAGATCTGGGGGTTCCAAGGCATAAACCGGGAACATGTAACCGTGCTGAACGACTGGGCGAAATTCCTTTATGACCCGCTGATCGAGGACCGGGTGCGGCTGATCCAGGAGGATGGTGATACGCAATTCGGCCGCAGCACCGCACAGAAGGTTCATGAGGGTCTACAGCGCACCGGCGGGGTTCGGCCGCCGCGGGAATTCGTGTTGATGGACCGCTCCGCGATCGGGCTTGGCAGTGTGTTCCTGCGCTTGCGGGCCGAGCTGAACTGGAGCCGCCTATTCCATGAGACGGTGGCGGATTTCGACCCGGACAAACTGGCGGCCCGGCAGGCCGAAGCACTGGCGGCTGCCGGGGTTCCGACGGCGGTATAGCCAGGAACGGGCTGTTGCGAGGCTACCGGCTGGCGGCTATGAGGCCGCCATGGCGATTATAAAAAAGGGCTTTGGCGAGGGGGTGTTCGCGCGGGCCTACCGCAAATTTCTGCATATATTTTACGCCAATGATCTGTGGATCGATTTGCGGCTGCACGCCAAGCGCGAGGCCGTGGATTACATCATCGCCAATATGCAGCAGGCGATGGTGCTGCCGGACCGGTTCGCGCTGCTGGGCTTTGCGCTTTCAAAGGCACCGGTCGAGGGGCTGGTTCTGGAATTCGGCGTGGAAAAGGGCGCTTCGCTTCGGCATCTGGCGGGGCTGACGCCGAGAATGGTCCATGGATTTGACAGTTTTGAAGGGCTTCCGGGCGATTGGAGCGGGACCAAGGAGGCGAAGGGCGCGTTTTCCTTGCGCGGCAAACTGCCGAAGGTGCCGGCGAATGCCAGACTTCACGTCGGCTGGTTCGACCAGACATTGCCGGATTTCCTGGCAACGGAGGCCCAAGCCTGTTCGCTAATCCACGTGGATTGCGACATTTATGCCTCAACACGCAGCATTTTTAACGGTTTGAGGGGCCGGATCGGGGCTGGAACCGTGATCGTGTTCGATGAATATTTCAATTATCCGGGCTGGCGGCAGCATGAATTCAAGGCGTTTCAGGAATTTGTCGCCGAAACCGGGTTGAAATATCGCTACCTCGGTCTTTCCGCCGAAAAAGGCCATGTCGCGGTGATAATCGCTTAAGGAGACGGTCGTTTTTGCAGCTACCCTGCCCTGAATATCGCGCATGCAAGCCTAATGTTTTCGCTTTTTCATCCTCTTGCGCCGAAACAGCGTCTCAATCATGGTGCGCCGCAATTGCTTATCCGGATCAAGCTGGTGCTCGGTCTGCACGTAAAGGGAAGTTTTAATGCGTCTAGCCGTTTTGAAGGAGCGCCGCGCCGGTGAGAACCGGGTGGCGGCAACAGCCGACACTGTTAAAAAACTGATCGCACTTGGCCTTAGCGTCGCTGTTGAGGCGGGCGCCGGCTTGAATGCGGCGATCTCGGACGCCGATTTCGCAGGCGCCGGGGCCGAGATTGCGCCGGATGCGGCGAGTGCTTTGGCCGGGGCCGGGATTTTGTTTGCCGTGCAGGCGCCGGAGCCGGAAGTCCGGGCGCTGATCGCGCGCGGCACGCTCCTGGTTTGCACCATGAATACCTTTGGCGACCCGACCCTGGTTGAGGCTTTGGCTGCGGCCGGGATCGACGGCGTGGCGATGGAAATGATGCCGCGGATTACCCGCGCGCAGTCGATGGATGTGCTCTCCAGCCAGGCCAATCTGGCCGGGTACCGGGCGGTGATTGAGAGCGCCGGCGCGTTTGCACGCGGCTTTCCGATGATGATGACGGCGGCCGGGACCGTGCCGCCGGCCCGGGTGCTGGTGATCGGCGCCGGTGTGGCCGGGCTGCAGGCGATTGCGACGGCTCGACGGCTCGGCGGGATCGTCTCGGGGACCGATGTGCGGCCGGCGGCGAAGGAAGAGATCAAGTCGCTGGGCGCGATATACGTCGGCGTCGAGGATGACGAGACCGCGAAGCAGACCGGGCCCTATGCCGGGCAGATGTCGGATGCATTCCGCGCCAAACAGGCGGAATTGATGGCCGCCACGGTTGCAAAGAACGACATTATCATCTGCACGGCGCTGGTGCAGGGGCGGCAGGCGCCGGTGATCGTGACTTCCGAGATGGTGGCGGCGATGCGGCCCGGCAGCGTGGTGGTGGATATCGCGGCGGATGCCGGGGGCAATTGCGGGGCGACCGTGCCGGGCGAACTGATCGTGACGCCGAATGGGGTGCAGATCCTTGGGTATCGCAATTGGCCGGGGCGGATTGCTGTGGCGTCCAGCCAGCTTTACGCGCGCAATCTGCTGACGTTTCTGACCACCTTCTGGGACAAGGAAGCAGCTGCGCCGAAACTGGTGGAAACCGATGACATCATCAAAGGCGTGTTGCTAACCAAAGCCGGGCAGATTGTGCACCCGAATTTTCAGCCAGTTGCAGTGGCGCCCGCGGTCCCTTCCGCGGCCTAAAGGAATTTTGACATGACCCCTACCGATCTCGCCAGCCAGGCGGCTGATCTTGCACATCAAGCGTCCATCCTCGCCCAGAACGCGGCCGGGCTGGCGGCGGTTGCGGCCCAACACGCAGCCCCCGCAGCACCCTTTGTGTATCTGTTCAGCATTTTCGTGCTGGCCATTTTTGTCGGCTATTATGTGGTGTGGAACGTAACGCCCGCGCTGCATTCGCCGCTGATGGCGGTGACCAATGCGATCAGCTCGGTGATCATCGTCGGCGCCATGCTGGCCGCCGGGCTGAAAGGCAGCCTGATCGCGCATGTGTTCGGATTTTTAGGCGTCGTGCTGGTAAGCGTGAATATTTTTGGCGGCTTTGTAGTGACCAACCGCATGCTTTCCATGTTCAAGAAAAAAGATAAGGCCGTCGCCAAATGAATGAGTCTCTGACCTCTTTTGCGTATCTCGTCGCCGCGGTGCTGTTTATTCTGGCGCTGCGCGGGCTGTCGCATCCGGTAACTTCGCGCCGCGGCAACCAGATGGGTATTGCCGGCATGACGATCGCCATTGTCGCGACGCTGCTGCATTCCGGCATGTCGGCGCGCGGGTTTTTGATTATTGTTGCAGGCGTTGCGATTGGCGGCGCGATCGGCACGGTTGCGGCGCTGCGCATTAAGATGACGGCGCTGCCGCAGCTGGTGGCGGCGTTCCACTCGCTGGTGGGGCTGGCGGCGGTTTGCGTGGCGGCCTCGGCGCTGAATGCGCCGCAAAGCTTTGGGATCGGCGCGCCGCATCATATCCATATCGAAAGCCTGATCGAGATGTCGCTTGGGCTGGCGATTGGCGCGATCACCTTTACCGGTTCGCTGATTGCGTTTGCGAAGCTGCAGGCGCTGATGACGGGTACACCGATCATGTTCAAGGGTCAGCACCCGTTGAATGCGGGGCTTGGCATTTTGATTATCGTGCTGATCGTGCTGTTCGTGGCCTCGGGCGGCAGCTTCGTGCTGTTCGGGTTGATCGCGCTGGTTGCATTGGCGCTTGGCCTATTGCTCATCATCCCGATCGGCGGCGCGGATATGCCGGTGGTTGTCTCGATGCTGAATTCCTATTCCGGCTGGGCGGCGTCCGGCATTGGTTTTACGATCGGGAATCTGGCGCTGATCGTCACCGGCGCGCTGGTCGGATCCTCGGGCGCTATTCTCTCGTATATTATGTGCAAAGGGATGAACCGGAGCATCATCAACGTCATCGCCGGCGGGTTTGGAGCGACGGGAGATGCCGTGGTTGCCGCTTCGACGGGCGATAAGCATGTGAAAATCGGCTCGGCGGATGACGCCGCGTTTATCATGAAGAATGCCTCGAAGGTCATTATCGTGCCGGGCTATGGCATGGCGGTGAGCCAGGCGCAGCATGCGCTGCGCGAGTTGGCGGATACGCTGAAGAAGGATGATGTCGAGGTTAAATACGCGATCCACCCGGTTGCTGGACGGATGCCGGGACATATGAATGTGCTGCTGGCGGAGGCCAATGTGCCGTATGATGAGGTGTTCGAGCTCGAGCAGATCAATAATGAGTTCGCGACCGCAGATGTGGTTTATGTGATTGGCGCCAATGACGTGACCAATCCCGCCGCCAAGACCAATCCGGCTTCGCCGATCTATGGCATGCCGATCTTGGAGGTGGACAAGGCCAAGACCGTGCTGTTCGTCAAACGCGGCATGTCGACGGGCTATGCCGGTGTGGATAACGAGCTGTTCTTCCGCGACAACACCATGATGCTGTTCGGCGATGCGAAGAAGATGACCGAGGAGATTGTGCAGGCGCTCGGGCATTAGTT
>JAMFSE010000025.1 GCA_026225115.1 Rhodovastum atsumiense
GCATGGAGCTGCTGGTCTATCAGAACCCCGAGGCCAAGGAGCGCGGCATCAACCCTTTCGACCATGGCGCGCTGCACACCGACATGTGGAAGACCGAAGGGCTGAAGCAGGCGCTGACCAAATATGGTTTTGACGCAGCCTTCGGCGGCGCCCGGCGGGACGAGGAAAAAAGCCGCGCCAAGGAGCGCATCTTCTCCTTCCGCTCCGCCAACCAGCGCTGGGATCCGAAAAACCAGCGCCCGGAACTATGGCATCTGTACAACGCCCGCAAAGCCAAGGGCGAGAGCATCCGCATCTTCCCGATCTCGAACTGGACCGAGCTCGACATCTGGCAATATATCCACCTGGAAGACATCCCCATCGTGCCGCTGTATTACGCCGCCAAACGCCCCACCGTGTGGCGCGACGGCATGCTGCTGATGGTCGATGACGAGCGCTTCCGGTTGAACGTGGGCGAGGTGCCGGTCGAGCGCTCCATCCGCTTCCGCACGCTGGGCTGCTACCCGCTGACCGGTGCGGTGGAAAGCACGGCGGCAACCCTGCCGGAAATCATTCAGGAAATGTTGCTCACCACCACCTCCGAACGCCAGGGCCGCGCCATCGATCACGACCAGGCGGCGTCCATGGAAAAGAAAAAGCAGGAAGGGTATTTCTGAGATGACGACAGCTCACACCACTCAGGATTCCTCCTTCAAGGCACAGGATCTGATCGCCGAGGATATCGACGCCTATCTCGTGCAGCATCAGCATAAATCGCTGCTCCGTTTCATCACCTGCGGCTCGGTGGATGACGGCAAATCGACCCTGATCGGCCGCCTGCTCTATGATTCGAAGATGATTTTCGAAGATCAGCTGGCGGCGCTGGAAGCCGATTCCAAACGCGTCGGCACGCAAGGCCAGAACATCGATTTTGCCTTGCTGGTGGACGGCCTGGCGGCCGAGCGCGAGCAGGGCATCACCATCGACGTCGCCTATCGCTTCTTCTCAACCGAGAAACGCAAATTCATCGTCGCCGACACCCCCGGCCATGAGCAATACACCCGCAACATGGTCACCGGCGCCTCCACCGCCGACCTCGCGGTGATCCTGATCGACGCCCGCAAGGGCGTGCTGGTGCAGACCCGCCGCCACAGCTATCTGGCGCATCTCATCGGCATCAAAAACCTCGTGCTGGCCGTCAACAAGATGGATCTGATCGGCTACGATCACGATAAATACGACGCCATCGTCGCCGACTACCGGGCGTTTGCCAAAAGCATCGGCATCGAGAATTTCACGCCGATGCCGATCTCCGGCTTCATGGGCGACAACATCACCACCAAATCGGAAAACACGCCCTGGTACCACGGCGTGACCCTGATGGAGCATCTGGAAAACGTCGAGCTGGATGTGACCGCCGATCAGACCAAGCCCTTCCGCATGCCGGTGCAATGGGTCAACCGCCCGAATCTGGACTTTCGCGGCTTCTCCGGATTGATTGCCAGCGGCACCGTCAAGCCTGGCGATGCGATCCGCGTGCTGCCGTCGGGCAAAACCTCGACCGTGACCCGGGTGGTGACGCTGGATGGCGATCTGCCGCAGGCGATTGCCGGCCAGTCGGTCACCATTTGCCTGGCCGATGAGGTGGATTGCTCGCGCGGCGACGTGCTCTCGCTGGCAGACGCGCCGCCGCAGGTGGCCGACCAGTTTGAGGCGACCCTGGTGTGGATGGCCGATGACGCCATGCTGCCCGGCCGCTCCTATTGGCTGAAGCTTGGCACACAGATGATCAACGCGCAGGTGCAGGCGCCGAAATACCAGGTCAACGTCAACACCATGGAGCATCTTGCGGCAAAGACGTTGGAGCTGAATGCCATTGGCGTGGCCAACATTTCCACCGACAAGCCGATCGTGTTCGAGCCTTATGCCGATAGCCGCGATCTCGGCGGGTTTATCCTGATCGACAAGATCAGCAACGCCACGGTTGCCGCCGGCATGCTGCACTTCTCGCTGCGCCGCGCCCAGAACGTGCATTGGCAGGCGCATGACGTACCGCGCGAAACCCATGCCGGGTTGAAAAACCAGAAGCCGGCGCTGCTGTGGTTCACCGGGCTCTCGGGCGCCGGCAAATCGACCATCGCCAATCTGGTTGAGAAGAAGCTGGTGCGGATGAACCGGCACACTTTCCTGCTGGACGGCGATAACGTGCGCCATGGCTTGAACAAGGACCTCGGCTTCTCCGAGGCTGACCGGATCGAGAACATCCGCCGCGTCGGCGAGGTGGCGAAGCTGATGACCGATGCCGGCTTGATCGTGATCACCGCCTTCATCTCGCCCTTCCGCGCCGAGCGTAAACTGGTGCGCGACATGGTGAAGGAAGGCGAGTTCATCGAGGTGTTCATCGACACCAAGCTGGCGGATGCCGAGGCCCGCGACGTGAAAGGCCTGTACAAAAAGGCCCGCGCCGGCGAGTTGAAAAACTTTACGGGAATCGACAGCCCGTATGAGCCGCCGACCGAGCCGGAAATCCATATCAATACCAGCCAACTCTCTGCCGAAGAAGCCGCTGATCTCATCGTCTCCCGGCTAATCCCATGAGCACTAACATGTCGGATGTCGAACTGGCACGGCATATTGCCGATACGGCGGGGCGGATATTGGTGGAGCTGCAAAACTCCGGCCTGTTCGAGGGCAAGACCCTCGGCAAAGCCGGCGACCGCACCGCCAACGCCTTCATCATCGAGGCGCTGAAAACCAACCGGCCGGATGACGCGATCCTATCGGAGGAAGAGCAGGATAATCCGGAACGGCTGAAAGCGAGCCGGGTCTGGGTTGTCGATCCGCTGGACGGCACCCGCGAATATGGTGAGAAGCGCACGGATTGGGCGGTGCACATCGCGCTCGCCATCGATGGTGAACCGGTAATCGGCGCTGTGGCGTTGCCAGGCTTTCCGCTGACGCTTTGTTCCGGTCAGCCGCAGGTTGTGCCGCCGGCTGCGAAAAAATTGCGCATGCTGGTCAGCCGCACCCGCCCGGCCGCCGAGGCGGTCGCGGTGGCCAAGGCGCTGGATGCGGAGCTGGTGCCGATGGGCTCGGCCGGCGCCAAAGCCATGGCGGTGCTGCGCGGCGAGGCGGATATCTACCTGCACACCGGCGGCCAATATGAATGGGACAACTGCGCCCCAGCCGCGGTCGCTATTGCCGCCGGTCTGCACGCCTCTCGCGTCGATGGCTCGCCGCTCCACTACAATAATGCTGATACCTACCTCCCGGACCTGTTGATCTGCCGCAAGGAACACGCGACACAGGTGCTCGGGGCGCTGCGCGTGGCGGAGCCCGTCAAAGGTTAGACGTCGTCAAATGACGGATGAAGCGATCGCCATTACCGGCGACGCTTCAGACCGGATCATTGGTGTAAACGACTGCGCCGCCCAGACTCGGCGTCGAATGGCATGAGAGCCCGGTCGTGAGATCAGCGCGCTGGCGCTCGCCGGCCCGGCCCGAAAGTTGGAGGTAGTTCTCCAGCATCTGCGGCACGCCATGCATGCGGCCATTGCCGATGGCCCCGCCGCCGGAGAGGACCGGGATGGTGCGTGGCTTGTCGCTGTCGATGCCGCCGGAAAGCACGAGCTCATGGGCTTCGCCTAGTTTGCAAAGACCGAGCGTTTCCATCCAGATGTAGACGAACGGCGAGAAGCCATCATAGGCCTGAGGTAGATCGATGTCCGCCACGCCGAGACCGGAACTCCTCCAGAGCCGCGCGGCAACGCCTTTGCCCGCCTCCATCATATCGTCCAGCGTCCAATGCAGCATCGGGCGGTTCTCACGCGGATAGCCGATGGCATAGCCGGCAATGTAGACCGGCTTGTTTTTCAGATCTTTGGCACGCTCGGCGCTGGTCAGTACAAAGCAGGCCACCCCTTCAACCGGCATGTCCGCATCGTAGCGGCAGAGCGGATCGAACAAGGTTGGCTCGGCCAGATATTGCTCGACCGAAAGCGGTTTTCCGTACCAGGCCGACCAGGGGATGCGGGCGCCATTCTTGCGCGCCTCAGACACCACAACCGCCAGCGCCTCTCGCGTGGCGCCGTAGCGCTGACAATATTCATTATAGGCAAGTGCGATGGTCGGCATCGACCCATAGAAGCCCTGAGGTGCGACCCATTGGTCAGCGCCACGCGCTTCGGTCATCGGATTGTCGTTGTAACTACCGGCCGGATTATGCAGCGCCCGGTGGAACAGGATATAGTCTGCCGCACCGCTGGCGATCGCATTCACCGCCAGCGTCAGTGATCCGATCAACTGACCGATCCCCTGGAAGCCGACGGCATAGGCCGGATCGGCGCCGATATGTTGGGCGAGCCAGTGCGACGACACAATCGAAATACCGTCTTGCGCTTTATGTTCGCCGGATGCCGGCAGCAGCGGCGCGGATACGAAGCCGTCGATTTGGCCGACGGTCAGCCCCGCATCCGCGATGGCTGCCTTCGCCGTCTCAATGGCGGTGACGCCGAGCGGCCGGGTCGCGCGCCGCACAGCCGGGCTGTGCGCGTAGCCGACCAGCGCTACCTGATTGCGCGCCTTGAAAACCCGGCTCATGCCGATTTCTCAAGCCGGAAGGCAGGCACTGAAATTTTCGGGGCGATGTCTTCGAACGCGACGACCACCGGCGTACCGATCTCGAGCTTAGCCTCGGCGCCATCCAGCAGGCCGGCCACCATGCGAATATGCGGATGATCGTTCAGTTCGACATCCACCAGCATGAAGGGCGGCGTGAAACCCTGGAGAAACGGCCGGCGGATCACCGTCCAGGTGCGGACACGCGCCTTGCCCTCAACCGGTACAAAGGTGAAGCCCGGTTCGGTGGTGTGACAATGCGGGCATGACATATCCGGCGGCAATGTCGTCTGCCCGCAGACCGCGCAGCGCGCGACCGTGAGAACATGATTTGCCGCTGCCTCCCAATAACCGGCCGAAGTCGCGTCGGGAATCGGAATAATCCGAACGGGCGGCGGAGCGGCCGTGCCTGCTGCATGCTGATCGATTTCCATTGCCGTCTCCCTTTTTTTTTCTAACCGGATCAAGAAAGCAGCTTCCACGTCGTTTGGGAATTTGTTTCACGCGAAAAAATCGCCGATACTCGCCGGTGAAACCGCTCAATTTTGATCGCCTCAAGAGGTGCGCTAAGCAAGACCGGTATCGGGGAAGGAAAATTATATGAGATTGAAGGGCAAAGTCGCATTGGTTACGGGCGCCACGCGCGGCTGCGGGCGATCGATCGCGGAAATTTTTGCGGCGGAAGGCGCCAAAGTGGTCTTGGGCGGCCGCACCGTTGAACGCGGCCATAAGAACGTTCAGATCATTCGGGATGCCGGTGGCGAGGCGATGTTCGTGCCGCTCGATGTCACCGACGAGGAAAGTGCGAAAGCAGCGGTTGCCGCAACCGTCGAGGCCTATGGTCCGATCACGACGCTGGTCAACAACGCAGCGCCCACCCAGCTGATCACAAAAACCTTCAAACCGACGGCCGATCTAAGCCTGGCTGATTGGAACCAGATTCTGCATGGCACGCTGACGAGTGCGTTCTTCATGGCCAAATATGCGATCCCGCATATGCTGGCGGGCGGCGGCGGTTCGATTATCAACATATCATCCGGCGGATCGAGCACCGGCGTTCGCAATCTTTCGGCCTATAACGCCGGAAAAGCGGGAATCAACTCACTCACGCGCTCGATCGCGATCGAATATGGCGAGCACGGGATACGCTGCAACACGATCATCGTCGGCCGTGTGATTTCATACCAGGTTGATCGGGAACGGCGGCCAGGCAAGGAGATGCTGATGCGGCCCGGCGGCCCGCGCGATATCGGCAACGCCGCGCTGTACCTCGCCTCGGACGAAGCCGATTGGGTAACCGGCAGCGAGCTCACTGCCGATGGTGGCGCCCGTTTCAATGGAAGCAGCGGATAGATAACGCCGGCAGCTTACATATTTGATGTTTTGCCGTAAGAACACGCGAACACGCGTAAAACTTCTGTAAACGCTTCGCGTCGCGGAGCTCATCAAGGTTAGGTTATAAAATGACAGATGAAGTAATTGCCGTCATCGGCGGCACCGGCAATCTCGGCGCGGCACTGGCGCGCAAGTTGGCGCTGGCCGGGCGCAAGGTCATCATCGGTTCCAGAGCCGCCGAGAGCGCTGTGAAGGCTGCCAAGGAGCTTGGCGCCGGATTGACCGGGCTGGCCAACCCTGAGGCTGCTGCAGCGGCCGATATCGTCATCGTCACGGTGCCTTTCGCCGCGCAGGAGGGCACTCTGGCCAGTATCAAGCCGCATGTCATCGGCAAGATCGTCGTTGACACCACGGTGCCGCTGATGCCGCCGAAGGTGATGCGCGTGCAACTGCCGGCGGAGGGAAGCGCGGCGCAGCGCGCACAGAGCTTGCTCGGCGAGGGTGCGAACCTCGTCTCCGGTTTTCACAACGTCGCCGCCCACAAGCTCGCGAAAGATGAAGACCTTGGCTGCGACGTATTGATCTTTGGTGACGACAAGGCGGCGCGCGTGAAAATTGTTGCGCTGGCCGATCTGGCCGGCATGCGCGGCATCCATGGCGGCGTGCTCGCCAATTCCGCAGCTGCCGAAGCCATGACCTCGGTGCTGATTTTCATCAACAAAAACTATCAGGTCGACGGCGCCGGCGTGGTGATTACGGGTAAGCTCGCGGGCATCGGCACATAACACGTTGTCACTGAGAGCGGAGCGAATGGACTAATCCGGTAGCGGGATAAATTCCTGATCGTCTCCCGGCACCAGACCAAACTTGCCCGCCTTCCAGTCGGCTTTGGCCTGTTCGATGCGGTCCTTCGATGAACTGACGAAATTCCACCAGATGTGGCGCTCGCCATCCAGCGGCTCGCCGCCGGCGATGATGATGCGGGCCGGTGTTATTGCGCGGATGCTGATGTGATCGCCGGGCCGGAAGATCAGCAGCCGGTGTTCGGAAAATTCCTCGCCGGCGATCTCGATGCTGCCTTGCAGGATGTAGACCGAACGCTCCACGTGATCCTGCGGCAGCGGGAGAAAAGCACCGGTCTCCAGTATCGCATCTGCGTAGAGCGTGCCGGAGAATGTCTGCACCGGTGAGGTTTCGCCATAGGCGCTGCCGGCGATGACCCGAACCTTGAGCCCGCTATCCGTCAACTCCGGCAGGTTGGCGCCGTCGTGATGGAAGAATGCCGGATTGGTTTCCTCGAATATTTTCGGCAAGGCAATCCAGCTCTGCACCCCGGTCATCTGCCGCCCGATCTGCCGCGACGCCGGCGAGGAACGTTCGGAATGCGCAATTCCGCGCCCCGCCGTCATCCAATTGACCTCACCAGGCAAAATATCCTGCGCGCTGCCCAAGGTATCGCGGTGAAAAATCGAGCCCTCGACCAGATAGGTCAGCGTGGCGAGGCCGATATGCGGGTGTGGCCGCACATCGATCCCCTGCCCTGCTTCGAACCTGGCCGGTCCCATATGGTCGAGGAACACGAACGGCCCAACCATCCGCTTTTTAATGCTCGGCAGCGCCCGTCGCACCCGGAAGCCGCCGAGGTCCTTGCTGCTCGGCTCCACCACGATATCTGCCGTCCCGGCGGGCGCACCGTTATCGGCTGCGGCGTTGCTGAGCCAGCTCATGCTCAGGCCGCCTTTGAGCGCAATTTATCGGCAAACTGCTTGCGGACCTTCACCACTTTCGGCGCCACCACCGCCTGGCAATAGCCGGCATAGGGGTTGCGTGCGAAGTAATTATCGTGCTCGGGCTCGGCATTGTAGTAGGTGCCGAGCGGGGTGATTTCGGTGACGATTTTCGTCGGCCAGATTTCCGCGAATTCGTCACGGATGGCGCGCGCCGTTTCCGCCTGGCTCTGGTTGCTGGTGTAGATGGCCGAGCGATATTGCGTACCCACATCGCCGCCCTGACGGTTCAGCGTCGTCGGATCGTGAATGGTGAAGAACACCCGCAGCAGATCCGCATAGGAGATCACCTCCGGATCGAAGCTGATTTCAACCGCCTCGGCATGGCCGGTGGTGCCGGTGCAAACCTGTTTATAGCTGGGGTTCTCCACATGGCCGCCGGTATAGCCGGACTGCACGGCGGAAACCCCCTTCAGCTCGGAATACGCGGCCTCCAGACACCAGAAGCAGCCACCTGCCAGCGTTGCAATTTCAGTTGTCATGTTTTCGCTCCTTTTTTAATTTTAACTTGGCCCATTTTGCATAACTCAGACCAGTGCTCGGCGCTTACCGGCGCTACCGACAGGCGGGAGAGCCTCACCAGAGCCATGTCGCTGAATCTGGGATCGGCCTTGATGGTTGCAAGCGATACCGGCGCCGGGACCGGCTGCACGGCTTGCATATCGACGCAGACCCAGTCGCCAGCCTCCGCTGACGGATCCGGATAGGCCTCGCGTACCACTTTCACGATCCCGACAATCTCCTTGCCGATATTGGAGTGGTAGAAAAACGCAAGGTCGCCCTTTTTCATCGCCTTCAAATTCAGCTTCGCCGTGTGGTTACGGACCCCTGTCCAGGGTTCGACCTTGTTCTTGACCTGTTGCTCCCAGGAGAAAGAATCCGGTTCGGATTTGACCAGCCAATAATTCACTGCTGCAGCACGCCGTCGCGAAAGACGGTTTTGAAGCCGCTGACGCTGGTGTGTTCGAACAGCCCCGCGATCGCATAGGGATCGGCCGCGAACACTGTCTTCGCTTCAGCCATGTCCACGGCCTCGATGACAAACATACTGCCTTTTGAGCTGCCGTCCTCTGCCAGAATCGGCCCGGCAAACAGCAGTTTTGTCCCGACCTCGTTTTCGCAAAAGGCGAGATGCGCCGGCCGGGTCGCCATGCGCAAGGGCAAGCCACCAGCCTTGTCATAGGCAATCAGAATAAACTGCATGGAAATCTGGTACTCCTATTATGCACAGGCAACATAGCCAATTAGACGGCCGCTTCAAATTTTTCCGCTCATGGCCTAATACACGCCGCATGACCGAAACCAGCGAAACCGCCCTGGCGGCCGAGCCCCTCAAACGCTCCGGCAGCTGGCTGCATTATTATGCGAATCCGGGCCGGTTTCTGCGGCTGACCAGGCCGACTTTGCCCTGGCTTGCGGCGTTCTCCATCGCGCTGACCGCAGTCGGTCTCGTCTGGGGGTATGCATTTGCTCCCGCCGATTGGGAACAGGGGGATGCCGCGCGGATCATGTATGTCCACGTGCCGGCCGCCTGGGTGGCGATGGCCGGATATGCGGCGCTGGCCGTCTGCTCCTTCTTCTCGATCATCTGGCGGCATCCTCTGGCGGATTTGGCGGCCGAGGAAATCGGCCCGGTCGGCGCCGGCTTCACCTTTGTGTGCCTGGTCTCCGGCTCGCTCTGGGGCAAGCCGATGTGGGGCGCATACTGGGTGTGGGATGCGCGGCTTACCTCGGTGCTGGTGCTGTTTTTTCTCTACCTCGGCCATATCGCGCTGATCCGCGCCTTCGATAACCCGCAGCATGGGTACCGGGCGGCTGCGATCCTGGCGCTGGTCGGCGCCGTCAACCTGCCGATCATCGTCTTTTCCGTGCAATGGTGGAACACTTTGCATCAAGGCAACACCATCTCGTTTTCCGGCGGCTCCAAAATCTACGTCACCATGCTCTACCCGCTGCTGATCGCCTCGCTCGGCTTCTATCTGTGCTTCCTCACCCTCGTTGCCACGCGCCTCTGCGCCGCCATCATGGAGCGCCGCACCGGCGCCCTGTTACTGGCGGCGGCGGAGCGGAGCGCATGAATTTCGCGCCCTTCATCAACGGCAGCTACGGCGTCACGGCCCTGTTTCTTATCGGCATCGGCGGGTTGACCTGGCGCCGCTTCCAGCGCGCGGCAAAGCGCCTGAAGGCTGTTGAGACAAGGCCAGCGCAGTAATGAAGGCACGCAAAAAACGGCGATTGTATCTGGTGCTTGCCTGCGGCATCGGCCTCGGCTCCGCCTCCGCACTCTCGCTTGCCGCCTTCTCCTCAACGCTGACCTATTTTCTGGCCCCCCGGGACGTACTGCAGAAACACCCTGCCCCCGGCCTGTCCTTCCGCCTGGGCGGTATCGTCCAGGCCGGCACCGTCACCACCACCATCACCAACGGTACCCCCGTCACCACCTTCGAAGTCACCGACGGCCAGGCCGCCGTCCCCGTCACCTATTCCGGCGTCCTCCCCGACCTGTTCCGGGAAGGCCAGGGGGTGGTCGCGATCGGCGAAATGCAACGAAACGGCACCACCTTCAGCGCCGATGAAGTGCTGGCGAAACACGGCGCCAGCTATATGCCGAAGGACGTGGAGCAAGCGTTGCGATCCGCCGGCAAGTGGAATCCTAAATACGGGCCACCACCAGCGGCTGCCAGCTGGAATACGATGGCCGTGAAGAACTCCAGCTCGTGATCCCTGAGCTTGGTCACTTCGCGCTGGCTTTGGCAGTAGCCTTGGCATTCGCGCAGGGTGTGATTGGCATTTTTGCGCCTGGGCTCCGGGATGCGCGCGCGATGCGGGCGGCTCCGGCATTGGCGCTGTGTCATTTCCTGGCGATTGGTGCAGCTTTTCTTGCACTGATTTACGCTGGAGTGATCTCCGATTTTACCGTTGAGAACGTTGCGGATTTTTCCTCCAGCCTGGTGCCGCTGATTTACCGGATTTCCGGCACCTGGGGGAACCATGACGGTTCGATGGTGTTATGGTGTTTTATTTTGTCGCTGTGCGGGGCGACGGTGGCGTCGTTCGGAAGCAATTTGCCGTCTTCGTTGCGGGCGCGGGTGCTTGGCGTTCTTGGGTTGGTTTCAGGTGGGTTCTTGCTGTTTACGTTGACGGTGTCTGATCCTTTTGCACGGCTGTGGCCGCCGCCTTTGGACGGCGCCGGGGTTAATCCGATTTTGCAGGATCCCGGGCTCGCCTTTCATCCGCCGGTTCTATACACCGGCTATGTCGGGTTTTCGGTGGCTTTTGCGTTCGCAATTGCGGCGCTGATCGAGGGGCGGCTGGATGCCGCCTGGGGACGCTGGGTGCGGCCCTGGGCGTTGCTGTCCTGGTGTTTCCTGACGTCGGGCATCGCGCTCGGGTCCTGGTGGTCCTATTACACGTTGGGCTGGGGCGGCTACTGGTTCTGGGACCCGGTGGAGAACGCGGCCTTGCTGCCTTGGCTTTCCGGCACGGCGCTGCTGCATTGCGCGATTGTGGTGGAGAAGCGCGAGGCGTTGAAGGCCTGGACGGTGCTGCTGGCGATTACGACGTTTTCGTTCAGTCTTTCGGGCACGTTTCTGGTGCGCTCAGGCATCTTGAATTCCGTGCATTCCTTTGCCGCGGCGCCGGATCAGGGGCTGTTCATTCTGGTATTGCTCGGGCTCACCATCGGCGGCTCGCTGTTGCTGTTTGCGGTGCGGGCGCCGGTGCTGGCCGCGACCGGTATTTTCGCGCCGCTGTCGCGAGAGAGCGCTCTGGTGCTCAATAATATTTTTCTCTGCTCGATCGCGGCGGTGGTTTTCACCGGCACTTTGTATCCGCCGTTTGCCGATCTGTTGTTCGGCATCCAGCTTTCAGTTGGCGCGCCATTTTTTAACCAGACGGTGTTGCCGCTGACCGCGCCGCTGATTTTGACGATGGCGATTGGCCCGCTGCTGCCGTGGAAGCGCGCCGCCTTGCGTCCGGCGCTGGAGCGCATCTGGATGGCAGCATTGGTGGCGATTGTAATCTTTGTGGTTATGACTTTGCGCAGCAACGCCGTCACCGCGCTGGGCCTGGCCGGTGGCGTGTGGGTGGTGCTGAGCGCGTTCTCCGACATTGCCGAGCGCATCAAGCTTTTCCGTGGGCCCTTCAACGACTCTTTCAAACGGCTGCGGGCGCTGCCGCGTGCTGCTTTCGGCGCTGCCTTTGGCCATATCGGCTTCGGTGTTATGGTGCTGGGGATAGCCGGCATGACGCTGGCATCGCAGAAAGTCGTGGTGCTCAACGCCGGCCAGACCACCGAACTAGGCGGCTATGACTGGACGCTGAACGATATTCACGATGCGCCCGGGCCCAACTACAGACAGCGCGTTGCCGATCTTACTATCAGCAAAGACGGCAACCCCTTCCTCACGCTGCACCCCTCGCGCCGCTTCTTCGCCAACCAGAAAGTCATCACTAACGACGCAGCCATCCATACCAACGGATTTCAGGATATCTATGCCGTGTTCGCGGACGAACCTGCCGGCGGCGCGGAGCTGCGCCTTAACCGGCATCCTCTGGCGCCGGAAATCTGGTTCGGCGGGTTGATCATGGCCTTCGGTGGTTTTCTGTCCCTCTCAGATCGGCGGCTGCGTGTTGGCGCGCCAGCGCGAAAGAAGGCCGCTAAGGCGGTATTGGTCTAGCCCATGAAAAACCGGCGGCGGATATTGTTTGCGGCACCGTTATTTGTTGCTGTCGCCGGCGGGACAGGTTTTTACACCATTTTGCGCCGCATGCAGACGCAGCAATATGACCCGCATGCACTACCCTCCCCGCTGCTCGGCCATCGGCCGCCGGCATTCAATCTTCCCGGCATCAACAACCAGCCTGGATTTTCGAATACCGATCTTTCCGCACCGCCGCGGCCAATGCTGGTCAACTGGTTTGCTTCCTGGTGTGCGCCTTGCGTGCAGGAAGCACCGATGCTGGCGCAGCTTGCCAAAACCGGCCTTCCCATCTGGGGCATCGCCTATCAGGACGCAGCGCCCGCGCTCGCCAGTTATTTCGAGCAATACGGCAATCCTTTCGCCCGCGTTGCGACGGACAGCGCTGGACTTACCGCCATCGACTGGGGCGTCTACGGCGTCCCCGAGACCTATTTAATCGACCGGCAAGGCATTGTGCGCTGGCGCTATGCCGGGGCCTTGACCGATACGGTGGTGGCCGAGGTGCTGAACCCGTTGCTCAGCCAGTATTCATGAAGCGCGTATTTTTGCTGCTTGCCTTCATCCCGTCATTGGCGCTGGCGCAGATGGTGACGCGCGACGGCATCACCCTGAGTGCGGCGCAAGAACAACGCAGTGAAGCCATCGGCGACCAGCTGCGCTGCCTGGTGTGCCAGAATGAAAGCATCGAGGGTTCTTCAGCAGCGCTTGCCAGGCAATTGCGGGTGATTATCCGCCAGCAGGTCGTCGCCGGCGCCGATGACAAGAGCATCATGAAATATATGGTGCAGCGCTACGGCATTTTCGTTTTACTGAAACCGCCTCTATCGCGCCTGACATTGCTGCTCTATGCCTCGCCATTTATCGCGTTGTTTGTTGGCCTAATCGTCGCCTGGCTCGCCCGTCGGCGCCGCATTCCCGCCCCCTCCCCGCTATCGGACAGCGAAGCCGCAAGGCTAGATAAACTGCTCAATTCATGATTTTTCTATGGATGCTCCTGTTGGCACTGGCGATCATGCTGCCGCTGTTTTTTTCGTTCCGAAAAGGCAGCGCCCTCCGCAATCGGCGCGAGAGCGCATTGGCAATGCACCGGGCGCAGCTCGATGAGCTTGCAAAAGATCTGAGCGATTCCAGAATCAATCCGAACGAGTACGCCGGCGCCAGATTGGAGATCGAACGCCGATTGCTCAGCGCCGATACGCTTGCGGAACCGCAACAAGATGGCAATGCCCGTTTGCTGCTTGGCGCCACGGCTATCCTGATTCCGGTCATGGCGTTCCTGCTCTATCTGCCCGGTAGCACGCCTAACATTCCGTCCGAACCGCATGCGCGATGGGCTGCAAGGCAAAAGGCGGAGCACCAACGCGCGGGCGTTCTGATTGCAGAACTACGGGCAAAGCTTTCCACGCTCGATCCAAACTCCGTAGCGGCAAGCGAGGGTCAGGCCTATCTCGCCGAAGCACTGGCGGAGGATGCCGGCCAGCTTACGCCAGAATCCATGACCTTGTTCAAGCAATCCGCAAGCCATGCGCCGGCAAATGCGCCGTGGCTGACGCTGGACCAGCAACGTCTCGCCGAGGCAAATGCCGCATTGCAATGAGAGAATTACAAGAATATAAGGCCCGGGTTAACTAGCCCTTACTTGCGAAGCGGCGTGGGTTCAACCAGATAGCAACAACATGGATAAAACTGAACCGACCAACGCCTCGACGCCGGTATTGCCGCCTGAACCAAACAGGCCGCAAACGAAACCTGTCTTGCCGCCCGAGATCGGCGGCCAAAAAGGTCCAGAGCCCACGCGCTACGGCGATTGGGAAAAGAACGGACGTTGCACCGATTTTTAATCGCAACATAACAAACCAAAGACTCAGGAAAGGGATTCTCGCATGAGAGGCATTCTCGCGATTGTTATTTTAGTCATCATCGTGTTTTTTGCGGTACCGATGGTATCCGAAGGCACCACCAATGCCTGCCAGGCGCTCGAAAAACATAATGTCAGCGCGACCGCCAGCAATGTTGCGGGCAGCAATACCGGGGTCATTCATAACGTGATCAACTCGGTCGGCCAGGCCGGCGCCACCGGACAAGTTGCCAGCACCGACGCGTCGCAGGAGCATCCCGATGCCCCCACACCGCTGACCTGCACCTATAATTATTGGAAAGATATTCTTTAAAACTGTTCGTAGTTTTTAGAGAAAAGCGTGGATGGCCGGGGTTGAACCCGGCCATTACTTTTTTGGAAGCCAAGTTAAGCCGCTTCCTGCAGCCTCGCCAGCCGCGTTAGATTGGTGAGAACTTCGCGTGCGATGCCGGCACGCGCGTTCACATCCATATCCCGCACCACCACCAGTTTATGATCGGGCCGCAGTTTCAGCGTGCCGCCGCGCGTGCCGATCCACGCGACCAGCCCGCCGGGATTGTTGAATTCATTGCGCCGGAAACTGATCACCATCCCTTTCGGCCCCGCATCAAGTTTCTCGACGCTGGCTTCGCGGCAGGCGCGCTTCAACGCCACCGTCTCCAATAGATTCTCGACCTCTTCGGGCAGTTTTCCAAACCGGTCGACCAGTTCCGCCGCCAACGCTTCGCTTTCGGCGTCGTTCTGCAACGCGCCGATCCGCCGGTAGAGCCCCAAGCGCACCGGCAGGTCGCTGACGTAATCCTCCGGGATCAAAACCGGCAGGCCGAGATTGATATTCGGCGTCCAATCCCGTTCCACCGGTTTTTTATTGTTGTTCTCGGCGCGGATTGCCGCCACCGCGTCTTCGAGCATCTGCTGGTAGAGCTCGATCCCGACTTCGCGGATATGACCGGATTGCTCATCACCCAGCAGATTGCCAGCGCCGCGCAAATCCAGGTCATGCGAAGCAAGCGTAAAGCCGGCGCCCAGCGTATCCAAGGTCTGCATCACCTCCAGCCGTTTCTCAGCCGCCAGTGACAATTTATGGTGCACCGGCCAGGTGAGATAGGCATAACCCCGCTGCTTGCCGCGGCCGACGCGACCGCGCAACTGATACAATCCGGCAAGACCGAACATGTCGGCGCGGTAGATGATGAGCGTGTTGACGGCCGGCATGTCGAGACCGCTCTCCACGATATTCGTCGCCAGCAGAATATCGTATTTGCCTTCGCCGAAATCGGTCATCACCCGCTCAAGCTCGGTCGGTGCGAGACGGCCATGCGCCATCGCGCATCGCGCTTCCGGCACGATTTCGCGCAGGCGCGCGGCCATTGGATCAAGGTCCTCGATGCGCGGCACCACGCAGAAAATCTGCCCGCCGCGGAAGCGCTCGCGGGCGATCGCCTCCTTGATCACCAGGCTGTCAAACGGCATGATGAAGGTTCGCACCGCCAGTCGATCCACCGGCGGCGTGGTGATCAGCGAGAGGTCGCGCACCCCGGTCAGCGCCAGCTGCAGCGTGCGCGGGATCGGCGTGGCGGTCAGTGTCAGCACATGCACGTCGGCCTTCAGCTGTTTCAGGCGTTCCTTGTGCGCCACGCCAAAATGTTGCTCCTCGTCAACGATCAGCAGACCGAGATCGGAGAACGCAATGCCCTTGGCCATCAGCGCATGCGTGCCGATGACGATGCTGATGCTGCCGTCGGCGAGCCCTGCGCGCACCACGGCCGCTTCCTTCGCAGTCACCATGCGCGACAGCTGCGCCACTTTCACCGGCAGGCCGGCGAAACGGGCGGAGAATACGCGGAAATGCTGGCGGGCCAGCAAGGTTGTGGGCACCACCACGGCCACTTGGCTGCCTGCCATCGCCGCAACAAAGGCAGCGCGCAGTGCCACCTCGGTTTTGCCGAAGCCGACATCGCCGCAGATGAGCCGGTCCATCGGCTTGCCGGCGGCGAAATCCTCCAGCACATCGGCAATCGCGCGGGCCTGGTCCTCGGTCTCGTTATAGGGAAACCGCGCGCAGAATTCGGCAAACGCGCCGTCATCAGCGCTA
>JAMFSE010000026.1 GCA_026225115.1 Rhodovastum atsumiense
CTGTCACCGCCAATGTGACGATCAGCGTGAACGCATAGGCGCCGCAGGCGATATCGTAGCGTTCGGGGAGCGCCATGGCGTAGATGACCATGGCGAGCGCCGCCAGGACCCAGATCAGAATTGGCGCGTGCGGGACGATCGGCACCAAGGCGATGCCGATCGGCACGCCGATGGCGGTGCCGATAATCCGGTTCCGGATCCGTTTCAGCGTGTCCGCTGTTGAATTCGCGACCACATAGGTGCAGGCGGTAATCGCCCAGGCGGATTCAACAAGATTGAAAAAATGGCTCAGGCCGATGATGACCAGAGCGGCCACGGCGGCCTGCAGCCCCATGATGAATTCGACGCGCAGCCTGCCGGTCATTCGCGGTGCCGCCGGTGATGCTATCGGATGTTCAGCGGGTCCGCTTAGCAGCCGCGGCACGATGGAACCGATGGCGGCAATGACTCCCGCCACCGCCACCATCGGCAAATCGTCCGGGCGCAGGTTCGCGCCGGAGGCCAATAGCTGGCCGATGAAAATCTGGCTGCCGATGCCGGCACCTGGAACGCCGAAGCGCTTTAAATACCCAACGAGGAAAGCCCCGGCCACCATGGGTAGCTCCGGCCCCGGGCGATGCGGACCGGACAATACCGGCGCCAGCAGGATGAAGCCGGCGGCGCCGATAACCGCGGCGGCACAAAACAATGCGAGATCGCGGGCGGAGTTCGCGCGCGTGGTCTCGCCCTCGTAGACGCTGGCCCATAAAGCGATGCCGCCGGCGAGCGCGCTCAGCGATGCGCCGCTCGGCAATCCATGCTGAATGCCCTGCAGCGAGCCGAGCATTGCCGCTATGCCGTAGGCGGTGACCAGCCGCAGCCCTTTGACGCGGCGATTGGCGCCGGGATCAATGCGCTGCAGCCATGCCGCGATTTCTCCCGGTGCAATCATGGTAACAAAGCGCACCCCTACAAAACGCACTCGACCGCCCGGGCAATGCGCAGGACGAACTCATCCCTGTACAGCCCTGCCGCAATCTGAACCGCCCTCGGCAACCCCGCTGGGTTTACCCCGACGGGCAGCGAGATCGCCGGCTGGCGGGTCAGGTTGAACAGCAATGTCCATGGCGCCCAGTCGTTCCATAGGGCCGCCATGGGATCGCCGATGGCCTTATCCACCAATGATGCGCAGGCCGGCACGCAGGGGCAGATGACCGCATCGTATTTCAGATGCAGCATTGCCATTGCGTTTGCAGCCTGTACCCGCATCGCCTCACCCTCCAGCACTTCCAGAGCGGTGACGTTCTGGTTCTGCGCCGCCACCTGCACCAGCCCGGCATCCAGCAGATGCCGTTGCGCCGCCGGTACGCCGTCCACCACCCGGGTCAGCGCTGCGCCCCAGACCCTGCCGAAGACGATCGAGCAATCCGGCAGTGCGACATCGGCTTCCTCGATGATGGCACCTTCATCGGTTAAAACCTGCCGGGCGATCTCCAGCGCCGCCAGCCCATCCGCGTCGACCGGCGCCGGAAATCCCGGATTTCGCAAAACCGCGATCCGCATGCCGCGCACGCCGTCCTCGATCCCGTCCCGCCAGTCTCTCGGGTCGTCAGGCAGGGCGAAGGGATCGCGCGGGTCGAACCTGGCCAGAACATTCAGCATCAGCGCCGCGTCCCGCACCGTGCGCGCCATCGGCCCGGCGACGGCCACATGCCCGAAAGCGCCCAGCGGCCATTGCGGCACCCGGCCGAAACTTGGCTTCAGCCCGACAATGCCGGACCAGGCGGCGGGGATGCGGACAGAGCCGCCGGCATCGGTGCCGACATGCAGCGGCCCGAAGCCCGAGGCCGCCGCTGCCGCAGCACCTGCGGAACTACCGCCGGTTGAATGCGCGGTATTCCAGGGATTGCGGGTAATTCCGGTCAGCGGGCAGTCGCCGGGGCTTTTCCAGCCGAATTCCGTCGTCGTGGTTTTGCCGATGATGACCGCGCCCGCTGCCCGCAAAGCCGCGACCACCGGCGCGTCCTGCGCGGCGGGGGAGGGGGAGGTGAGCTTGCTGCCGCGGCGCGTCGGCAGGCCGGCGATATCGATCAGATCCTTTACCGTCACCGGCACGCCGTCCAGCGCGCCATTTGGCGCGCCCGCATGCCAGCGCGCGGTGCTTTCCCGCGCCGCATCGAGCGCCTGCGGGTTCATCGTCACAAAAGCGTTGATTTCCGGATTCTGCCGGGCAATCCGCTCCGTTACCGCCTGCAGCGCTTCCAGCGGCGTCAGCGTTTTTGCGGCGAAATGCTGGAGCAGTTCTTCGGCGTCCAGCAGCGCCGGATTGTTCGGCGTGCGATCGTTTGAGGTTGAGCTATTCATAGCTCAACCTCAAACGTGAATCGCCCGGCCGGATTAACGCATCCATGCGGGCACCGGCAAGTTCTTGCTCTTCAGAAATTCCGGGTTGAACAGCTTCGACTGATAGCGCGCCCCGCCATCGCATAAAATCGTTACGATCGTATGGCCGGAGCCCATCGCCTTGGCGGTCTCGACGGCCGCGGCGACATTGATCCCCGAGGAGCCGCCAACCGAAATGCCCTCGTCGATCAGCAGGGAAAACACATGCTCCAGCGCCTGCGCATCGGAAATTCGGACCGCGTCATCAATGGGGGCGTTCGCCAGATTGCCCGGCACGCGGGATTGCCCGATCCCCTCGGTGATCGAACTACCGGCAACACTCAGGTCATTGCTTTTAACCCAGCCGTACAATGCGCTGCCCTCCGGGTCCGCCAGCACGATCCGCACGCCGGGCTTGTGTGCTTTCAACGCCATCGCCACGCCGGCCAGCGTGCCGCCGGTGCCGCAGGCGCAGGTGAACGCATCCACCGTACCGTTCGTCTGCGCCCAGATCTCCGCACCGGTGGTCAGCCGGTGGACTTCGCGATTGGCGAGGTTATCGAATTGGTTGGCCCAGAGCGCGCCCAACTCCCGCGCCAGGCGTTCCGAAACATGCACGTAATTTCCGGGATCTTTGAAGGGCTTGGCCGGCACCAGCCGCAGATCCGCGCCGATCATGCGTAAAAAATCGATCTTCTCCTGGCTTTGCGTCTCCGGCATCACGATCACGCTTTTATAGCCGCGTGCATTGGCCACCAGCGTAATTCCGATCCCGGTATTGCCGGCCGTGCCCTCGACAATCGTGCCCCCAGGTTGCAGGCGGCCATCGGCCTCCGCCGCCGTGATGATGCCCAAGGCCGCACGATCCTTGACCGAGCCGCCGGGGCTCATGAATTCGGCCTTGCCCAGGATGGTGCAGCCGGTCATCGCCGACGCGCGTTGCAGTTTGATCAGCGGCGTATTGCCGATGGCGCCGATCAGCCCATCTGCAATTCCGGGTGCTGTTTCCATCATCTCGCGTCCTCGCTATGCTCAGTTCAATCAACGCGTAAAACAAGCTAGAGCATGAGCGCCGGAAGACAATCCTGCTCGATGACCTTCAGGGAGGCAGTATGATCGAAGAATTGACGCCGCGACAGGTCTGGGAAGCGCTGATGAGCAATCCTGAGGCAACCCTTTGCGATGTCCGCACCACCGCGGAATGGAGCTTTGTCGGCGTGCCCGATCTCAGCCAGACCGGCAAGCAGCCGGTGCTGATCCAGTGGCAGGTGTTTCCCAACATGCAGCCCAACCCGAAATTCATCGAATTATTGGCCCAGGCGAATGTGCATCCCACCAACCATGTCTACTTCCTGTGCCGCAGCGGCGGCCGCAGCATGTCCTCCGCCCAGGCCGCGCGCGCCGCCGGCTACAAGCATGTGTACAATGTGAAGGACGGGTTTGAAGGGCCGCTGGACGCCAGGGCGCATCGCGGCGGGATCGCCGGCTGGAAACATGAGGGCTTGCCTTGGAAACAGGGCTGATTTCAGCCGAGGCCGAGGTCGAAGCCGCGGCGGTAGCGTTGCTGGACGCCTTCGCGGCCAATGACCGGCCGCGCTATTTCGCATCCTTCGTGCCGGAGGCGAGCTTTGTGTTCCCGATCGTGGATCATGTCATGCGGTCGCGCGCCGAGTACGAAGCTGAGTGGCAACGCTGGATCGCCACTGATGACTTCACGGTGACGGAATGCCTGTCCACAGACCGAATCATCCAGGTCCATGGCGATTTCGGAATATTCATCCACCGCACCGTCACCCGAAGCACCGGCCGTAGCGGCGGCGCCACCCTGCATGAGCGTGAAACCATCTTATTCAAGAAAATCAACGGCCAATGGCTCGCAGTGCATGAGCATGTCTCGCCGCTGCCGGAATAATCCAACGCAATCGCGGAGCAGCCAAGCTTAAAAATGCTTGCATATTGCGCTGCAGCATGTGTATAGCGAAACCGTTGGCCGCGAATGCGCGACCGGATCACAAATCCGGCCTTGGCGGTTGATGTGTCTTTTGGGGCGGGATCCGCCCTCCCGGGCAAGTTTTAAACCCGTCCTCTCCAATATCGCGCGTGGAAACCGGACAATAACGTTGCGAATCAAAGATTCGGCAGCGCCGGAGCACTGTACCTATGTCTACTCAAATTACCTTCGAAGCCCTCGGCTTCGCCCCACCCATCCTGCAGGCGCTGAAGAACAGCGGCTTCAATAACCCCACCCCCATCCAGGCAGGCGCCCTGCCGGCCGGCCTCGCCGGCACCGACGTTCTGGGCATCGCCCAGACCGGCACCGGTAAAACCGCCGCCTTCGCGCTGCCGATCCTGCAGGCCATGGCAATCGCGCCTTTGCGCTCACGCCGTTACGCCACGCGCGCGCTGATCCTCTCGCCGACCCGCGAACTCGCGGTTCAGATCGAGCAGGAATTCAAGAAATTCGGCACCGGGCTTGGCCTTAACACCGTCCTCGTCGTCGGTGGCGTCGGCCGCACCGGCCAGGTCAACCGCATGTCCCGCGGCGCCGATATCGTCGTCGGCACCCCGGGCCGCATCTGCGATCTGATGAGCACCCGGCATCTGCTGATCGACCAATGCCAGTTTTTCGTCCTCGATGAAGCCGACCGTATGCTCGACCTGGGCTTCATGCCGGATATTCGCAAAGTGGTCGCCGCTTTGCCGGCACGCCGGCAATCGGCGCTGTTCTCGGCCACCATGCCGAAGGAAATCGCGCATCTGGCCGAAGGCCTGCTGCGTGAACCCGTGCGGGTTCGCATCGAATCCGCCGTCGCCACCCCGGCGCTGGTCGAACAATCGGTCCATTTCGTGGACTCCAATGGTAAACGCCATCTGCTCGCGCAGTTGCTGCGCGACCCGGCGATCACCAGCGCAATCGTCTTTACCCGCACCAAGCGCGGTGCCGACCGGGTGGCGCTGCAGTTGAACGCGGAGAAAATCTCCGCCACCGCAATGCACGGCAACCTCGGTCAGAACGCCCGCCAGCGTGCGCTCGAAGATTTTAAGGGCGGCCGCGTGCGCGTGCTCGTCGCCACCGACCTCGCGGCGCGGGGCATCGACGTCGTCGGCATCAGCCATGTCTTCAATTACGAACTCCCGAACGAGCCCGAAAGCTACGTCCACCGCATCGGCCGGACCGCCCGCAACGGTGCTAAGGGGATCGCCGTTGCCTTCTGCGACTCAACCGAACTCGGCTATCTCAATTCGATCGAGAAACTCACCAACGTCAAAATGGACGTCGCCAGCGGCACCCGTCCGGCCCACGCAACCTCGGCGAAAAAACCGCAGGCGCACCCGGACATGATCATCCGCAAGCCGAAACGCCCGCAATACGCAGGCAATAAAAACTTCGGCGACAAACGCCGCCCGGCGCAACGGGCAGCGTAAGGCAAGGTAAAGCCGTTCTTTTTCTGAAGAAAAAGAACCACAAAGACTTTTATTACGCCGCAGTGTGCGGCTGGCGCGCTAACGCCAACCGCACGCTTCCGGGGCTTGCCAACAGCCTTTCCGCTTGCGCAAGTTCTCTCGCGCCATAGGCGGAGGGAACAGAAATTGGTTCAGGTGTTGCAAGGCGTGCGCGTGCTTGAAGTGGCGCAGTATATTTTTGTGCCGTCGGCGGGGGTCATTCTCGCCGAGTGGGGCGCTGATGTTATTAAAATCGAACATCCCGTGCGCGGCGATGGCCAGCGCGGCCTGGCGCGTGCCAGTGGGCTGGCACTCAACGCTGACCGCAATCCAGTCATCGAGCATGCAAATCGCGGTAAGCGCAGCGTCGGCATTGACATTGCCACGTCTGAAGGCCGGGCCTTGCTGTTCGAGATTGCCAAAACCTCCGATATCTTCCTGACCAACTATCTGCCGGCGGTGCGCAAAAAACTCGGCATCGATGTCGAGGATCTGCGCGCCATCAATCCCAACATCATCTATGTGCGCGGCAGCGCCTATGGCGAGAAGGGGGGTGAGCGCGATGTCGGCGGCTATGATTTCACTGCCTTCTGGGCGCGCAGCGGCATCGGTTTTTCAATGTCGCCGCCGGAACTCGAAGTGCCGCTCTCGCCCTCGATCGGCGGTTTCGGGGATTCCATCGGCGGCATGAATATCGCAGCTGGCGTGATGGCGGCACTTTATCATCGCCGCCAGACTGGTGAGGCGCTGGAAGTGGATGTCTCCCTGCTGAGCACCGCCTGGTGGTCGGCCGGCGTTGCCGTGAATACCGCTTCGCTGACGGGCAATGCGCCAAAGAACCGGATGCCGCGGTCCGGCAGTGCGCCCGGCAACCCGCTGATCGGCAATTTCAAAACCTCGGACGGGCAGACCATCGCCTTGTTCTGCATGCAGCCGGGCCCGTATTTCCGCAATCTTTTCGAACATCTAGACAGGCCTGAACTGGCTGAGGATCCGCGGTTTTGCGACGCCCATGTTCTGATGCAGAACTGGCAGGAACTCAGCGAGATCATGGTGGCGATTTTCGCCAAACGGGATTTCGCCTTTTGGCGCCAGCACCTGAAAACCTTCACCGGCCAATGGGCGCCGGTGCAGAGCTTTCAGGATCTGGTCGCCGATGCGCAGCCGCTGGCGAACGGCATGCTGGCGGAGGTGGAAGCGGTCGATGGCGGCGAGCCGATGCGCATTGCGCGCGGGCCGGTGCAGTTCAACCAGGAGCCTTGCCCGGTCCGGCGCGCACCGCAGGCCTCGGAGCATACGGAAACCTTCCTGCTGGAACTCGGTTTGGATTGGGAGCGGCTGGAAAGCCTGAAAGTGGCCGGCGTTATTACCTGAACTGCCGGATCCCGGTTTCGGTGGCGATGGCGTGAAGCTTTATATCCGCCGGGCCGGCCGGAATTTCCGCGAATTCCTGGGCGGCGAAGGCGCAGCCTAACAGGAAGGCGCCGGGCAATGCTGCCAATGTCCGGTCATAATATCCGCCGCCATAGCCCAACCGATTTCCCGCGGCATCAAATCCCAGCAGCGGCACCAGCAAAAAATCCGGCGTCATTTCCACGCCATCCGTATGTTGGGTGCCGTAACGGCCGGCGAGGAGGGCATCTTCGATATTCCACTTACGGAATGTGAGCGGATTGCCGCGTTCCGGCGTGACCGGCAGCACGACGTCATAGCCGACGGTCGCCAATTTGTGCAGAAGGTGGCGGATGTCGATCTCGCCGGGCAGGGGCCAGAAGCCGGCCACCACGGTGCCAGGCTTCGGCATGCAATCATGTAGAATATGCTTGGCCATCTGTGCGCCCAAGCCTGGATCACATGCATTGCGCAGGGCGATTGCTTTCGCCCGCATTGCGGCCTTTTGCGAAACCAGATCTGAACTCATAGCAAGGCGCTATCTGTGCCCACGCCCATGCCCCAGACCAAAAAAAGTTCTTTTTTTCAAAAAAGAAGTTCTTCCCTGGCTAAAGCGGAGCCGCCGTGGCCGTTGGCTTTTTACATCCTCCCAAGGCCTGCTTGTGCAGGTGGGCACCAGATACCGGGACCAAGGTCCCGACAGAGCCAGTTCCCGAGGGAGATGCTTACGGCCCTGGGGATGTTGTGCCTGACGAACCCGGCAGCTCCGCTCTTTACTTAGGCGTCCGCGAGGTCGGCTGCAATCTCTTCCGCGCGGGCGGCGAGCCGGCGAAGTTTTGCGCGCTTTTCCGGGTCGGGTTTGGCGGCGGCGGCTGGGGCGGGGGGTTGCGCGGTGCGGGTGTCGTAGAGTTCGTCGGCCAGCAGCAGGGCCGCCAGCATGAGCAGCCTGGCTTCGCCGGATTGGCCGCCGATGGCTTTGATGCTGGCGATTCGCTGCTCGATATCGCCGGCCATTTGTTCCAGGTGGGTTTCCTGTCCGTCTTCGCAGCCTACGGTATAGGCGTAGCCGTTAATGCGAATGGTTACCTGCGCCATCGTTAAATCCTCCTTATTCCACGGGGCTTGGCTTGGGCAGCTCCAGCCCGTTTCGCAAGCGGGCGATCAGCAAATCGAGCGAGTGCAGCAGGGCAGCGCGGTCGATTTCCGGACCGGGGGCGCCATCCATTGGGGCGGGTCGTGGCTGGCGCGCCAGTTCGCCGATGCGCCGCAGCGCGGCCTCGAGGCGTTCCAGGGTTTCCGCTTCGGTTTCGGTATCGGTCATATTATCGTATCCTTTGGCATAATGAAGCCGATGCGTCGATTTCAGGGCAATAACCAATTTGACTTGGATTCGCGAATTTTATGCAATTGCATGAGATTGCGGGGTGGAACCTTGCATGAGGCGGTCTGATGAAGTGAAAAACGCTTTAGCGTGATGGTTTGTCCCCCTGCCGTTATCATTCACGGCCTGGCGGATGCGCGACTCGCGCTCTCCTGGCGCCGGCCGGTCACTTTGCTTTCGGCGCCGGCGGCGGGGCTGTATGCGGGGTGTTTATGGTGGCAGGCGCTGATTGCGGCGGCGGAGACGGACGGGCCGGCATTTCTGGACTGTGCCGACGCGCCGGGCCGCGCGGTGGAGGCGCTGCGGCTGGGCTTGCGGGGGGTTGTTCTGAATTGCGAGCCGCTGCTGTTTGAGGCCGTTGCCGGGATTGCGCGGGCGCAGGGCGCCGTGCTTCTGGCAAACGCGCCGCCTGCCCTGGACCTGGCGTCGCATGATGCCGCGCGAAGGCTGGAGGCCTGGTTGCTGGCGTAGCCAGCGCCAGATTGCAATAGCGCGATGATTTTAATGAAAAAGAACGGTTTTCGAGGGGTATTTAAGGTTTTGGCGCATGTTTAGACTGGCTAGCCGGATGACAGCGCCAGAACGATCGTTTAAATGCTGCGGGGCACCATTTGGAGATGAAAATGCGGGTTACTCAACGAGTTAAAAAAATCCTGGCTCACTATGAGAGCGACAATGCCGGCACCAAGGCCAATCTCGTTCGCATTCTGATGGAAGGGAAACTCGGCGGCACCGGCAAGCTCGTCATTCTGCCAGTGGATCAGGGGTTTGAACACGGCCCGGCGCGTTCCTTTGCGCCGAACCCGGCAGCTTACGACCCGCATTATCATTTTCAGCTTGCCATCGATGCCGGGCTTTCCGCCTATGCCGCGCCGCTTGGCATGATCGAGGCCGGCGCCGACACATTCGCCGGCGCGATCCCGACCATTTTGAAGGTCAACTCCTCCAACAGCCTGGCGGGCGAGAAAGACCAGGCGGTCACCGGCTCGGTTTCCGACGCGCTGCGTCTGGGTTGTGCCGCCATCGGCTTCACCATCTATCCGGGCAGCGAATACGCCTTCCAACTGATGGAAGAAATCCGCGAAATGGCCGAGGAAGCGAAGTCCGCGGGCCTTGCCGTGGTTATCTGGTCCTATCCGCGTGGCCCGGCGCTTGATAAGCCGGCCGAAACCGCTTTCGACATCTGCGCCTATGCGGCGCATATGGCGGCGTTGCTTGGCGCCCACATCATCAAGGTGAAGCCGCCGACCGCTGTCGTCTCGTTGGAAGCTGCGAAGAAAACCTACGAGAAGATCGACGGCTCGACGATGGCCAAGCGGGTTGAGCACGTGGTGCAGTCCTGCTTTGGCGGCAAGCGCATCGTGGTGTTCTCGGGTGGTGAGTCGAAGAGCCTGGAAGGGCTATACGAGGAAATCCGCGGACTGCGGGACGGCGGCGCCAACGGCTCCATCATCGGCCGCAACACTTTCCAGCGCCCGCGTGAGGAAGCGCTGGAGATGCTGGCGAAGATTATCGATATCTACAAGAACAACGGCTAAATATGGAGCAAGCGGGGTGCCGGCTTTATCTCGTCACCCCGCCCATTCTGCCGCCCGGCTTTGCTGATATTCTGGCGTCCGCACTGGATGCTGGCGATGTGGCCGCGGTTCAGCTTCGGCTGAAAGATTTGCCGGACGACGGCCTTCTGAAAATCATTGCGCAGTTGCGGCCCGTGGTGCAGTCGCGCGATGTCGCGTTTTTGCTGAATGACCGGCCTGATCTTGCGGTTACATCCGGCTGCGACGGCGCGCATGTGGGTCAGACCGACACCAAGGCGCCGGCCGCGCGCAAGATATTGAAAGATTTGACGCTTGGGGTGACCTGCCATGGCTCCCGGCATCTGGCGATGCAGGCCGGCGAGGAGGGGGCGGATTACGTCGCCTTTGGCGCATTTTATCCCACCACCACCAAGGAGCCGCCGGCGATGGCGGATATCGAGACCCTGGAATGGTGGGCGAAAACGATGGA
The DNA here is from genome assembly GCA_026225115.1 of Rhodovastum atsumiense. Taxonomy (GTDB): domain Bacteria; phylum Pseudomonadota; class Alphaproteobacteria; order Acetobacterales; family Acetobacteraceae; genus Acidocella; species Acidocella atsumiense_A. The sequence continues at coordinate 10,586 of JAMFSE010000026.1, forward strand.
GATCCCCTGCGTTGCGATCGGCGGCATTACCGCGGCAAATTGCGCGCCTTTGGTGAAGGCCGGGGCTGATTTCCTTGCGGTGGTCGGCGCTGTCTGGAGCCATCCGGAAAGTCCCGCCGCCGGGGTTCGGGAAATGCTGAATGCAATTCGGTATGCATCCGGGTAGCCGGAGTCCGGTTTCGCTGCAGGAATGACGTTTTAATTTGTCTTTCAGGCAAAAGCCGGGAAGGTACAAGCGGTGTCATCATCATCGCCGCATCAGGATCATCGATTCGTTGTTCTGGACGGCATGCGTGGCATTGCCGCCGTGATGGTGATTCTATCGCATGCGTCAAAATACGCGCCGCTATCCTTTATGGCGGTTGATATGTTTTTCATGCTGAGCGGTTTTGTCCTGGCCTATGGATTTGGCGACATCTTATCGCAGGTGGGACCCGGCATGGCGGAGGTTCGGCTGCGGTTTGCGATCGGCCGGTTGATCCGCCTGTATCCGCTATACGCGGCCGGCATCGCTATTGCGCTGGTCCCGGCGACCGGCATGTCCATTTTGCATGTTTTTTTCTGGACGCCCCAGGTTCTTTCTTTGTCGTTGCTGATGGCGCCGTTCTATATCCCGCTTCCCTATAGCTGGACGTTCCCGCTCGATCCGCCAGCGTGGTCGTTGTCATTCGAGCTTTTCGCCAATGCCATCTTTCTGTTTGCAGGCTGGCGGCGGTTGCCAGCGGTTTTGCTGGTTGTGTGCAGTGCGCCGTTCCTGCTTTGGGGCATCCGGATGTGGCAGGACGGCGGAGGTTCCTCCTGGCCCGCGCTTCTCAGCGGAGTTCCCCGCGTATGCTTCTCGTATTTTCTCGGCGTGTTGATGTGCAGATTATGGCTGAGCGGCAGAGTGCCGAAATTAGGCGTACATCCATTGCTGATACTGGTTCTGCTGGTTGCGCTGTACCGGCTGCAGCCGCATCATCAGGCACGCTACGTTGCTGCAATGGATTTCATCGTTCAACCTGTCCTTATCTGGGTCGGCGCGTGCAGCACGGCAAAGGGTTGGACGCAACGGTTGATGGCTTGGCTCGGGATGATCTCCTACGGCGTTTATGTTCTGCACGTACCCATTCTCACTTGGGTCGAGGGCGTGCAGCGGCTTGCAGATCCGGCGCTGCTTCACACGAACGGTGTCTTGCCGTTATCGGTCTATTTTGTGGTCCCGCTATCCATACTGGCGGCGCATTGGCTGACATTGCATTATGAAATTCCAACGCGCCGCCGGCTTACGGCGAGGTTGAATGAAATGATTTCCAAAAAGGCAAAAGTTTAAGGAAAGCAGCCGCTTTTTGAAAAAAGCCTGGCCGGCCGCGCAGGCGCAAAAACTTTGTTGTGCTGGAGCCGGGAGTTACCAGCGCCAGCGGCCCGATTACAAAAGTCTTTTTGGTTCTTTTTCTTCAGAAAAAGAACTTCTTCCCTTATCCTTCGAACGGTACGTGCACAAAGCCATCCATCAATATTCGGGCGCTGCGGCTCATGATGGCTTTGCTTACCTGCCACTGGCCGTCGACCAGCTTCGCGCCGGCGCCAACGCGTAAGGACCCGGATGGATGGCCGAAGCATACCGCCTCACGATCGCCGCCGCCGGCGGCCAGGTTCACCAGCGTGCCGGGGATGGCAGCCGCGGTGGCGATGGCCACCGAGGCCGTGCCCATCATCGCGTGATGCAATTTGCCCATGGAGAGCGCGCGGACCAGCAAATCGACATCGCCTTCGTTGATCTGCTTGCCGCTGGAAGCGGTGTAGGCTTTTGGTTTGGCGACGAACGCCACTTTGGGCGTGTGCTGGCGCGATGCGGCTTCTTCCAGGGTTGAGATCAGGCCCATTTTCAATGCGCCATAGGCGCGGATGGTCTCGAACCGGGCCAGCGCTGCCGGGTTCGTGTTGATGTCTTTCTGCAATTCGGTCCCGGTATAACCGATGGACTCGGCGTTCAGGAAAATGGTGGGGATGCCGGAATTGATCATGGTGGCTTTGAAGGTGCCGATGCCGGGGACTTCCAGATCGTCCACCAGATGGCCGGTGGGGAATAGGGCAGCACCTTCGCCTTCCTCAGCGGGGTCCAGGAATTCCACCACGACTTCGGCAGCGGGGAAGGTGACGCCGTCGAGTTCGAAATCGCCGGTTTCCTGAACTTGCCCACCGGTCATTGGGACATGGGCGATGATGGTTTTGCCGATATTGGCCTGCCAGATGCGGATGACGGCGATACCGTCATGCGGGACGCGGGCGGCGTCGACCAGGAAGTTGCGGATGGCGAATGGTCCGACGGCGCCGGAGAGATTGCCGCAATTGCCGCTCCAGTCCACGAAGGCCTTGTCGATGGCAACCTGGCCGAACAGGTAATCCACATCGTGGTCGGGCTTGCTGCTTTTGCTGAGGATCACGGTTTTGCTGGTGCTGGAGGTGGCGCCGCCCATGCCGTCGATCTGCTGGCCGTAGGGATCGGGGCTGCCGATGACGCGCATCAGCAGACGGTCGCGGGCGGGGCCGGGGGTGCGGGCTGATTCCGGGAGATTCTTGAGGGCGAAGAACACGCCCTTGCTGGTGCCGCCGCGCATGTAGGTGGCTGGGACTTTGATTTGGGGAGCATGGGCCATCACGAAATCCTATTCGATTAAATAAGAAGCCGCTTTTTAAAAAAAGCGGCGCAAAAATTTTTTTGAATCTGGGTCATGGGCGTGATCTCTCCAACGCCCATGACCCAGAGTAATAAACTCTTTTTGGTTTTTTTCTTCAGAAAAAGAACTGCTTGCTCATGCGTGTTTTACTTCCTTGGTGGCTTCCAGGAAATCCTGGGCGAAGCGTTGCAGCACGCCGCCGGCTTCGTAGACGGAGACTTCTTCGGCGGTGTCGAGGCGGGACGTCATCGGTACTTCCACCTTGCTGCCGTCCTTGCGGTGGATCACCAGCGTGAGATCCGCGCGCGGCTTGCGTTCGCCGATGACGTCATAGGTTTCGGTGCCGTCCAGGCCGAGGGTCAGGCGGTTGGTGCCGGGTTTGAATTCCAGTGGCAGCACGCCCATGCCGATGAGATTGGTGCGATGGATGCGCTCGAAGCCTTCTGCGGCGATCGCCTCGACGCCGGCGAGGCGCACGCCCTTGGCGGCCCAGTCGCGCGATGACCCCTGGCCGTAGTCGGCGCCGGCGACGATGATCAGCGGCTGCTTACGCTCCATATAGGTCTCGATGGCTTCCCACATGCGCATCACATTGCCTTCCGGCTCGACGCGGGCGAGTGAGCCTTTCTTCACGCTGCCGTCCGGATTGCGCACCATCTCGTTCAGTAATTGCGGGTTGGCGAAGGTGGCGCGCTGCGCGGTGAGATGATCGCCGCGATGGGTGGCGTAGGAATTAAAGTCTTCCTCGGGCAGGCCCATTTTATGCAGATAAGCGCCGGCGGCACTGTCGAGCATGATCGCGTTGGAGGGCGATAGATGGTCGGTGGTGATGTTGTCGGGCAGCACCGCCAAGGGACGCATGCCGGTGAGTGTGCGTTCGGCGGAAAGTGCGCCCTCCCAATAGGGCGGGCGGCGGATATAGGTGCTCTGCGGGCGCCAGGCGTAAAGCGGGCTGACCGATTTGCGGGCGCCACCCTTGCCGAACATCGGTGCGTAGACGTTGCGGAACTGTTCCGGCTTGACGGAGGATGCGACCACCGCGTCGATTTCTTCATCCGTTGGCCAGATGTCTTTCAGACGGATTTCCTTACCCTCCGAGACGCCCAATACATCCTTCTCGATGTCGAAACGGATGGTGCCGGCGATGGCATAGGCGACCACCAGCGGCGGCGAGGCGAGGAAGGCCTGCTTGGCATAGGGATGGATACGCCCATCGAAGTTGCGATTACCGGACAGCACCGCCGTCGCATACAGGTCACGGTCGATGATCTCTTTCTGAATGACCGGATCGAGCGCACCGGACATGCCGTTGCAGGTGGTGCAAGCGAAGGCCACGATGCCGAAACCGAGCTTCTCGAGCTCCGTCAGCAGCTTCGCATCCTCTAGATAGAGTTGCACCGTTTTGGAGCCCGGCGCGAGGGAAGACTTCACCCAGGGCTTGCGCGTCAAGCCGCGCGCATTGGCGTTGCGCGCCAGCAGGCCCGCAGCAATGACGTTGCGCGGATTGCTGGTATTGGTACAGCTGGTGATGGCAGCGATGATCACCGCGCCGTCCGGCATCTGACC
>JAMFSE010000148.1 GCA_026225115.1 Rhodovastum atsumiense
CATCGACTGGACCATCAGCGACGGCCTCTCCGATATCCCCATCGAGGAACGCGCCCAAACCGAAGTAACCACCATCACCGGCCGCGCGCTCGACGGCTCCATCGCCACCATCCGCATCGTCCCCAAGGACAGCCCGGCGGCCAACCCGGCCTTCGACGTAACCCCCGCCCGCCTGGTCTCCGGCCTCATCACCGAACGCGGACTATGCGCAGCGAACGCCTATGAATTGGCAAAACTGTTCCAGCGCGAAGCCGCCTAGAAAGTTCTTTTTTGAAGTATTCTGTGCGACCCGATTCAGACTTCGCGGCTTCGCCGCTCCGTCATCGGGGCGCGAGAACCAAGAAACTTTTGCTCCTCTGGGCGTTGGGATTGTCTGCCTGCGCCGCTCCAGATGCGCATGCACCCATCTTCGCGCAGAGAAACTTCGCGCCGTTCTCGCGCACTGACGCCGTCGCCGTGGCCATGGATGAGTGGCACCTATGGGGCAACCATGTCGACGACGACTGGGGCGCCAGCTACGTCCCCCACGAGGCCACAATGCCGCAACGTCAGCCCGGCCTATGGCAGCGCGTCGGAGAATACTGGTGGGAAGGCATGAACGCCTCCGAGCCGGACAACGCCTACAACGGCAAATACGACGCGCAAGGAAAAATCGTCCCCATCGCCCAGCGCGCCACCTACGCCTGGTCCGCCGCCTTTATCTCTTATGTGATGCGAATGGCCGGCGCCGGCGAAAACTTCCCTTACGCGCCGGATCACGCCTTCTATATCAACTACGCCGCCCGCGCCGCCAAAGGCGAGATTAAAAACCCGCTGCTGATCGCGGAAAACCCCACCACCTACGCCCCCCGCATCGGCGATTTATTATGTTTCGGCCGAGGCCGCGCCCGCAACATCACCTTCGCGGATCTACCCACCGCGGATTTATTCCCGGCCCATTGCTCCATCGTCGTCGCCGGCCGCGTCCATCAACTCACCGTAATCGGCGGCAATGTCGACAACGACGTATCAATGCAGCACATCCCCGCCACCGACGCCGGCCTCGTCGTCGGCCCACCCTGGTTCGTAATTTTGAAAGTGCAATACCAACAGTAACCGGCCCACGCCGTCATTGCGAGCGAAGCGCCGCAATCCATCTTTACCGTCGCCACCCCGGCATTCGCCTACTTCCCAACCCTATCCCCATAATAATCTAAAACCGCCCGCATCCACAGCCCGACAACATCGCCATCCTCAAGCAATGGCACCGACGACGTCTTCACCCCCCACTGCAGCGCCCCAAACACAATATGATCCGCATACAACGGCGTATCCCCGCCCAAAAATTTTTGCCCCTTCAGCGTGAACCGCAATGTCTGCAGCGCCGCCAGAAACGGCGCCATATGCGCGCTCCGCTCCGCATCCAGCGCCTCGATGCTGATCCCAAGCCGCGCCTCCCGACTCTCGCGAAAATACGGCTGATCCTTCGGATGGATCATCTTATAAATATCCGGCACCAGTATTTTCACCAGCGACGCCTGCAACACCCCCTCCGACCAGCGCCGCACAAACGCCGTCAGCGCATATCCCTGCGCACCGCCAAACAGGCTGGGCGCATCCGGGTAGGTTGCCTCCAGATATTCGGCAATCGCCTGGCTATCGGCGACGGTTTTCTCACCATCAACCAGCACCGGCACCAGTTTTGAACCGGAAAAAGCAATCTCCTCCTTCTCCGTAAACCGCCAGGGAATGGTCTCGAACCCCAACCGCTTATGCGCCAGCGCCAGCTTCGTGCGCCAGCAAAACGGGCTGAACCTTACCTCAGGGTCAGCACCCGCCAGGTCGTAAAGCTTCCGCACCGCGCTCACTTCGCAGCCTCCTCAGCAATTTCCTTCGCCACCGCATAGGCTCTTTGCACCGCCGGCCGCGCCTCGATCGTCTTGAACCAGCGCTTCAAATGCGGAAAATCATCCAAATTCTGCTGCTGCCGCTCATGCGACACAATCCACGGATAGCTCGCCATATCCGCAATCGAATATTCGCCTGCAACAAATTCCCGATCCGCCAGCCGCTTGTTCAGCACCCCATACAGCCGCCCGGTCTCCTTGATATAGCGATTGATCGCATAGGGAATCTTCTCTGGCGCCGCGAACCCAAAATGATGATTCTGCCCCGCCATCGGTCCCAGCCCGCCCACCTGCCAGAACAGCCATTCCATAACCTCGACACGCTTACGCACATCGGTCGGCATAAACTTTCCCGTCTTCTCCGCCAGGTACTGCAAAATAGCGCCCGACTCAAAAACACTGATCGCCGCCCCGCCATCCGCCGGCGCCGTATCCAAAATCGCCGGTATCCGGTTATTCGGCGAGATTTTCAAAAACGCCGCCCCAAACTGCTCATCCTTGCCGATATTGATCGGCGTAATCCGATACGGCGCTCCCGACTCCTCCAGGAAAATCGTGATCTTATGCCCGTTCGGCGTCGTCCAGTAGGAAAGCTCAATCATAATTCTTCTCCCTTAAGCCAACGCCTTGGACGCCATCTCGAAACTGTTATGGCTGAGATTGTCCAGATCATGGATCCGCTGCAGTTCCGCCCGCATGAGCCCCTGCCGAGCTTCATCGAACCGCCGCCAGGTCCCAAGCGCCGTCAGCAGCCGTGCCGCAATCTGCGGATTAATCGGATCCAGTCTGACCACAAAATCGGCCAGCAGCTTATAGCCGGCGCCGGATTTATCATGAAACACCGCCGCATTCCCACCAAACGCCCCGATCAGCGAGCGCACCCGGTTCGGATTCCTGATGTCGAAATCCTGGTGTTTCGTGAGCTCCTGCACCCGCGCCAGCGCGTCCGGTGCTCCGGACCGCGCCTGTACCGAAAACCATTTATCCAGCACCAGCGGATTATCTTTCCACTCCTCGTAGAACGCCGCCAGCGCATCATCGCGCGCCGCACCCGGCGTATCCACCAATATCGTCAGCGCCGTCAGCCTATCGGTCATATTCGAATCAGCGGCAAACTGCGCAGCCGCCGGCGCCACCTCCCCCGCCGCCGACAGATACCCCAAGGCGGCATTTTTAACCGCCCTGGCGCCCATCGCCGGGCCCGACAGGTCATGCGGATCGGCCTTGCCGAACGCCGCCAGCGCCGCCTCGAATTCCGGCTTGAGCAGATTGCCCAAAGCCTCGCGCGCTGCCCCGCGCACCGCGTGAATCGCATCCGGATCCACCACATCCATGGCATCCGCCAGCACGCTTTCGCCCGGCAATATCAGCGCTTCCGCCGCAAACGCCGGGTCTTGTTCAGCCGCCGCCAAAATCCCGGCCATCGCCTCCCGCAGCCCGGCATCCAGTACAAATGCCTCGCCTTTCTGATAGGCGGCGATGGCATCCAGCAGCACCAGCGTCGCGTATTGCTGCAGCGAGTCCCACCGGTTGAACAAATCGCCGTCATGCGCGCTCAAAAACCGCAACCGCTCGCGGCTCTGCCCCAGCAGCTTGATCGGCGCCGAAAAATTCCGGAACAACGACGGCACCGGCTGCTCAGCCAGATCCTCAAAGGCGAAAACCTGCTCCGGCTGATCCAGAATAACGGTCTTCGCCAAAATCTCCTTGCCGGATTTATCCAGCAACCCCAGCGCCACCGGAATCAAAAACGGCTTCTTCTCATTCTGCCCCGGCGTCGGCTTGGTATTCTGCCGCAGCGTCAGCGTATAGCGCTTTGCCGCCGCATCGAACGCCTCTTCAAAACTGATCTCCGGCGTCCCCGCCTGAGAATACCAGTTCATGATCTGCGAAAGATCGATCTCCCCCGCCGCCGCCTGCATCGCCGCCAGAAAATCCTCAACGGTTGCAGCGGAATTATCGTTCCTGGCAATATAAATATCCATGCCCTTGCGGAACCCCTCGCGCCCCATCAACGTCTGATACATCCGCACCACCTCCGCACCCTTCTCATAGATGGTGGTGGTGTAAAAATTATTGATCTCAAGATAGCTCGCCGGCCGCACCGGATGCGCCAGCGGCCCCGCATCATCCCGAAACTGGCTCGCCCGCAATCCCCGAACGTCGCCAATCCGCTTCACCGCCGCGCTGAACCGGTCCGCCATATATTCCTGGTCCCGGAAAACCGTCAGCCCTTCCTTCAACGACAGCTGAAACCAGTCCCGGCAGGTCACCCTGTCGCCAGTCCAGTTATGAAAATACTCATGCGCCACAACCCGCTCGACATACTGGAAATCGCCGTCCGTCGCCGTCTGCGGGCTCGCCAGCACCGCCACCGTATTAAAAATATTCAGCCCCTTGTTTTCCATCGCCCCGGCATTGAAGTCGCTCACCGCCGCGATGTTGAAAATATCCAGGTCATATTCGAGCCCGAATCGCTCCTCATCCCATTTCATCGCATTCTTGACGGCTTCCATCGCATGCCCGCAGCGCGGCACATCCGCCTGCTGCACCCAGATCCCGATAGCCACATGCCGGCCGGACTTCGTGGTAAAGCTATCCTTAACCGCCACCAGATCTCCCGCCACCAGCGCAAACAAATAGCTCGGCTTCGGATGCGGATCCTGCCATTTCGCCCAATGCCGATCGCCATCCTCGCCGGTCCCGATATTATTCCCGTTCGAAAGCAGCACCGGATAGGCCGTCTTATCCGCCGTCATCGTCACCGTATAACGCGACATCACATCCGGCCGGTCCGGAAAAAACGTAATCCGCCGAAACCCCTCGGGCTCGCATTGCGTGAAAAATCCGGCCGCCGACATATAAAGCCCGGACAATTCGGTGTTCGTCTCCGGCGAAATCTCGACCTCGGTCTCCAGCAAAAACTCGTCCGGCACATCGGCAATCACCAAAGATTTATCATCGAGCGAATACCGGTTATCGCCAAGCTTCTCGCCATTCAGGCTGACCGAAAGCAACTTCAACGCCCGCCCATCCAACCGCAGCGGCGCCATCACCTCATGATGCGCCACATTCCGCCTGACCTTCAAACTGGCGCGCACCTTTGTCGCCTGCCGGCCAAGATCGAAATCCAGCTCAACCGCATCCACCAAAAACGCCGGCGGCGTATAATCGGAAAGCTTAGTCGCCTTGCGCCCGCTTAAGTTAATTTCGCTCTGCGATCCCGCAGCCATAGATCCATCGGCCATTGAAAACCCCTTATCCTTATGGGCTTTTTCAGAACTCGCTCTGGTGAGTCGCATGCCGGTGATTTTTGAGCACCGGAGCGGAGCGTACATCAGTACGTGAGCACCGGAGCGCAGAAAATCGCCGTCAGGCGGCCGCCAGAGTGGGTTCTGAAATAGCCTGGGCAAATGCTATCCGCTTCGGATATGGTGCGCCATGCCCGACGGTACATCCCAGCTCACCCTAGCCCTGCACCCGCGCATCGCCGAAATCGGCCAGGCCGCCTGGGATGCCTGCGCCGGCGACGATAACCCCTTCGTCAGCTACGGCTTTCTCTCAGCCCTTGAAGACAGCGGCTCGGTCGGCAAACGCTCCGGCTGGCACCCGCGCTACGCCGCTTTGCAAAGCCCGGAAGGCGAAATCCTGGCGGTCGCCCCGGCCTACGCCAAAACCAATTCCCAGGGCGAATATGTCTTCGACCATTCCTGGGCAAATGCATTACATCAAGCAGGCGTCGAGTATTATCCAAAACTCCAGGTCGCCGTCCCCTTCTCCCCGGTCCCCGGTCCCCGCATCCTGGCCAAGCCTGGCTTTCCGCCCTCCGCCATGGCGAGCGCCTTGGTGCAGGCCGCGGAAAAACTCGGTTGCTCCTCCGTCCACGCCACCTTCTGCACGGAGGCCGAATGGCATGAATTCGCCGCCGCCGGCTGGCTGCAGCGCCTCGGCACCCAGTTCCACTGGGAAAATCAGGGGTACAAAACCTTCGATGATTTTCTGGCAGCCCTGTCATCCCGAAAACGCAAGGCCATTAAACGCGAACGCCGGGACGTCGCCCAGGGCCTCACATTCAAAGCCCTGTCCGGCGCCGACCTGACCCCGCGAATCTGGAACGCCTTCTATAAATTCTACCTCTCCACCGTCGACCGCAAATGGGGCGGCGCCTACCTCACCCGCGAATTCTTCACTTTGCTTGGCGAACGCATCGGCGACAAAGTGGTGCTGATGATCGCCGAGCGCGACGGCGCCCCGATCGCCGGCGCCCTCAACCTGCGCGGCAAAACCGCCCTCTACGGCCGCAACTGGGGCACGGCCGAAGACATCCCCTTCCTGCATTTCGAACTCTGCTATTACCAGGCCATCGACTACGCCATCGCCCACAACCTGCAGCGCGTCGAAGCCGGCGCCCAGGGCGAGCACAAAATCCAACGCGGCTACACCCCCAAACCCACCTACTCCGCCCATTGGATAGAACACCCGGGCCTATCGCGCGCCGTCGCCGAATTTTTGCAAGCCGAACGCCCCGCCATGCTCCGCGCGATGGCCGAAATGGACGAAGACAGCCCTTACAGGAAAGAGTAGGGCGGAAAAGCCAAGCGCATTCCGCCACCTTTACCAACAATACCCGTGCCGGATGGCCCGGTGGCACTCGAAATGAGAAGAGGAATCGCGCTTCGCTGTCCCGCCCTACACCTGCAAATCCAATGTCAAAAACTGATTTTGCGGACTCGGCTGATAATCGCCAAAAGCATTGCAAGATACAAAGCCACAGCTACGATAAAGCGAAATCGCAGGCGCATGCATATCCGCCGTTCCGGTTTCCAAACTAAGACGCGCATAGCCCCGTCTGCGCGCTTCGGCCACAATATGGTTTAACATGGCGCGACCGGCGCCAAGGCCGAGTGCAGCGCGATCGACTCGCATCGACTTCACCTCACCCTGGGTAGCGTCCAACTGCTTCAAAGCGCCGAATCCAACAAGTGTATCGTCGCGCCAAACTGTCCAGAACGTGACATTCGGCGCCGACAAACCCGTCGCATCCAACGCATAGGCATGCTCAGCCATGACGTCACGCACTTCTTTAAGGTGGTAAGCCAGCAAATCGGCGACATGCGATGCCGACGGATCATCCTGCTTTATTATCAATCCTGCCATATGGCATATCCTCGCATTCTTCGAGAGCCGCTTTACACCGCTCCTAAAACGCTCCGGATGGCCCCGGTCAATTGCGTCAACTCATCCTCGCTGATCGTCAAAGCCGGCGTCAGATAAACCACATTCCCAAACGGCTTAACCCAAACCCCCTGCTCAATGAACCGCCCGCGCAACCCCGCCGGATCAGCAATCTTGGCAAGCTGCACAACCCCGATCGCCCCCTTAACCCGCACATCGACAACATCGGGCAACGCCCGGCATTCCGCCAGCTCGGCCATCAACTGCGCCTCAATCCTCCCAGCCTGCGCCACCCGAGGCTCCGTCTCAAACAAATCCAGCGAAGCATTGGCGGCGGCACATCCCATGGCATTGGCCATAAATGTCGGCCCATGCATCAAAGCGTGCTGCGGATCATCCGACAGAAAATCCGAAAAAAGCGCAGCCGATGCAATGGTCGCCGCAAGCGGCAACGTGCCGCCCGTCAACGCCTTCGACAGCGTGATAATATCCGGCGCCACATCCGCCTGTTGATAAGCAAACATCGTCCCGGTACGTCCAAACCCGGTAAAAATCTCATCGAATATCAGCGACAAGCCATACCGGTCCGCGGCCCGGCGCAACCGCCGCAATACCTCCGGTTCATGCAGTATCATCCCGCCCGCACCCTGAACCAGCGGCTCGGTAATAATCGCCGCCAGGCGATGCGCATTGCTTTCCAAAAACGCATCGAACGCCGCGATGCTCGCCGCATCCCGCGGCAACGCAATCACCGGATGCTCCGGCAACAGCCCGGTAAACAGGCTATGCATCCCCTCATCCGGATCACAAATCGCCATGGTCCCGATGGTGTCGCCATGATACCCGCCGGAGAACGCGAGAATTTTATTCCGCCCCCGCTCACCCTTATTCAGCCGCGACTGCACGGCGATCTTAATCGCCACCTCCACCGCAACCGATCCGGAATCGGTAAAAAATACCCGTTCCAACCCCGGCGGCATCAACCCGGCCAGCCGCGTCGCCAGCCGATACGCCTGCTCATGCGCCAGCCCGCCAAACATCACATGCGGCATTGCTTCCAGCTGCGCCGCCACTTCCTGTTTGATATGCGGATGGTTGTACCCATGGCACGCCGTCCACCATGAGGCAGTTCCGTCCACCAGAACCTTGCCGTCAGCCAGAAAAATTTTACTTCCTAAAGTGCGCACCACCGCCGCCGGCAAAGGCGCGGTCTGCATCTGCGCGTAAGGCAGCCAGACATGCCTCCAGCCGGTCTTCAGCCAGTCAGGCATTGTTCATCCGCCCTGCGGCACCAACCCCAGTTTTCCGAACAACGCCTCATCATGGCTGACGGTCGCATTCTTCGTGGTCAGCAACTTGTCCCCATGAAAAATCGAGTTCGCGCCTGCAAGAAAACAAAGCGCCTGGGCCTCGTCGCTCATCGCCTCACGCCCTGCCGACAACCTTATATACGACCCCGGCATGGTAATGCGCGCCGCCGCAATCACCCGCACAAAATCAATCGCATCGATCGGCTCGGATTTGCCGAGCGGCGTCCCCTCCACCGCCACCAGCGCATTAATCGGCACGCTCTCCGGCGCCACCGGCAGGCTCGCCAGCGTCGCGATCAGCCCGGCGCGATCCGCGTCATCCTCGCCCATCCCCACAATTCCGCCAGAGCAAACATTAATGCCGGCATCGCGCACATTTGCCAGCGTATCCAGCCGGTCCTGATAGGTCCGCGTCGTAATCACTCTGCCATAATATTCCGGTGACGTATCAAGATTATGATTATAATAATCCAGCCCCGCGTCCTTCAGCCGCGCGCTCTGCTCGCCCGTCAGCATCCCCAGCGTCACGCAGGTCTCCAGCCCCATCTGCTTCACTCCCTCGATCATGCTGCAGACATTCTCCAAATCATGATCCTTAGGCGAGCGCCAGGCAGCCCCCATGCAGAACCGCTGCGCGCCTTTTTCCTTGGCAGCCCGCGCCTCCGCCAGCACTGCTTCCACCGCCATCAATTTCGAAGCCTTGGTCCCGGTCTCATAGGACGATGCCTGCGGACAATAGCCGCAATCTTCCGGGCAGCCGCCGGTCTTGATCGAAAGCAGCGTCGAAATCTGCACCTGTTTGGGATCGAAATTCGCCCGATGCGCGCTCATCGCCCGAAACATCAGCTCCGGGAACGGCAGCGCCAGCAGCGCTGCCACCGCATCCCGGCTCCAGCGCGGCGCGGCAGTCTCAATAACCAAATCCAGTGTCGCAGCAGACATCTCAAATTCCTTGACCAGCGTCATTGCCGCCCAAGCTAATCTCATGCTTGAAGGCTGGGAAGAGGAGCCCGATCCATGGAATCACTAAACCGGTTTGCCGCCGAAAAGCTGGCTTCCCTCTCCGCCCGCGCGCTTCGCCGCGAATTGGCGACAACCGACCGCGCCGCCTTGGCACATGTCAGCCGCGACGGCCGCCACCTCATCTCCTTCTCCTGCAACGACTACCTCAACCTCTCCACCCAACTGGACGTCGTGATGGCCGCAATGGAGGCCACCAATGCACACGGCGTCGGCGCCGGTGGCTCGCGCGCTGTTACCGGTAACCACCCGCTCTATACGACGCTCGAATCCCGGCTCGCCGCGCTCAAACACACTGAAGCCTGCGTCGTCTTCGGCTCCGGTTACCTTGCCAACAGCGGCATCATCCCGGCGCTGATGGGTGAACGGGATGTCATTTTTGTCGACTCGCTGTCCCATGCGTGCATGTGGGCAGGCGCCAAGCTCTCGTCGGCAACAATTATCATTTTCGACCACAATAACATGTCCAGCCTCGGGAATCTGATGGCTCAACACCGCCATAAATATTGGAACGCCATGATCCTGACCGAAACCGTCTTCTCGATGGACGGCGACCGCGCCCCTCTGCCCGAACTCACCAAGCTCGCTAAAACATACGACGCCTGGACAATGACCGACGACGCCCACGGCTTCGGCGTTCTACCCGCAACCGAAGCCGCCAGGGAAATCCCGCTGCAAATGGGCACATTGTCAAAAGCCGTTGGCGGTTACGGCGGCTATCTCTGCGCCACCGCCGATGTCGTGGCTTTGGTCCGCAACCGCGCCCGCAGCTTCGTCTACACCACCGGCCTGCCGCCCGCATCCGTCGCCGCCGCCATCGCAGCGCTGGATTTCATGACGGAAAACCCCGAGTACTGCGCCCTCCCGCTCGCCAAGGCCCGGCGCTTCACCGCAGCACTTCGCCTGCCTGAAGCCCAAAGCCCGATCGTCCCCGTCATCATCGGCAGCGCCGCCGCCGCCATGGCCGCCTCGGAACTCCTGGCGGAACAAGGCTTCCTCGTCTCGGCCATCCGCCCGCCCACCGTGCAGGGCGGCACCGCCCGCCTGCGCTTCACCTTCTGCGCCGCGCATGAAGACCGCGATATCGATCGTCTCGCAGACTTCGTCCGCCGCAACCTCCTGGTCGCCGCATGAAACCGTTCTTCGTCACCGCCACCGGCACCGATGTCGGAAAAACCTACGTCACCGCCGGCATCATCCGCGCCGCGCGCCAGGCAAACCGGCCGGCCGGCGCCATAAAACCAATCCTCAGCGGCTATAGCCAAGCCACGGCCGCAAGCAGCGACGCCGCGATCCTGCTGGACGCGATGGGCAAACGCGTAACCTTAAAATCCATCGCCGCCATCGCCCCCTGGCGCTACTTTGCCCCGCTCTCGCCGGACATGGCCGCCGCCCGCGAAGGCCGGTCCCTCCACCTCCCGGATGTACTCACCTTCTGCCACGCCGCCATCCAATCCGCCCCCGGCCTCATCCTGGTCGAAGGCGTGGGCGGCGCCATGGTCCCGCTAAACGCCACTCAGACCGTCCGCGACTGGATTTTCGCGCTCAACATCCCAGTCCTGCTGGTCGCCGGCTCCTATCTCGGCACCATCAGCCACAGCCTCGCCACCGCCGCGGCGCTCAGCGCCCAGAACATCCCCATCGCCGCCATCGTCATCAGCGAAAGCGAAACCTCTCCCGTCCCCTTGGAGGAGACCGCCGCCGCCATCGCCAACTTCCTCCCCGGAATCCCAACACATCTCATTCCCCGCCATCTGAATAACATTTCCTTCGCAAATCTCGCGCAGTTCCTGGAAGCCTTCTAACAATCCCCGTCATATAGTTGACCCTTTCAGCGCCGCTGTTATGGTCCTCCGGTCAGTGGGGAGTAGCCGCCCGCAATCGCAGCGGGGCTTGTGTCAACATCCTTGGCCACCCGGTTCGGGCCGGCCATGGCGCAAGCGAGCCGTCAGGTTTGGCAAGACTATTGGCGTCGATCCCTCTCCCGCCCCGGGCGAGCCGATCGATGTTGATATGATCTGCGAGCCTGGAAAAACGAAAACAATGCCGCTCACGCTGTTTCTTCTCATCGCCTCGGCCGTCCTGATCTATTTCTCCTGCGAGTTCTTCCTGAACGGCGTGGAATGGGTCGGCGTCCGCCTCCCGGTATCGCAAACCGCCACCGGCACCCTGCTCGCTGCCTTCGGCACCGCATTGCCGGAAAGCGTCGTCACCCTCGTCGCCGTTCTCTTCGGCCACACCATCGCCGAGAGAAACATCGGCGTCGGCGCAGCCCTCGGCGGCCCGCTGGCGCTCAGCACCCTGGCCTACAGCGTCGTCGGCCTCACGCTCATGGGCTCTCGCCGCCTGCGCATCACCAAAAAGCAGGAGCTTGACGTCGACTCCCGCCGCCTCAGCCGCGACCAGGGCTGGTTCTTCTGCATCTTCATGAGCAAGCTCCTGCTTGGCCTGGTCGCCTTTCACGGCAAACACTGGTTCGGCTTTTTCTTCCTGTTCGCCTACGGCCTCTACGTCTGGAAAGAACTCGCAACCGAAGACGATCTCTGCACCAGCGAAGGCCTCGCCCGGCTGAAATTCAGGCCCAATGACGCCAGCCCCGCGCTGCTCTGGTCAGGCCTGCAAACCACAATCGCGCTGATCGCTATTTTCGCCGCCTCGCGAGTCTTTGTGCATCAGCTGGACCATCTCGGCCCCTGGCTTGGCCTATCCCCGCAATTAACCGCGCTGCTCTTCAGCCCGATCGCGACGGAAATGCCGGAGACCATGAACGCCATCATCTGGGTCCGCCAGGGCAAGGAACGCCTGGCCTTGGCCAATATCAGCGGCGCCATGATGATCCAGGCCACCATCCCCGCCGCCTGCGGCATCTTCGGCACCCCCTGGCTCTTCGACAAGCCGCTGATCCTCGCCGGCTTCACCACCGCAATCGCGGTCGCCATCCTGTTCCTGCTATTCCGCGGCGCCGAAGTCACCGGCAAAAAACTCTCTCTGGCCGGGCTGCTCTATCTGGTCTTCGGCGGCGCCTTGGCGCTGCTTGGCTAGCCGCTGCTATCCGTCAGCACCGGCTTGGCCTGATACAGAGACGGAAAATAATTTTCCAAATTCTGCACCTTGGGAATGTCGTTATCGACGATATAAGGATAGTCCGGGTTTCGAACGAGATAATCCTGATGATAACTCTCGGCCTTGTAAAAACCCTCCAGCGGATCAACCCGCGTCACAATCGGGTTCTCAAAAATCTTGGCCGCCGTTAGCTGCGCAATATATTCGGTCGCAATCTGCTTCTGCCGCGGTGAATCATACCAGATCTCGCTCCGGTACTGCGTCCCGGTATCCGGCCCCTGATAATCCAGCTGCGTCGGATCCGTCGCCACCGTGAAATAGATCTGCAAAATCTGCCCGTAGGAGACCACCCGCGGATCGAAATTGATCTGCACGGATTCCGCATGCCCCGTCTGCCCCGTGCTCACAAATTCATACCGCGCGGTATCCGCCTTGCCGCCGGCATAGCCGGCATAAACCCGGGTGACACCCTTCACATGCTCGAACACCCCCTGCATCCCCCAGAAGCAGCCGCCCGAAAGCACCGCGACTTCGCTTGGCCCCGGATTCGCCGGATCGAAACCGGGCGCCGGCAACGCCGCGCCCGGCTGATCCGCAAATGCCGGCAAAAACCGCGGCGACAAAGCCATGAGACCGGCGACAACCAGCACAGCCAGGCTTCGCACCACAAAAATTGAAGATTTACCGATGCTAGACATCGTCAGAACCTTTTTTTTCTTGGGAAGATTGTACCCTACCCTATATAGCCGAATTAGGGCCGAGTGAAATGTCACGCACAAGGCGTATTCAGGGAGCAGCATGATGAACACGATCTCCGACACGCAATTTCCGGTAACCCATACCGATGCCGAATGGCGCGCCTTGCTGACCCCGGAACAATATGACGTCCTGCGCGGCCACGGCACCGAACGCCCCGGCACCTGTGCGCTCAACTACGAACACCGCCGCGGCGCCTTCACCTGCGCCGGCTGCGGCCAGAAGCTTTTCGTCTCCGGCACAAAATTCGACAGCCGCACCGGCTGGCCGAGCTTCAACGATCCCATCGAAGGCTCCGTCGCCACCTCCGTCGACCGTTCGCTGGGCATGATCCGCATCGAAGCCCATTGCAGCCAATGCGGCGGCCACCTCGGCCACGTCTTCGAAGACGGCCCACCCCCGACCGGCCTGCGCTACTGCATCAACGGCGCCGCGATGAATTTTGAGCCGGAGTAAGCAAGCAGCCGCTTTTTGAAAAAAGCGGCGCAAAAACCTTTATTCCACCGGACCATGGGCACCTGAACCATCCAGCCCAAAACGCCGTCATTGCGAGCCCGCAAAGCGGGCGCGGCAATCCGTCTATTCGTTAAACACGTCATGGCCGGGCTTGCCCCGGCCATCCACGCCTTCCTCTGGGACCCTAAACCTTTATCGCTTCGGCTTGGCGCAAAAGCCTTAAAAAATTCCCGCCCCAAATCTTCGCCAGGCTCTCATGGTCATACCCGCGCCTGGCCAACTCCGCCGTCAAATGCGGCGACTGCGCTGCATTCCGGTAATCGCTCACCCCGCCGCCGCCGTCGAAGTCACTGCCGATGCCGACGTGCTCCACCCCCATCTTCGCCACCGCATAATCAATATGGTCGGCAATATCGGCCACCGTCAGATCCCGGCTCCGCCCGCGCGGCCGCAGAAAATTCGACACCATGGTAATCTGCACCAGGCTCCCGGTCCCCCGCAAAGCCTCCAGCTGCTCATCATCCAAATTCCGTGGATGATCGCAAAGTGCCCGGATACAGGAGTGACTCGCAATCACCGGCACCCGCGACAATTTTGTTGCCTGTAGCATCGCGGTCTTCGAAGTATGCGATATGTCCACGAGGATTCCCAATGCGTTCATCCGGCCGATCGCCGCGATCCCAAGCGGTGAGAGCCCGCCGTGCTCAATCTCCACATCCCCCAGATCCTTGCGCGGTATCGCCGCATCGGCCAGATCGTTATGACCGTTATGGGTGATGGTGATATAGCGCACGCCGCGCGCCGCATATTCATCCAGCAGCGTGATATCCTTGGCCATTGCATAGCCGTTCTCGATCGCCGGGATAATGGCGGTTTTGCCGGCCGCGTAGGCCGCCTCGATCGCATCCGCCGTAAACGCCAGTACCCCGCCGGTGCCGTTCGCCGGCGCCATCGACGCAATCGCATCCAGCATCCGGCGCGCGCGGCTCACCGCCGCCGCATCGCCCACGGCATCGCGCCCGAATTGTGGCACATAGGCAACGAAACAAACCCCGGCAATCCGCCCGGCTTTCAATTTCGGCAGATCGACGCAGCGGGATCCATCCTCGAACGGGCTAGGCCCGCTCGGCCAGGGAATATCAACATGGGTGTCGATCGCGAGAATGCCGTCATGCGGATCAGGTGTTTTCAACATAGTGAATCTTTCTCCGCCAGAACTTCGCCGTCAAGTCGCCGTATCCCCGCCAGCCCGCAATTGAGCGCTTTGCGCATCACCGATGGCAAGGGCGCGCGCTCCGCGGGCTCGCTGAGCCCCTCAGGCAGCACCGCCACCTGCGCCACATGCACCTCAAGCGTCAGAGAAAAATGCGTGAACACATGCGCGATATTTCCAACATGCCGCCAATTCGCCGCAACCGGCGGGCGCTCCGGCAGCGCCAGCATGCCGCCGAGCAACCCCTTATCCGGCCGCCGCAGCAGCCAGACCCGCTCGGCTTTGTCCAACAGCACATAAGCCGCCCCGGCCCGGCTGGGCCGCGCCGCCTTCTGTCCCCGCACCGGCAGGCTCGCGGCAATGCCCTTCGCCTGCGCCCGGCACGAGCCAAGCCATGGGCAGATCCCGCAAGCCGGATTGCGCGGCGTGCAAATACTGGCCCCCAGATCGAACAGCGCCTGGGTAAAATCCCCGGGCGCCGCGCCGGCCGCCGGATCATCCATCAACCCCTTCGCCGCCTTGGCGATTGCCGGCTTGGCCGCCGGGATCGGTTCGGTGATCGCAAAAATCCGCGCCGCCACCCGCTCGATATTCCCATCCACCGCCAGCACCGGTAAACCAAACGCGATGGCGCCGATCGCGGCGGCCGTATACGGCCCGATCCCCGGCAGCGCCAACAGCCCGGCATAGTCTTTCGGAAACCCGCCAAGCCGTCGCACCGCCTGCGCGCAGGCATGCAAATTCCGGCCGCGCGCGTAATATCCCAGCCCCGCCCACAGCCCCAGAACCTCCTCCACCGGTGCTGCCGCAAGATCATAAATACTTGGGTACGCCGCCAGAAATTTGTCGTAATAGGGGATCACCGTGGCAACCTGGGTCTGCTGCAGCATGATCTCGCTGAGCCAGACATGGTACGGGTTTGCTTGGCCGCCCGGCGCCGATCGCCAGGGCAGATAGCGCCGGTGACTTGCGTACCAGCTAAGGAGTTTTTCAGCCGATGGCGGCAAAACGGTCTTCGTCACCAAAACAGGATGTGGCCCCACCCGAGCCGCCGCGCAACTACGCCCCGCGCGGCATCGCCGCACTGCTCGCCCCCGTTCTGCGCCCGGCCTTTCGCAAGCGCGCCCCGGCGGCAGCGCAACTGCTGGCGGACTGGCCAACGCTGGCCGGCCCGGACCTCGCCGCCCGCGCCGCGCCCATCAAATTCGCCGCCGGCACCCTTACCCTCGCCTGCAGCGGCCCGACCGCCATGGAGCTGCAGCTGAACGCCCAGGCTTTGATCAGCCGGCTGAACCTTGGCCTCGGCAACGCCATGGTCGAGCGCCTGCGCTTCATCCAGCAGGTCCCGAACCTGCCCGCCACCCCCCTCAAAATCCCGCCCCGCGCGCCTTTGGCTGCGCCCAAAAACCTGCCGGAGGGCGAACTGGGCGAAGCCCTCGCGCGGCTGTATCAGGGCATCGGCCAGAAACGCTGAAGATACGATTCGACTCCTGCCTCCAAATTTGATTACACTAGATATAGAGGAAATCATGCAAATTACGCGTCGTTCGATACTATCCCTTGTAGGAGCCGCCACCCTGTCCTCAGGCGCCGGTGGCCTCGCGCATGCCGCGGACAGCACCGCGCCCGCCGCCACCACCGACCCCAATTCCCCCTTCGGCCCGCGCACCCTCGGATCGCCCAAGGCGCGGGTGAAGGCCATCGAATATTTCTCCCTCACCTGCACGCACTGCGCCCATTTCGCCACGGTCACGATGCCGCAGGTCGAGCCAAATCTCATCAAGACCGGCAAGCTGCAAATGATCTACAAGGACTTCCCGCTCGACCAGGTCGCCCTCATGGCCGCCCAGGTCGCCCGCAGCCTGCCGCCCGACGAATACTACCCCTTCGTCTCCGCCCTTTTCGCCAGCCAAAACGACTGGGCCTTCACCCCGGGCATCGACTATACGGAATCCATCTACAAATACGCGGCTTTGGCCGGCATGTCCCGCACCGATTACGAAGCGGCCATCCATAACGACAAGCTGCAAAAATTCATCCTGCAGGGCCAGCAAGAGGCCGAGACCATGTACAACATCAATTCCACCCCCAGCTTCATCATCAACGGCACGCTCTTCCCCGGCGCGATGGAATACCCGGACTTCGCCGCCAAAATCGCCAAAGCCACCGCCAGCGCCCAAGGATAATCCTTTGTCAGCAAAGTTCGCCAGGCTCAGAATCGCCGGTTTCAAAAGCTTCGCGGATGCCACAACCGTTGAAATCCTCCCCGGGCTGACCGGCGTGGTCGGCCCCAACGGCTGCGGCAAATCCAATGTTATCGAGGCTTTGCGCTGGGCGATGGGGGAGGCCAACGCCCGCAACATGCGCGGCGCCGAAATGGAAGACGTCATCTTCGCCGGGACCGCCGGCCGCGCCGCCCGCAACCTGGCGGAAGTGACACTAACCCTGGAAGAAACCGCCGGCCTCGCCCCGCCCCCCTTCCACGAACAGGCCGACTTGGAGATCAGCCGCAAGATCGAACGCGGCGCCGGCAGCTCCTACCGCGTCAACGGCAAGGAAGCCCGCGCCCGCGACGTCCAAACCCTCTTCGCGGACCTCGCCTCCGGCGCCCGCGCCTCCGCCATGGTCAGCCAGGGCCGCGTCGGCGCCCTGGTCAACGCCCGCCCGGACGAACGCCGCGCCCTCCTCGAGGAAGCCGCCGGCATCACCGGCCTGCACGCGCGGCGCCACGAAGCCGAACTGAAACTGCGCGCCGCCGAACAAAACCTCGCCCGCGCCGAGGACCTCAAGGGCCAGATCCAGTCCCGACTGATCGAACTGCAACGCCAGGCCCGCCAGGCGAATCGCTACAGCAACCTCTCCGGTGCGATTCGCACCGCCGAGTCGGAACTCCTCGCCATCCAGCGCGCCGTGGCCCAGGCCGCGCTCGACACCGCCAAAGCCGCCTATGCTTTGGCCGAGACCCGCGTGACGGAAACCACGGTTAAAGCCGCCGAAGCCGCCACCCACGCCGCCAACACCGAAGCCGCGTTGCCGGAACTCCGCAGCTTTGAGGCCGAGGCCCGCACCCAGCTCGAGCGCGCCCGCATCGCCCAGGAACAATCCGCCGAGGCCGAAACCCGCGCCCGCCTGGCCCTTACCGAAGCCCGCACCCGCGTCGAAACATTATCGCGCGACCACCAGCACGCCACGCGCCTGGTCGCCGACGCCGAGACCGCCCAGGCCCGGCTCGATGACGAACAATCCCGCCTCCTGCAGGAACTCGTCAGCGCCCCCGCCGAGCTCGAAGCCGCCGGCCTCGCCGAAGACCAAGCGTTTGAGGAAATGCGCGAAGCGGAATCCGCAGCCAACCGCGCCACCGAGGACGCCGCCCGCGCCGCCGCCGAATCCGAATCCGCCCGCCGCGCCCTGGCCGAAGCCGAGTCCCGCGCCAGCCGCGCCAACGCCCGCCTCGCCCAAACGGAATCCGAACTGCAGCGCCTCACCACCGCCTTGATCCCGGCCGAAAAACTAGCCGCCGCCGAAGCCCAGCGCAGCGCCGCCGAAGCCGCCCTCCTCGCCGCCCGCCAGGCCGTCACCGAAGCCGAGGCCGCCCGCCCAGCCGCCGAATCCGCTCTGGCCGCGGCCCGCACCGAATCCGCCGCCGCCGATTCCGCCGCCACCAAAATCGCCACCGAATACGACGCCTTGGCCGCGATGCTCGCGCAGAAATTCGGCCGCGAATCCGCCCCCATCCTCGATTCCCTCCAAGTCCCCCCCGGACTCGAAACCGCCTTAGGCGCCGCACTCCGCGAAGAACTCTCCGCCTCCGCCGAGCCCGAAGCCGCCCGCCATTGGCGCCAGCTCCCGCCGCTCGACCTCTCGGTCATCCCGCTGAAAACCTTCGCCAATCTCGTCACCGGCCCGGCCGCCCTGACCCGCGCCCTCTCCCATATCCTGCTATTGCCCGAGGGCGCCGACGGTCATCTCCTGCAAGGCAACCTCACCCCCGGCCAGATTCTCGTCTCCCGCGCCGGCGACGTCTGGCGCTGGGACGGCTACACGATCCGTGCCGGGGCCGCCTCCGAGGCCGCGGTCCGCCTGGCCCAGCGCAACCGCCTCACCGCACTGGAATCCGAGCGCAACACGGCCAGGCAAACCGCCGAGTCGGCCCGAGTCGCCCGAGTCGCCGCGGAGTCTGCCGAGCGCGAAGCCCGCGCCGCCGAACAGACCGCCCGCGAGACCCGCCGCACCGCCGAACAGCGCTTCGAACAATCCCGCAGCGAAGCCGTCCGCCTCGCAACCGATTCTGAACGCGCCACCGGCAAGGTCACCGCCATCACCACCCAGCGCGACCAGCTGCAAGCCGAAGCCAATGAGGCCAACGCAACCCTGGCGGAAATCCGCGCCAACGCCGAAAACCTCCCCGACATCACCGCCGCCCGCTCGCATGTCGAGCAGGCCCGCGCCCGCCTCACCATTGCCCGCCAAACCGAGTCCGCCGCCCGGCAGAAACGCGACTCGCTCAAAGCCGCCGAGTCCGCCCGCACCCATCGCATCGAATCCCTCGAGCGCGAACGCGCCGACTGGCAGGAGCGCAGCCAGAACGCCACCGAGCGCCTGACCGACCTCACCGCCCGCCACACCGAAGCCACCGCCATCATCGCCACATTGGAATCCGCCCCTGAGGCCGCAGCAGCAGCCCGCCGCCAAGCCCTCGACGCGCTGACCGCCGCCGAAGCCGCCCACCGCCGCGCCGCCGAAGCCTTGCACATCGCGCAATCCGCCGCCGACGCCGCCGCCCGCGCCGCCCGCTCAGCCGAATCCGACCACGCCCAAGCCAACATCGCTCTGGCCCGCGAGGAGGGAAACATCACCGCCGCCAACCACGCCTGGGGCACCGTCGCCGAGCGCATCCTCGAGCGCCTCGGCGCCACCCCCGCCTTGCCCGACCCGCCGGCCGAGCTAACCCCGGAATCCGAAGACAAAGCCCGCATGCGCTGGGAGCGCCTGACCCGCGAGCGCGAGGAAATGGGCCCGGTCAACCTGCGCGCCGCCATCGAGGTCGAGGAGTCGGAGGCCGCCATCGCCACCATCGAGCGCGAGTGCTCCGAAATCACCTCCGCCATCGCCAAGCTCCGCGGCTCCATCGGCCACCTCAACCGCGAAGGCCGCGAGCGCCTCTCCGCCGTCTTCACCCAGGTCGACGCGCATTTCCAAACCCTGTTCAGCCGCATGTTCGGCGGCGGCAAAGCCCATCTTGCCATGGTAGGCTCCGACGACCCCCTGGAAGCCGGTTTAGAGATCTACGCCCAGCCGCCAGGCAAAAAACTCTCAACCCTCTCCCTACTCTCCGGCGGCGAACAGGCGCTGACCGCACTCTCCCTCATCTTCGCCGTCTTCAAATGCAACCCGGCCCCCATCTCGGTCCTGGACGAGGTCGACGCGCCATTGGACGACGCCAACGTGGAGCGCTTCTGCACCCTCCTCGAAGACATGGTCCGCGAAACCAACACCCGCTTCCTGGTCGTAACCCACCATCATCTAACGATGGCGAGAATGGACCGCCTCTACGGTGTGACCATGCAAGAACGCGGCATCTCCCGCCTCCTCTCCGTAGACCTCGCCCGCGCCACGGAAATAGTAGAACCAGGCCACGCCATGGCGGCCGAGTAAGGCAAGGCAAGCAGTTCTTTTTCTGAAGAAAAAGAACCAAAAAGACTTCTTTACCTCCAGGCCTCAGGCCAACCACCGGCAAAGCCCCAACGCAATCCGAGCTTCAAAGGCCCGCCATGGCCGGGCTCTATCCGGCCATCCAAAACTTCTCCGCTTTGCGCCCAACTTCGCGATTCAGAATTTCAGACCGCTCTCCTGGGGCGGACACTCCAGCCGTTCTTCGAGCAAGCGCGCCAGTGAGAGCCCACCGTGACACCCTGCGTCATTGCAGCGACGCCTCGAATCGTAGGTAAATCATTGCTAAGGAATTAGAAATTATCCGCCCGCAGATGCTGATTATAGTTGTTCCATTTAAGAATGGCACGAGATAAGTTCCCCGACTTCGCGCCCTGAGAATTGTCGCTGCCGCTTGAGGATGGCGAACGCCTGTTCGATTGGGTTGAAATCCGGCGAGTAGCGGGGCAGCGACAACAGAGTATGACCCGCTGCGGCCAGAAGCTGTGATATTTTGGGCTTATTGTGGAACGGTGCGTTGTCCATGATCACCAGGCTGTTTGGCTGCAGGGAAGGCAACAGCATCTTTTCGATCCAAGTGGTGACGGTCAGATGCGTGCAACTGGCTTCAAACAGCATCGGCGCCAACCAGTCCGACCCGCGTTGCGCCATGATCAAGCGAGCGTAGGGTGCAATGCCTCTGGCATTGCACCACCGGTACTCGAACTCCGACCCTATCCAACACCCGTACCAATCACCGCCAAAGCCGCCAATCTCTATTCATCGTCGAACGCATTGAACCTGAACAGCTTCCAGCCCGGTCCCTGCCGCCTGAACAAATCCATACTGTATTCTTTGGTAACAACAGGCTTTGCATCATCCGCGCGCATCAAGGTGAGAGTCCAAACCACCCGCGCAACAGCAACATCGCCGAACACAGTTATCTCTTGGATGTGCAGGGCATACTGGAACCGCCGGCTCGGATCAGCCAGCGTAACATGCAAGCCGCCGCACACATCCTCAAAATTCCTGTTTGGAGCCAGGCCGTGATAATCGTAAATCAAATCCGGCGCAAAGATATCGCAGACGCTTTTGGAATCGCCGGCGTTAAACGCCGCCATAAACCCCGTCAGGACGTTCTGCACAGCCCTCTGGTCAGGCGAAGCCGCAAGCGCCGGACCGCACAGCAGAACAAGCCCCGCGCAGATCCCGACAAGCCCGACCTTCCGCATTGCACTACCCCCGTCCCAACATGCCAAAGCCTGCCAGAAGCAGCCGGTCGCGGCAACGCGCGGTAGATAGGATCGCAAAGCATATTCGAGCGCTTATTTTTACTTTGTAACAATTCTATTTGCATCTGCAGGCACCGGCCCAGCGTAGCTCTTGCATCCAACCCAGCAGGGTCAGGATGACAAACCAGGAGCACCAAACATGAACAACAGATTTTCCCGCATCCTATTACTGTCCGCCGCCTGTGCCGCGGCGCCAGGACTTGGGCTGGCACAATCGATGTCGATGAGCAGCAACGCCATGTCGAGTTCCGACCCAATGGTCGGCGGCGCCGCCATGTATCCGACCAAAATATCGTTGCAAACGCAGTGAACTCAAAAGATCACTCCACGCTCGTAACTGCCGTCAAGGCCGCCGGCCTGGTGCCGACGCTGGAGGGCCCGGGCCCCTTCACCGTTTTTGCGCCGACCAATGAAGCGTTCGACGCCTTGCCAGCCGGTACCGTTACGACACTGCTGAAACCGGCGAACAAACCCATGCTGATTAAAATCCTGACCTACCACGTGGTCTCAGGAAAATATGAAGTCGCGGATCTGAAGGCCTTGATCATGAAAGGCAATGGAACCGCCATGCTCCCCACGGTCGACGGCCCGGAATTGACATTCAAAATGTCCGGAATGTCCGTTGACGTGATCGACGCCAAAGGGGACGCGGCCGACATCACAATCCCCGACGTTAATCAGTCCAACGGCGTCATTCAGGTCGTCAACAAAGTTCTACTACCGTAGTTTAATGAGCAGGTAGCAAGTAGGGTGCAATGCCCTCCGGCATTGCACCCCACGTGGTACAGCATCCAAAACATAATTCGTCATATTCCTGTTTCGCAGCGCTCCCAGCCAATTGCTGCTATCAACCGGCTTCCCGCTCGTCACAAAATAAAAGCACACCCAAACGCGCGACAAAATTTAAATAACAATCACCCCGACAGCCGCGCTCAAAACAACCAGACAAAGCGCTAGAGCATCGCCAAGTGGCCAATGGGAGCGGGCCTCGGCTTGATGCTCACGCCCCATCTCTTCCATAATCCGCCGCCATTCTCTATCCAGATAAAGCTTCATCTCAAACCACCTCGCCGATCTTCCGCGCGACAAGTCGCCAATAAATTTTGCAGTTTTTGCCAGCCAACCCAGCGGATCAAATACGCCAATTCAGTCGTTGATCCGCTTTCGCATCCAACGTCCTAATTGGACAATCTTAACAAATTGCTGAGTCCAAGCCGCTGAAACATTAAAAGCGCGGTGCAGAATTCGCAGCCGCCGCCGCTTCACCCAGTCGAAGACGCATTATCCGCCGTCCACACCGCCCCATGCACGGAACTCGCCTCAGGCGACGCCAGAAACGCAATAACCGCCGCCACCGTCTCTGGCTGTGAAGGCGCCCGAACCCCCGCATAGCGCATGATTTTTTTGAAATCCATATCCTCGGGAATCCCCGCCCCCTCGGAAATCCCCGTCAACATCGGCCCAGGCGCGACCGCGTTGATGCGAATATCTTTCTCAGCATATTCCACCGCGAGGGATTTCGTCAGCTGCACCACCGCCGCCTTCGACATCGAGTACGGCACGATATAAGCCGTCCCCATCAACGCACTCTGCGACGCAACGTTGACGATATTTCCCCGGGATTCTAGCAAATGCGGCAACGCCGCCTGGCACAGCCAGAACGGCGCAAAGCAATTCACATCCATGATGCGGCGGAAATCCGCCTCCGTCACATCGGTCGCATGATGAAACTTCATGATGCCGGCAACGTTGATGAGAATATCCAGCCTGCCGAACCTGGCAACCGCCGCCTCGACCGCCGCAACGCAATTCGCGCGCACGGAAATATCGGTGGCAAACATCTCACATGTCGCGCCTCCCGCCACCAGTGCGTCCCGCGTCTCCCGCAGCGGCTCCTCCAGCACATCCACCAGCATCAGCGTAACCCCCTGCTTTGCGAGGATCTCGGCGGTGGCGCGCCCCAGCCCGCGGGCGCCGCCGGTCACCAGCGCCACGCGCGGCGCCGGCTCATCCATGATGCAACCCCGCCATCGCTTCCGCATTCGCCCCATAGCGATGCCGGGTGGTGCGATGAATCGGATCCTTGTCGAAATGCGGAATAACTTTCTCGCCAATCACGCGGATAATCTCCATGCTGATATCGAGCGGCTGCCCATAAGGCTGGTTAAACACCACCTGATCAACCCCTGCAGCCTCATACGCCTTCAGCGCCGCAATCACCTCGTCGGGGCCACCAACCGGATAGCCATAGGCAATCGCCGCCTCCACCTGCGCTTCGGTCATTGCCGGCGGAATGGTCGGCCATGCCGGAAAACCTTCCGGTCTCGGAAAACTATCATGATAGCGGTGCATCAGTGCCCGCAAATAGGAATTATCGGTGCGCCGGAAAACCTCGCGCGCATCCTTCGGGTCCTCCAGGCACAGCACAACCTGCCCCACCATAAAATTATCGTTGACGTAATTGCCGACAGGCTCGGCCTTGGCGATCGCATTTTTATAAATATCGGCATATTTCCGAATATCCGAGGGTGCTGAGAACAGCAGCCCAAACCCCAACGCGCCCAGCCCATACCTGCCGGCCTTCTCAAACGACGGCGGGCTCCCAACCGCAAGCCACATCGCCGGATGCGTACCCGGCCCGCCAAACGGTTTCGGAAATATCCGGCAGTTAGGCACGGAAAATGCCTTGCCCTGATGCGAATAATCGCCGGCCGACCAGATTTTCCGGAACTCCCAGATAACCTCTTCCCAATTCTCCCGGGTCTGCTCCTGAGTGAGGTTGAAAATGCTGATCTCATAACTGCCGGCCCCGCGGCCGGTGCCAAACTCAAACCGCCCCTCGGATAAATGATCGCAAATAGCCGCCCGCTCGGCCAGCCGCACCGGGTGATTGGTTACCGGATTCAGCGGCCAGATCCCGGCGCCGACATGAATCCGCTTGGTCTGCGCCAGGGCGAAAGGAATAAAGGATTCGCTGGCGGACAAATGCGAATATTCCTCCAGCCCGTGATGCTCAGAAATCCAGGCATATTTAATGCCGTATTTATCCGCCTGCCGGATCAGCGCCAGCTCATCCATCAGCGCCTTATGCTCCGCCGTCGGGTCATGCGCGCTCGGGCCCATAACCGTCGCTTGTGCGAAAATGCCGAATTCCATTGCTCCAGCCCCCCTTGAGACGCGCCGTGGATTAAGATTCGAATTTTGGGCGCGACGTTTCCTATTGCCGATTAACAATCCCGCCCGCAAAAAGTAAACCTGTTTTACGAATTCCTTGAATCAATCCCGCCCAAGGCATACCCTCCCCGCAACCAACAACATGCCACGCGCAAACCGGCATGAACCCGGAGCAGACCGCCATGGACATGATCAAGGTGCGCACCCATTGCCGCTCATGCTGGGCAAATTGCGGCGTCATCATCCGCGTTGAAAACGGCGGCCAGATCACAGGCGTCACCGGCGACAAGGATCACCCCCGATCCCGCGGCTATATATGCGCCAAGGGCGCCCAACTGGTCTGGGGCCACAACCGCCCGGACCGCCTCAACAGCTACGGCAATGTTTTCCGCGCGCGCGATGAAGATTTTCCCGCCTTACGCGTGGCGATTTCCGATGCGGCAATTTTTGCCATCGCCGATGGCGCGCTTGCTTTGGTCCGCAGCCTGCACGGTGAAATTACCGTCCGGGCGCGCATCGATCTCCGCCTCAGGCCCGGCGTTGTCTCGCTCTCCCACGGCTGGCACCCGGCCAACGCCACACGGTTAACCGACAGCCGCATTGTCGACCCGCTGACAACCCAGCCGCAAATGTCGGCAATCCCGGTGGCAATCGCGCCGGCGCCGTAGATGCTCTAAGCCGTCAAAGCCCCTTCCAGCATCCCCAGCGCCTCGTCCAACAGCGCATCGCTCGCCGTCAGCGGCACCAGCAGCCGGATGGAATTCCCATAAACCCCGCAAGACAGCAGGATCAGCCCCTTCTCGCGGGCCTTCGCTATCACTTGCTTTGTCATCTCCGCATCCGGCTCATACGTCCCGCGCGTCGCCACAATATCAAACGCCACCATCGCGCCCGGCCCGCGCACCGAAGAAATCGGCACGCTGTCATTGCGCTGCGAAATCGCTTCCAATTTCCCCTTCAGCTTCGCCCCGATCTGATTAGCCCGCTCAACAAGCCTCTCCTCCTCAATCACCTCCAGCACCGCCAGCGCCGCCGCAATGGCCAGCGGCGATCCCGCATACGTCCCGCCAAGCCCGCCTGGATCGGCCGCATCCATAATTGCCGCCCGCCCGATCACGCCGGACAGCGGAAACCCGCCCGCCAAAGATTTAGCAACCGTCATAATATCCGGCTTCACGCTGCTGTGCTCGATGCCGAACATCTTGCCGGTCCGCGCAAACCCGGTCTGCACCTCATCCACAATCAGCAAAATCCCATGCCGATCACAGAGCTTTCGCAACGCCCGCAACAATTCCTCCGGCGCCTGAATAAACCCGCCCTCGCCCTGCACCGGCTCCAGCACAATCGCCGCCACCCGCTCGGGCTCAATATCCGCACGGAACAGCATATCGATCGCGCGCAGCGAATCCTGCACCGTCACCTCGAACGGCGCATGCGGAAACGGCACATGGTAAATCTCCGCCGGCATCGGCGCGAATTTTTTCTTATACGGCAAAACCTTGCCCGTCATCGCCATCGTCAGCATCGTCCGCCCATGATAGCCGCCGGCAAAAGTTATAATCCCTGCCCGCCCGGTCGCCGCCCGCGCAATCTTCACCGCATTTTCCAAAGCCTCAGCCCCGGTCGTAAAGAAAATCGTTTTCGCCGGCCCCTCAATCGGCGCCAGCGCATTCAGCTTCTCCGCCAGCTCGACATAATTCTCATAAGGCGTGACCTGAAACGAAACATGGGTGAACTGCTCCATCTGCCGCATCACCGCCGCCATCACCTTCGGATGCCTATGCCCCGTATTCACCACCGCAATGCCGCCGACAAAATCGATATACCGCTTCCCCTCCGCATCCCAGATCTCGGCATTCTCCGCCCGCACCGCAAACACCGGATGCGCGGAAGAAACGCCGTGCGGAATAGCCGCCTGGCGGCGGGCGAGCAGGGCTGCATTGGTCGACATGGCGGTTCCTTTTGAGATGAGATAAGCCCCCGGACCCTACGCTTTCCCGCCAAGCCAGGGCAAGAACCACCCGCCCCGGCAGCTTCGCCCGAAGAATTTATGTTGCACCGCAGTAAAGCTCTGTGCTTGCATGAAGCATGGGGAATTTTGCGCATAGCTTTCGCGGCGAGACCTACCGCTTCCCCGATCTGAAGACGGTCCTCGCCTGCGCCTCAGGCCGACGTTCCGGCGACGAGCTGGCGGAGCTCGCAGCGGAAAGCGACACCCAGCGCGTCGCCGCCAGGGCGGTATTGGCAGACCTCCCGCTCAGCATTTTCCTCGAAGAACCGCTGATCCCCTACGAGCATGACGAGATCACCCGGCTCATCTTCGACACGCATGATGCCGCCGCGTTCAAACCCGTCTCCCATCTCACCGTCGGCGGCTTCCGCGACTGGCTGCTCTCCTACGAGGCCGACAGCCCGACGCTGGCCCGCCTGGCCCCGGGCCTGACCCCGGAAATGGCAGCCGCCGCTTCCAAACTCATGCGCAACCAGGACCTCATTTCGGTCGCCCGCAAATGCCACGTCGTGAAAAAATTCCGCAACACCATCGGCCTGCCCGGCCGCCTGTCATCGCGCCTGCAGCCCAACCACCCTACCGACGACCTTCGCGGCATCGCCGCCTCCACGCTGGACGGCCTCCTCTACGGCACCGGCGACGCCGTCATCGGCATCAACCCCGCCACCGACAATGTGCAAAACTGCATCTCATTGCTGGACATGCTGGACAACCTGCGCCAGCGCTACGACATCCCAACCCAGACCTGCGTCCTCACCCATGTCACCAACGCCATCGAGGTGATGAACGCCGGCGGCGCCATGGACCTGGTCTTCCAATCCATCGCCGGCAGCGAAGCCGCCAACCAGGGTTTTGGCATCAACCTCGCAATCCTGCGCGAAGCCCAGGATGCAGCACTTTCGCTCAAGCGCGGCACCATCGGCAACGACGTGATGTATTTCGAAACCGGCCAGGGCGCCGCCCTCTCCGCCGGCGCCCATTACGGCATCGACCAGCAAACCATCGAAACCCGCGCCTACGCCGTTGCCCGCGCCTTCTCGCCGCTGCTGGTCAACACCGTCGTCGGCTTCATCGGCCCGGAATATCTCTACGACGGCAAGCAGATCATCCGCGCCGGCCTCGAAGACCATTTCTGCGCCAAGCTCCTTGGCGTCCCCATGGGCTGCGACGTTTGCTACACCAACCATGCCGAAGCCGACCAGGACGACATGGACACGCTGATGACGCTGCTGACCGCCGCCGGCGTCTCCTTTGTCATCGCCGTCCCCGGCGCCGACGACGTCATGCTCAACTACCAGTCCCTCTCCTATCACGACATCCTCTACCTGCGCGCCACCTTCAACGTCCGCCCCGCCCCGGAATTCGAATCCTGGCTGGAAAAAATGGACATGTTCGACGCCGCCGGCCGCATGCGGCTGCCAGGCCAGAACCCGGTCCTCAAACGCCTCATCGCCGAGCACCGCGATGCCGCCTGAAGACCCCTGGGAGAAACTGCGCCTCGCCACCCGCGCCCGCATCGGCCTGGGGCGCGCCGGCGATGCCATGAAAATCACCGACGTGCTGGACTTCCAGTTCGCCCACGCCAAGGCCCGCGACGCCGTCCACACCCGTCTCGACGTCGCCACCCTCAAAGCCGCTTTGCCCGGCGCCATCCATGTCCATAGCGAAGTCGAAGGCCGCGACATGTATCTCCGCCGCCCGGACCTCGGCCGCCGCCTCTCCCCCGACTGCCTGGCCCAACTCCCGCCCGGCGATTACGACGCCGTCTTCATCGTCAGCGACGGCCTCTCCGCCGCCGCGGTCATGCAAAACGCCGTGCCCATGGTCGAAGCCATCCTCGCCCGCCTCACCGGTTTCACCATCGCCCCCATCATCATCGCCACCCAGGCCCGCGTCGCCCTTGGCGATGACATCGGCGCCGCACTCGGCGCCAGACTAAGCGTCGTCCTCATCGGCGAGCGCCCGGGCCTCACCGTCTCTGACAGCCTCGGCGTCTACCTCACCTATAACCCCAAACGCGGCACGCGGGATTCGCTCCGCAACTGCATCTCCAACATCCATCCCCACGGCGGCCTCTCCTACCAGGGTGCCGCCGACATGCTGAACTGGCTGATGCGCGAGGCGCTCCGCCGCCAGCTCACCGGCACCGGCCTGAAGGAAGCCAACCCGCTGCTGGGCGCCGAGGCGATGGCCGCCTTTGCTGTATCCCAATGATGCCCTAAAACGAACGTAAGAGACTGCCTCATCATCGTTTAGGGAATAGCCATCTCAACGCCGCACCTCCTCGGCCGCCGCAATCTCGGTCGCCTTGCCGCCGTCGTCCTGGCATTCTGGGCCTGCATGCTTTCGGTCCCGGAATTATACCGGGTTACCTATGCGCTCTCCTCGCTCGGCCTCACCGCCGATAACAACGGCGCCATCGTCGACGTCGTCACGCCTTTCCTTTCCCCAGACCGATCCCCCGCAGCCCGCGCCGGTATCCAGCCCGGCGATAAAGTCGACTTCCATCACATGCGCTGCATTCCCGCGAACACAGATAATTGCCGCAGCCTGATCAGCGTCATGGGCGACCTCGGCGGCCTCGGCTTTGCGCTGCCGAATTTCCAGGCGACACTCGCCATCCTGCCCAAAACCGCACCGCCGCGCGTCGTCACGCTACAGGCCGCGCCGGCGCCGCTGCACTGGCTGGACCGAACCATCCTGCTGGCCAACACCATCGCCGCAGTCATCTTCATCGGCATTGCCTTCCTGCTGGTCTGGAATCGCCCCAGCCGCATGAGCTGGGGCTTCTTCCTCTACGCCATCTGGTTCAACCCCGGCCAAGGCTACACTTATTACGCCTGGTTGCAGACCTGGCCGCTCGCCGCCCTTGCCGAGCAGATCATCGAGGCCTTCGCCCAGGGTGCCGCCTGCGC